>JAPLMX010000129.1 GCA_026386805.1 Phycisphaerae bacterium | reverse complement strand
GGGCCATCAGCAATTGTGGATGCTGGAGGCCAAATTACAGGATGAAACTCAGGAACAAGGTGTTGCCAGGAAGGTCAAGAGCGCGTAGGATTCAGCTTGGAGTGGCCATCGCACCTCCAACTGAGATCGGGGCAACTTCTTTGAAGAAAGCAGGTTAGAATTCCATCCCGTGCTGAAAATAGTATAGGGAAATTACGGTTTGATCGTATAATGACAAGAAATGAGCCGGCATAGGCCCGAAGTCCGGGTGCTTCACGGCTCGACTGGATACCGAAAGAATTCTGTGGAGGGTTCTTTCCCTCATGCCGGCGGATAGTTATAGCTCTCTCTGCGACGATTTCTACATCGATATGTATGTGAACACGGAACTGGATCTGCCCACGTCGCGGGATACGATTTTGACCTTTTTCGAGCGCATCCAGAAGCAGTTTCCCACGATGGGGCGGTTTTCCCGGCGGGATAGTGGGGAATACTGCATTGAGGAGGACCCCGTGTCGGGGCAATCCCGGTGGGTGAGTCTGGAGACGGACCGCATTGGCTCCGGCGCCGTGAATCCGTCGAGTGTGGAGGATGTGTATCAGCAGGACAAGCTGGTCCTGGATCTCATGCCGTACATGCTCGGCGTAACCCCGCTCGACGTCGATTCCATCGACGTAACGTTTGCGATGGATTTCGATTGTGCGGGCAATCACGACGAGGTCATTGCCGAGGCCCTGTTCGCCTCGAGCGCCTTCGGATGGCTGCTGGACTGGCCGCAAGTCAAGCCGATCGTGTACTCACCGTCGATGGTCGTCACGCTGTCGGCGGACGAGTACACCCAGGCCCGCGTGAGCATCGAGTCCAAGACGAGCATTTTCGAGCCCGGCGAGAAAGAGCAGAACCGCGACGAGGCGATTACTCTGTCGCTGACGGTTCGCCAGTATCCCAAAGGCAACGAGCAATTCGATCCGGTGGTCTCGTTCGAGCGTCAATGCCAGTTGGCCGAAGAGCTTATGAACGAGCGGATCATCCGCCACTTTGTCCAGCCGCTGACGGAAGTGATCGCCCAGCGGCGGTCGCCGTAGGAGCCCACAGCGCAAGATAGACTCGTCTGTCGGCCCAAAGGTCTTTGTGCCCCAAGGTTCCGTCGCGGAGTCAAATTCGAAATCCGAATGTCGAAGTCCGAAACAAGCACGAAGGACCGAATACCCCAAATTCGAAACGGGACTGCGGTCGGCGACAGCGTTTTGGACCTTCGGATTTTGGATTTGTTTCGGATTTCGGGCTCCGTGCTTCGGATTTCGAGAGGCGAACCGACCTTTTGCCATCAAGTGGCACCGTGGTAGTAGGAGCTAGGTGGAGAGGAGTCTTATGGCTATCGAAGCGTCATTGAGCAAGTACAAGCGAAACAGCTTTCTCATCGGTATTGCCGCGTGCATCGTGTTCGCGCTGTGGTTCGCCTATGATGGCCGCGTCAACCAGGAATTCATCGCCAAGCACACGACCGAGCAGGGTCATCCGGACGGCACGCTCGTATTCAACCAGAAGTCGCCGCCGTTCTTTGCTGTGGGTGCCGTACTCATCGGCGCGTATTGGTACGCGATCCGGAACCGCAAGCTCGTGGCCGCCGAGGATGCTCTGATCGTAGCCGGGAGGAGAAGAATCCCCTACGATGCCATCGAGAAGATCGACAAGACCTACTTCGAGACCAAGGGTCTTTTCACAATCGCCTACAAGAACGAATCCGGTAGACTGGTTCACTGCAAGTTGAGCGACCGCCAGTATGACAACCTAAAGCCTATCGTGGACCACCTCGTGGCGCAGATCACGTAGCCCCGGCGTGAAGCCCCGGACATCCGGGCACGACCCCTGCCTTTGCAGTGCAGCACAGGGCAAGACCGATGCAGACACCGGTTGGAGAGCCTTTCTGCACCTGCGCTTATGTCGCGCCGGCAGACCAAAAATCCGAAATTCGAATTTCCCGGACGATGCGGGGCAACTGGCATCCGCCCGCGGCGGAGTTGTCGTGCTTCGGATTTCGAGCGCCGTGCTACGGCCGTTGGTTCCCTTGCGTCTGGCGTGATTCCGTCTGCGGCCCCTTGTATCCCAGCTCCTGCGCGCGGCGCAGGGCCTCCTTCGCGAGGTCCATCCGGCCCATTTTCTGATAGGCTTGGGCCAGAAGGAAATACGCCGGACCGCAGTCTTGGTATCCGAGCGCGAGGGCCTTGTTCAACGTGGCCGCGGCGCTCTCGTTGTCGCCCGTTTCCACCCGCATGGCCCCCAGGAGAAAAGCGGCGTAGGCGTGGGCCGGATTGAGCCGCAGAACGGCCTCATAGTCTGCAATGGCTTTGGCCCAGTTCGCCTGCATCCGGTACGTGTCCGCTCTCTCGCACAAGGCCCCGGCATGACGCGGGTTGAGTTCGATGACCGTGCTGAAGTCCTTCAGGGCACCGGCCAAGTCCCCGGTGCCGCGTTTCAGGATGCCCCGGTTGACGAAGTAGCTGCTGTCGGGGTTCAGCCGGATCGCACTGTCAAAGTCGCGCAGGGCCGCCGCGCGGTCGCCGATCTGCACATAAGAGGCGGCGCGGATATTCAGCGCCTTGTCTGCCTTGGGGTTGAGCTGCAGGGCGGCGTCGCAATCCGCCACGGCCGCCTTGCGGTCGCCCGTCTCGTACTCGGCCATTCCGCGATTCTGGTAGGCGACCCAGAGGTCCTGGCGCTTGCCGATCACGTCGTTCCACAGTGTCAGGCTGTTCCGCCACACGCCGACGCGCCGCTGCGTCGCAACGCCGAGCGCCGCCAGGACCAGCACCAGGGCGACCACCATCCCGCGCATCCGGGCCGGGCTTTGCGAACCGATCCTGTGGCCCAGAGTCCCCGCCAGAAAGAACAGCCCGAAGCACGGGAGGTACGCGTAGCGGTCGCAGACCATCAGCTCGCTGACGGGGATGATCTGGACCACCAGCACCAGCGAGGCCAACATGAACAGGGCCGCAAAGGCCAGAAGCCGCCGGTAGCGGCCGGCGCGCCAGATCCCCACCGCCAGGCCGATCAGCAGGACGGGAGCGAGATAGAAAACGACCGGCAGCCAGCCGTCCGTCTTGACCGGAAACGGATAGAAGGCGGACAGGCCCGCCGGAAAGACCAGCTTGCCCACGTACCACAGGCAGCAATAGCACACGATGCAGATCCTCTGCACGAGGGAATACTTGAGCGCGTAGTCCTGGACGCGGCTCACGCCGCTGCGGGCCAACATCGTGATGCAGCCGAAGACGGCGGCCAGCAGGAAAAAGGGGATTTTCTCGCAGACGGTTCGCCAACTGACCTTCCTTTGCAGGTACACGTCGATCGCTATGAGCACCAGCGGCAGGGTGGCCGCTGTCGTCTTGGCCCCCAGGGCCGGCACAAACAGCGCCAGCGCCGCCGCGAAGTAGCGCGCCTTGCCCGACTTGGCGTAGGCCACGTAGGCGATCAGCGTCGCCAGGTAGAACAGCGAGGACAGCAGGATGCTCAGCGAGGAGGCCCACGCCGCCACCTCGACCTGCAGGGGATGGACTGCAAACAGGGCCGCCGTCGCCACGGCAATCCACCCATTCTGCGACAGTGACCGGGCCAACACGTAAACCAGCAGGATATTCGCCAGGTGCAGCAGGACGTTGGTCGTGTGATAGACGCGCGGATCGAGTCCGAAGAGGCGGTACTCCACCGCGAAGGATAGCGAGGTCAGCGGCTGATAGAGCGAGACATAGAAGCTGGAAAACATCTTGCGAACACTCTGCGGCGACAGGTCGCGGATGTCGGGGTTGGCGGTGATTTGCCGGTCGTCGTCCCAGTTCGTGAAGGCGTGGTTCCGCGCCGGTGCATACAGAAACGCCGTAGCGGCCAGCACGATCCCCAAGCCCAGCCACCCGCGCAAGCGTCCGGGCGCGGCGCTCGCTGATCCCCGTCCTTCGTCTTGTGCTGTGGCGGCCTTGACCGGCTTGTTCTTTGCCATACACCGCCATCTTACCCGAGCCAAGCTCCCGCCGCACGCGATTTTGACCCGCTTCCGAGTCTGCGAGTCCTTTGGTCCAAGAGTCTTCGGGCCATCAGATCCGTGTCGTGTCCGCGTGGCAGTTAATCAGGCTGCCGCCATTGAAGCCGACGAGGCCATCCCCTTTGCCACCCTCAAGCATGCCTGTTGCGGAACAATCGGTGATCGTCCCGGCGTTGTACCCGGCCACCGCGCCGACATAACTGTTCGTTCCGGTCCCGCCGGTGATGTCGGCGTCCAGCACATCGAGGTTGTCGATCCTGCCGCCTTGAGCGATCATGCCGAACAGGCCCACGTAGTCATGGACGACACCGGCCGGGTCGATGGTCAGGTTTCGAATTGCGTGGCCTTGGCCACTGAAGGTGCCGCTGAAAGGCGTGCCCTGGAAACCGCCGCCCCTGGAGTCCTCCACATCGGGAGCGATCAGGGCCTTTGAATACGTCCGGCCGCTCATGTCCAGATCGGCCGATAATACGAACTGCCTATCCCAAAGCTCCGGGTGGTCGATCAGGGACTCCAATTGGCCGGCGGTCTCGATTCGATAGGGATGGTCTGCCGTTCCCACGCCGGTGTTTGTGGCCCAGTTGTAGAACCCGCCGGAACTGGCGACCAGATCAATCGCCGACCCGGCAGCCGCGAGGGGATAAGGAGTCGCGTAGACGACGTGGTCGCCCGGAAGGGTCCGATCCCAATCGTAGCGCACACTGCCCGGCACGAATCCCGCGGCCGTCAGGGCCGCCTTCGCTTCATCGAGAGACAGACCCGCCACGTTCGGAACGGTTCGCAGGCCGGTAATCTCCGTCTGCCAGACCAGGACCGGATAAGCGTGTGCCGGCATGAACCACGGGGCGTTCGCACCGTCCAGCGCGGTCCCCCAGAAACCCCAGCCTACAAAGCTGGCCTGCTGTTTCATTTGGGCGCTTGTCAGGGGGCTTGCGATTCCGTTGTCCGGCCCGCCACCCTCGGAGGGGGCGAGGAAATAGCAGCCCCCGACGACGCTGCTGGTGCCGGTCGAGCCTCGCCCGACCAGCCCGCCGGCGTACCAGCCGTAGCTCAGCGCCGGTGCGACAGAATAACTCATGGAAATCTTGCCACTGTTACTGCCGACCAGGCCGCCGGCTTCATCTCCCGTCTCCGCGCTGCCGGTGGAGTAGCAGGCGGAGATGGCGCCGCGACTGTCTCCGGCCAGTCCACCGGCGCTGCGGCCGTAACCGACGACCGTGGCATCGGAATAGCTCGAAGTGATCAGGCCCAGGTTGGATCCGACCAGCCCGCCGACTTCATTCTGTCCCGTCACGCTGCCGGTGGCATAGCAGCCGGAGATGAGGGTGCTGTTCTGTCCCACCAGTCCGCCGACCAAGTCGTATTGCGCCGTCACCGTAGCCTGGGCGTAACTGTCCATGATCCTGCCGCCGTTGGTTCCCACCAACCCTCCGGCCCACATGGACAGGGCGGTCACCGTGGCGACGGCATGGCTCGCCGTGATCACGCCGCCATTGAATCCCGCCAGCCCGCCGACAACGGTGCTCCCCGTCACCGCACCGGTCGAGTAGCAGCCGGATATGGTGCCGAAGTTCTGTGCCACCAGTCCGCCAACCGTGCCGCCCCCCGTGACTTTGACGGTGCTGTAGGAGTTGGTCACCGTCCCCGTGTTCACCGCCACGAGTCCTCCCGCAAAACCGCCCGTGCCGGTGACGGTCCCCGTGCTGTAGCAATTGACGATGCTGCCGGAGTTCCAGGAAGCGAGTGCCGCGGGATTCGGCGTACCCGTCATCTGGACGTCCACAACACCAAGGTTTCTGACCTCGGCGTGGGCATCAATCGTATCGAACAGACGCCCGAAACCGCCCTGCATTCGCGGGTTCCGGATCGTGTGGCCCTTTCCATCGAAGGTGCCCAGGAACCAACCGGCCACCGGCCAGGACAGGGTCGTGCCGGACATGTCGATAGAGGCTACCAGCACGTAGTGCTTCTCGGTCAAGTGCGGACCCGAGCCGATGGCGAGCAGTTGCTCGGCCGTGGCGATCTGGTAAGGGTCGTTCGGCTCGCCGGTCCCGCCGGCAAACTCGACGCCCCAGGTGGCCGCACAGAACCAAAGCCCCCAGAGCAGCCCCAGCAGCAGGGCTTTTCCAGAATGTCCCTTGGACGGTGCCATATCAGTGCCTTTCAACGATGAAGCTATGATGACAACCAAAGACACACATTGTGTCTTTCTCAATCGTGCGACCTGCCAATCCGGTGCTACGGAGCTTTCCCAGGCGAATACCCGAGCCGGCCCCACGTCGCTCTTTGCAGCCTCTGGAGATCATATAGACCGTCCTCGGTCTGCGGCTCGTAGTCCTCCTTTTCCATGTGTTCGGCCCATATGTCATGGACGGATGACAACTTGCGGGGCATTTCCACGGTCTCACGGCCCTTCCATTTCCAGTACTCCGTGTGCCCGTCCGCCATCGAAAGCGTGGTGCCATCGGCATGGCATATGGGAGGGGCGCTGTAGTGCCACTTGGGATAGAGATACTGGACGGAGAAATCGAAGCTGCCCGGCGTCTGGCCCATGTCGACAAAGACTGCCCGAGCCGCAGCTCCGGGACTGACAATGTCGGTGAGCTTAGTCAGTTTCAGTATGGTGCTGCCCACACGTACACCTACTCCCGTCAGCTCCCAGCCTGCAAAGTTGTCGGGCACGTAGGTTCCTTCCACCTGGGTCATGTTGTTTGCAGAGACGACGGTCGAGTACGTGATTACGTGGCCAGTCCGGCCCCGTGGACAGCGGTAAACGTCGACGTCCTGAAGGTATGGCCACAGGGGACCTTTGTTGGGGTTCCTGAAGAAGGCGGCCCGGCTCGGGGGATAGTTGAAGGCCGTGCCCGCCCAACCTTCCAGTTTCCACCGGCCCGACGCAATGAAGCCAAGAGCGTGGCCGCCAACGAGCCTGCTGTCGTGCTCATCGGCGTAAGCGACCCACGCCAAGGTGAGTTGCCGGAGGTTGTTCAGACAAACGACACGCTGGCCACGCTCACGCGCCGTATGCATCACCGGGATGAAGATCGCCAGAAGCAGCGCGATGATCGCAATCACTACAAGTAGTTCAATGAGCGTGAAGCCGTGGGAATTGGTATTGGATGAAGGGTGACCGATAATTGGGGTAGGACACGACTGCGGCCGACGCGTATCCGGCTTGCCACCCACGCCTTGGCTCTCTCCGCGAACCATCGCTCTTGCTCCCATCCGCCAAACGAGCGACCGTCTGAGCCGACAGGCATCCACTTCCTCAAAGGTGCGCAAATCAACGTCGGCCCGTCTATCTCAGTCTCAACAACTGTTCTCTATTGTGCCATCGCCGTCGGATTTGTCAACACAATTGTTCCGGTTCGCCGGCTTGGGCTTGGCGGCGTGAATAATTTGGTTGACCGCCGGGGGTTACGCACGTAACCTACTATGGTTTTGTCTTTTGTGGCACGGGCATCCGGCCTGTGATTCTGAATCCATGGGCGCTCGCGCCCATGCTACGCATGACCTACGGCTGGGTGGGTTGGAAAGTACGAGTATCTCCTTATGAATATTTGCGTAGTCGGTTTGCAGTGGGGCGACGAGGGCAAGGGCAAGGTCGTCGATATCCTGGCGGAAAACAGCGACATCGTGGTCCGTTACGGCGGCGGCTCGAACGCGGGCCATACCGTCGTGATCGGCGACGAGCGCTTTGCCTTGCACCTGCTCCCGAGCGGTTCCGTTCGGGCCGGCGTCGTCTGTATCATCGCCAACGCGGTTGTCGTGGACCCGGCGGTGCTGATCAGCGAGATTGACGGTCTGGCCAAGCGGGGCATCACGCTGGACGACCGGCTGCTCATCAGCGAGAACGCGCACGTCGTCCTGGATTACCACAAGCGAGAGGACCAGTTGCGCGAGGAATCGCTGGGCAAGCAGAAGCTCGGCACAACCGTTCGCGGCATCGGTCCGTGTTACGCGGACAAGGTGGGCCGCAGTTACGCGGTGCGGATGAGCGATTTTCGCGACCTGCCGGAGTTGAACAAGAAGCTGCAAACCATTCTCGAGTACAAGAACAAGCTCTTCGCCGCTCTTTATGGAGCCGAGCCGATGAGTGTGGACACCGTCATGGAGAACTGCAAGCAATATGCAGCCAGGCTTGTGCCGTTTGTGACGGATACCACGGAGTGGCTCCACGCGGCGATTGCCCAAGGCAAGTCCGTCCTGTTCGAGGGTGCTCAAGGGTCTCTCCTCGACCTGGACCACGGGACGTTTCCCTACGTGACGAGTTCCAATGCCAGCTCGCTGGGCGTGCCCTCCGGCTGCGGCGTGCCCGCCCGCATGATCGATAAGTACATCGGCGTGGCCAAGGCGTATACGACTCGCGTGGGGGCGGGGCCGTTCCCGACCGAGCTGGACAACGAGATCGGCCAGTATATTCGCGAGAAGGGCCACGAGTACGGCACGACGACGGGCCGGCCCCGCCGGTGCGGGTGGTTCGACGTCGTCGCCGCCGCCTACAGCGTCAGGATCGGATCGATCGATTCCCTGGCGATGCTGCATTTGGACACGCTCGGCGGATTGAAGGAGTTGAGCCTTTGTGCGGCCTATGAGATCGACGGCCAGAGAAGAACGTTCTTCCCGGCCAACATCGACAGGCTGGCCAAGGCCAAGCCCATCTATGAGCAGATGGCCGGTTGGGACGACGACATCGGCCAGGCGACGGCCTTCAAGCAACTGCCGAAGAACGCGCAAGCTTACGTCCGGCGGATCGAAGAGATTATCGGCAAGCCCATCGAGATGATTGGTGTGGGGCCGAAGCGCAGCCAGACCATCATCCGGCGATAGGTGTTTATGAGCGATTCCGTTGCCCAAGTGAAGACCATGGACCAGAAACTCGGCGAGACGGCGAAGCGGCTCGGGCTGGACCCGGAGCAGTTGCCCCGCAACATCGCTATCATCATGGACGGCAACGGTCGCTGGGCGCAGCGCAAGAATCTGCCCCGCTACGAAGGGCACCGGCAGGGGGCCAAGACTGCGGAGACGATCGCCCAGTGCTGCGTCGATTTCGGCATGCAATCGCTGACGCTGTACTCGTTCAGCATCGAGAACTGGAAGCGGCCCAAGGCCGAAGTCAACGCCCTGATGCACCTCTATGCCGACTATTTGGTCGCGATCCGGCCGAACCTGATGAGAAACAACGTCAAGCTGGTTCATCTGGGTCGAGTGGCGGGATTGCCCGAAATGGTGAGCGACTCGCTTCACGAGACAATGGATCTGACCAAGAACAATACGGGCATGGCGCTGGCCCTGGCCCTCAATTACAGCGGCCGCGCGGAGATCGTCGATGCCGCCAAAGCAATTGCACAAGCCCATAAAGAGGGCCGCCTGGAGTTGGAGGACATTGACGAGAAGTGCATCAGTGGGCACCTGTACACGGCGGAATTGGCCGATCCCGACCTGCTGATCCGGACGGCCAGCGAGCTTCGCGTCAGCAACTTCCTCCTGTGGCAGATCTCGTACAGCGAGTTTTACGTGACCGACACTCTCTGGCCGGAGTTTGACGAACAGTCGCTGGAGAGCGCGCTTCTGGCCTATGCCCGTCGAGATCGGAGGTTTGGTGCGATTGATCCAGGCTCGCCGGCCCTGGATCAGGCGGCGAAGATGGCAAGATCGTGAACGCCGCCGGCGCGTTTCGCGTGCGACCAAGGCTTGTCGCATCCGTAAGTCCGTTACCAGCCGCATGTTACGCCTGTTCTGTCATCCCTTCGGCTATGCTCAGGGCAGGCTCTGAGCGGCAGCGAAGGATCTGGGCCAAGCGCGATAACAGGCATTCGTTTCACTCGGAGCCCAGATGCTTCACTTCGTTCAGCAGGACAAGAACGGGGTCGTTTCGGCCGGGTGCCGGGGCAGCATCAGTGGGTAGATTGCTGGGTGCCATGTCTACGCTCGGGTAGACATGTTCCATCCGACGGACAACACATGCTCACGCAAGCGTAAGCATGGCACTCGAGGGTGCGGCTTGGCGACTCGTAATGACATACTATGACCACGTGGTCGTGGGACTTGCGGAATACAGTAGCAGTGAGTTTTTTGCATCCGGAGCCATGCTCAAGCACAGACTACTTTTCGGGTCCTTGATGACCGTCCTTCTCGTTTGCCTTGTCATTTTTGACAGTTGGCTTGATGGTTCTCTGACCGCTTCGACTACTGACAACAGCCGGGTTCAGGCGACGCTGCTGGCGGTTTTGCTGGCCGTGATCCTAAGTCTCGGCGGCATCGAGCTTTCCAGACTTGCCGCTGCCAAAGGGCTCGTTGTGCTCAATCCGCTCGCCGCCATCGGTTTGGCGCTGCTGGCAACGACTTGGTATTGGCCCCAGCTTATCCACATCACTCAGGGAACGTATGTTCTCCTGGTTGTCGCGATTGTGCTGGCCGCCATGCTACTGCAGCAGCATTTCCAGTTTGGCAACGATGGCGCGTTGGCCAACTGCGGCATCAGTTGTTTTTCCATGCTGTATCTCGGCCTTTTGGGGGCGTTCATGCTTGGGATCCGCATTGACGGTGGCCCCTGGGCGATCTTGACGTTCATTTTTGTCGTAAAGTGTTCTGACATCGGGGCTTATACATTTGGCAAGCTGTTCGGCAGGCACAAGCTATCGCCTCGCGTCAGTCCGAAGAAGACTTGGGAGGGTCTGGCCGGAGCCATCGTGGCCGCGACGATTGTAAGTATAGCATTTGCCATGGTTTTTGGTATACTGAGACTCTGGCTCGCCCCGATCTTCGGGGCGTGTATGGCCGTGATCGGCCAATGGAGCGATTTGGCCGAGTCGATGCTCAAACGCGATGCGCAACAGAAGGATTCGTCGAACCGCGTGCCGGGCTTCGGTGGTATATTGGATGTAGTCGATTCGCTGCTGTTTGCAGCACCGTTTGCGTATGTATTCTTGAAATTGGCGGCGTAGAGACACGAGAAAGAACAAGTCAGGCAGACATTGGAAGTAACCGTACAATTAGACCCGGCCAAACAACTGGAGTTGTTCGGTCCTACCGACAACCATCTTCGTCTTCTGCGTCGGTCTTTGGGCGTGCAGATCACGGCGCGCCGGTCGGATCTGTACATCAGCGGTGCGGATGCGAGCGTCCATCGGGCGGCCGAGGTGATCGACCTGATGCAAAAGCATCTGCTCAAACACCAGCAACTGACCGAGGACAATGTGACCGAATTCGTCGAGCATGGATCTGCACCGGCCAGGGAAGAGGAAGAGAGCGAGCAGGCGATCACGGTCTTCTCCAACAAGGTGGTCGAGCCATCGACCGAGGGGCAGTTGAAGTACATCGAGACGATGCTCAACAACGACCTGACGTTCTGCACGGGTCCGGCCGGGACGGGCAAGACGTATCTGGCCGTCGCGGTGGCGGTCTCCATGCTCAAGAAACGCCAGATTCGGCGGATCGTGCTGGCCCGCCCGGCGGTCGAGGCCGGCGAGAAACTGGGCTTTCTGCCGGGCGATATCGCCGCCAAGGTCAATCCCTACCTGCGTCCGCTCTTCGACGCGATTGAAGACATGATGGACTTCGCCCAGATGCGCAAGTTCATGGAACTGGATATTATCGAAATCATCCCCTTGGCCTTCATGCGGGGTCGGACCCTAAATGAGGCCACCATCATCTGCGACGAGGCCCAGAATACTTCGGGCTTGCAGATGCTGATGGTGCTGACCCGCCTCGGGCACGGCTCGAAGATGATTATCACGGGCGACATCACCCAGGTGGACTTGGCCGCCAGTCAGAAGAGCGGCATGGTCGAGGCGATCGAGACCCTCCAGCACGTGGACGGCATCGGCGTTGCGGAATTGAGCCAGCGCGATATCGTGCGGCATCGCCTGGTCCAGAACATC
Organism: Phycisphaerae bacterium; assembly: GCA_026386805.1. GTDB lineage: Bacteria > Planctomycetota > Phycisphaerae > Sedimentisphaerales > Anaerobacaceae > PLanc-01. The sequence continues at coordinate 39,348 of JAPLMX010000129.1, read as the reverse complement.
GTGGAGGCCTATCGAGTAAGACATGAGGCCAGGAGCCGCGGGGGAGAACGCGAACGATTGTGATGGCATTCAAGCAGATACACGCAGGCCGTCGGGCGGCAAGTCTCCGTGGCGATTTTCTGCCGGGCAGGTGGTATGGCGCTGCTTAGAAAAACCAGCCCGCGGCGGGACCAGGTGCGCCGGAATATCGGAGCGGAGCGTTCGCTGTGGTGCTCACGCTGGGCCGACGCCGACGTGATCGTCTCCCTGCTGCTTTGGCTGCTGTTCGTGGCGCTGTCCATCGGCGTGCTGTCCTTCGGCCTGGCGCAGCAGGGACGATACCGTGCGCTGGCGGCCTCCGCGGCGATCGTCGTCTTCGCGGCGGTGGGGGGCGGTCTGTATGTCTGCCATTACCAGAGCCGCCTGCTGCACAATCACGCCAAGGCCTTTGCGCTAGTCGTGATGTTCCCGGCCCTGCTGGCGGTGACGAAACTGGGCTCGCTTTCGAGCGGCGACGCCCTCTGGGGCCTGGGGTGGGGGGTAGGCACGGCGATCCTCACCTCGATCGTTCTCGTCATCGCGTATGACCAGCGGTTTGCCATCGGCATGGGCGCCTTGTACTGCGTGCTCGCCTCGCTGGCCGTGGGGCCCAAGCCTGACCAGGCCGTTCAGTTGCAGGGGATGCGATTGTTTCTCACGATGATCTCCGGGGCGGCCGTCTGCTGCTTTACGCTGAGGGAGATTCGCACCCGGATGAAGCTGCTGGAGGTCAGCGCGCTGGCGGCGGCGGTCGTCTTCCTGACGGCCTTGTCGGTGCCCTATTTGAACTTCCTGGGCGAGCCTCCGAACTGGATGACCGCCCTGCAGGCGGCCGGGTACTATGCCTGTGCGGCCTTCCTCGCGGGACTGCTGATTCAAAGTCTGCTGCCGCTGATTGAGAAGGTCTTCCGCATCGCGACGAGCATGACCCTGCTGGATTACTCCGACGCCAACCAGACACTGCTCAAGAAACTGGCGATGGAAGCGCCGGGGACGTTCAGCCACAGTCTGCTCATCGGGTCGCTTGCCGAGGCCGCCGCGGAGACCATTGACTGCAACGGGCTGCTGTGCCGTGTCGGGGCCTACTATCACGACATCGGCAAGATCAATAAGCCCAAGTACTTCATCGAAAATGAGATGGGCTCCACCAGCAAGCACAAGGAGCTCTCGCCCGCCATGAGCCAGCTCATCATCGTGGGCCACGTCAAGGACGGCATGGAGATGGCCAAGGAGTTCAGCCTGCCGATCGTTCTGCACCAATTCATCGAGACGCACCACGGCACGACCCTGGTCGAGCCGTTCTATTACGAGGCCAAACGAAAGTACGAGGAGCCGGGGCCGGGCGGAGTGAGCAGAAAGTTCATCGAGGCGCCTCCGAGCGAGAGCGAGTTTCGCTACGCTGGTCCCAGGCCCAAGAGCAAGGAAGCGGCGATCATCATGCTGGCGGATGGCGTGGAAGGGGCGACCCGGTCCTTGTCCGATGTGACGCTGGCCAAGGTTGAGACGGTCGTGCACAACATCGCCATGAAGCGGCTGGAGGACGGCCAGTTCGATGAGTGCGACCTGACGCTCCGCGAGCTCAGCCAGATCGAAGCGAGCATATCGAAGTCCCTGGCGGCCCATTACCACGGACGCATTGCCTATCCCACCGCGCCGGATGCGTTTCCTTCCCGCACGCCGAAGACCGGTGTGCCGAAGATGGTCGAGACGTGAGGGTGAGGACCGTCAAGCGATTGCGACGTGGCGAGGTGGACGGTGTAGGCTGGGCACAACGATGATTGCAGTACAGATCACAAATCATTTTGAGAAGCTCCCGGCAGATACGCTGAAGCTCAAAAAACTGGTGCGGACGATTTGCAGGCGGTTCGGGATTCCCAAGGCCGGGATCAGTATCGGCATCGTGGATGACGCCGAGATCAGCGTGCTGAACAAGAGATTCCTGAGCCACGAGGGGACGACCGACAGCCTGAGCTTCGATCTATCCGATGAGAGGGAGCCCGGGGAGCCCAAGGTCTTCGACCTGATCGTCAACGGCGCGCTGGCGGTCCGTGAGGCGGCCCGGCGCGGGCATGACGCCCAGGCGGAGCTGGCGCTGTACATCACGCATGGGCTGTTGCATAATCTCGGCTTCGACGACGCTACCGCCGAGCAGGCGAGGGAGATGCACCGCACGGAGGATGAGATTCTTCACCATTTAGGCTACGGATTAGTATATAATAACGGATGGTAGGTACCGTAGGTGCCGCCGGCGCGGCGGACCGTGCCTGAGAAGACGTTGAAAGGGAGTTGCACGTGGGTTTTGCCGGTTGGGCGGTGCTGAGGACGTGTCTGTTCGTGGGAGCGACGTCGTTTTTCTCCGCCTGTGCCAATGCGTTGCGGATCTTTTCGCGTGTCCGCTTGCAGGAGGAGTTCAAAGCGGCCAACGGCCGGGAGCGGCCGCAGCTTGTGGAGAAGATCGCGGCCAGCGCCGATAGGCTGGTCCTGGCCTGCGGGTTCTACCGGCTGGTATTCAATATCGGGGCCCTGCTGCTCCTGGTGGCGCTGGTGTCCCAGTGGTATGGGAGGCTGGACGCCGGGACCTATCTTCTCGTGTTTGTCATCTCCCTGGCGCTCTTCTCCGTGTTCAGCATGGCGCTTCCGCACGCGTTGGCGAAGTACGCCGGCGAGAAACTGATCAGCCGCACCTATGGCGCCCTGCTCGTATTTGCCATTCTGGCGACCCCGATTGTCTACATTTTGCAGCTTTACGACGGCTTGGTGCGCCGGTTGGCCGGGGTGCCGCAGGCCACGCCCGAGGAGCAGCAGGAGGAAAGGCAGGAGGAGTTCCTCGAAGACCTCCAGCAGCACCGGATGGAGGGGGCCGTGGATGAAGAAGAGCAAGAGATGATCGAGAACGTGCTGGAGCTTCGGGAAAGCACGGCGGGTGAAATCATGACGCCCCGGACCGATCTGGTCGCCGTGGACGTCGAGGCCGATCTGCCGATGGTCTTGGAGACGATCCACAAGGCGGGCCACTCCCGCATTCCCGTGTACGAGGAGAATATCGACAATATCATCGGGCTGATCTACGCCAAGGACCTGCTGGCCGAGATCGGGCGCAATGCGCAGGAGTTCCACGTGCGGGACCGGATGCGGGAGGTCTATTTCGTGCCGGAAACCAAGCCTCTGCGAGCACTGCTCCACGAGTTTCAGAACCAAAAGCTCCATCTGGCCGTCGTGCTCGACGAATACGGCGGCACGGCGGGGATCGTCACGCTCGAAGACATCCTCGAAGAGCTGGTCGGCCCGATCGCCGACGAGTACGAGAAAACCGCGCCGGAGTCGAGCCGCAAGATCGACGAGACCACCATCGAGGTGGATGCCCGCATGTACGTGGACGATTTGAACGACGAGTACTCGCTGGATCTGCCGGAGGATGAAGACTACGACACGGTGGGCGGCTTCGTCTTCTCGCGGCTGGGCTACATCCCCAAGACGGGGGAGCGCTTCGACTACGACAACCTGAAGTTCACGATCTCGTCCGCCGAGCCGAGGCGGGTTAAACGCATCCGGATTCAGAAGGAAGTCGAGCCGTAGAGATGCTGACCAAGGACCGGGCCATTTGCCTTCGCGTGGTGGACTACTCCGAGACGTCGCAGGTGGTGACGTTGTTCGGCCGGCTTGGGGGGAAGATCCGGGCGATTGCCAAAGGCTCCAAGCGGCCGAAGTCCGCCTTTGAGGGGCCCCTCGAGCCGCTTTCCTTCGGTGACATCGTGTTTTCCGGCTTCAACAAGGACACGCTGGCCACCCTGACGGAGTTTGGGCCCCAGCCGGTCCGGGGCGAATTGCGGCGGAATCTCGCGGCCCTCCAATGCGCCCTGCTGGCGGCGGAACTGCTGGACCTGCTGACCGAGGAATACGATCCGCACGTCGATCTCTTCGACCACTTTGTGCAATTCCTGCTGGATATCGAAGAGGGCAAAGCGGGGCCGGAACGCCGGGACATCCTGATTCGCTTGATCCTGCTGCAATTCGTTCTGCTGCACGAAGTGGGCCTGCGGCCGATGCTGAGCGCGTGCGCCAACTGCAAGAGAGCCTTTGCGCTGGATGGGCGGGAGATCTACTTCAGTGTCTCGGCCAACGGGCTGATCTGCCGGGATTGCGAGATGAGCTTTCCCGACAAGATTCAGCTCAGTCCCAAGGCCGCACAGTGCCTGGCCGATATCAAGCAACTCGCCCAAGCCAGTGAGGCGACGCTCGACGAAATCGAGCAGGTCCTGATCCGTCACTTCACCCACATCCTCGGCCGCCCGCCGAAGATGGCCAAGCACGTGTTCTCCGCTTGATCGATGATATCATACGGATTTAGAAAGACTCTATCGCGGTACACGCTCTGTCATCCTGAACGCAGCGCAGCGGAGTGAAGGATCTGGGCTGCGAATGAGAGAAATCTCGCGTTCGGTGGCCAGATCCTTCGGCTTCGCCTCAGGATGACAGAATCTGTACCGCGGCGAATCCCTCCGAAGTTTCATGTGTTGACCGCCATCTTCCACAGACCTTCATGAGCCAGTTCGGCAGCATAGGCCAAGGCGGCGAGGATGTCTTCTCTGGTCAATTGCGGATAGTGGTCGATCAGGTCCTTGACGGTCAAGCCCTCCGCCAGTCCGTCCAGGATCACCGCGATCTCGATGCGTGTATCGCGGATGCAGGGGCGTCCGCCACAAACCCCAGCGTTCAGAGTAACCCGACTCTTGTTGGCTGATCTCTTCATGATCCTTGCCCATCCATATGGTTTTCCCCGCTTCTGACTTCCGTCCTCAGCTTTCCGTGTCCGCGGCGGTTTGACGCCGGCCGATTCCGGCAGTGGGGTCAGGAGGCGACCGGGACGCACTGGGGCTGGAAGCGGACTTTGGCCATGCCGATGAGGTAGAAGCTGCCTGTGATGCAGATCAGGTCCTCCCGGCCGACGGCGCTGCGGGCCAGTTGAAGCGCCTCGCCGAGGGTGTTGGCGACCTGGCACATCTTGCCGCAAAGCTCGGTATAGGTATCCGCTAACTCCTGCGGCGATATGGCTTTAACCGAATTGCTGCGGGTGAAGATCACCTTGTCGGCCCCGTACTGAAGCTCCGCCAGCATTCCGGGGATGTCCTTGTCATTGTTGCAGCCGAAAATCATGACCATCGAGTCGTAGGGGATATTCTGCCCGATCGCGTGGATCAACGCGTGGATACTGGCGGCGTTGTGGGCACCGTCGATCATCACGCGGGGGTCTTCGCAGATCATCTCCATCCGTCCGGCCAGAACGACATTGCCCAGCCCCTCGGCGGATTTGTCGTTGTCGATCTGGTAGCCGATTGACTTGAGCTTGTCCAACAGGGCCAGCGCCAGGCCGCAGTTGATGGCTTGGTGCCTGCCGTGCAGCGGCACCCGCAGATGCTCGAACTTGCTGGTCGCTGTGGACAGGCAGATCCGGGTGTGCGGGCCGTGCTCGCGCGAGGTCTCGAACCGGAAGGAAAAGTCGATATCCGTGCCCGTAACGCTCAAAGGCGCCTTGACGGCCACTGACTGGGCCCTCAGGACGTTCATCGCCAGGGGATCCTGCTGGACCGTAACGACGGGGACGCCCCGTTTGAAAACGCCCGCTTTTTCCATCGCGATGCGGTCGAGCGTATCGCCAAGCTGCATCTTGTGGTCGATGCTCAGGCTGGTAATGCCCACCACTTTGGGCATAATGACGTTGGTGCTGTCCAGCCGGCCGCCCATGCCCGTCTCGATGACGCCGATGTCGATCCGGCGGTCCGCAAAGTACGTAAATGCCAGCGCCGTCATGACTTCGAAGAAAGTCGGCGGGTCGGCTTCCTTCGTCAATTTCTCGACGGGGCCGTACATGCGGTTCATCATCTCCAGCATCTCGGCTTCGCTGATCATCTGCGAGTTGATCGCGATCCGCTCGTGCAGGTGGACCAAGTGGGGCGAAGTATACAAACCGACTGTGTACCCGTTGGCTTCGAGCATCTTGGCCAGCATGGTAGCCGTCGAGCCCTTGCCCTTGGTCCCGGCGATGTGAACCGTGCTGATCTTGGTGTGCGGGTCGCCCAGAAGAGACAACAGTCTCTTCATCCGTTCCAAGCTGAACGTTGTTACGTTATAGCGTACGCGCTCTTCCTTTTCGTAGTCGGTTCTATCCAGAAGATAGGCCAACGCTTCCTTGTAGTTGCTGAAAGCCTTCTTGGCTTTAACCGGGGCGACCTTGGAAGAGCTCCTTCGTGTTTCTTTTTTTCCGGTTGTCCTTATTGTCTTGGCCATGAAAACGCCATGTTAGCAAATCGCGTACTCGCCGTCAACTGATACTGTGCATAATTAGAGTATTCACTTGCGTTATTAGAACACGTTATCTCCGAGTCATCCTGTTTGGTTGGCCTGGAATCGCCCTGCGAGATTCGCTGATCTCTTAATCATAGAGACGCGCTGGCGGGCTGGTTTATTGCAGAGGTTGCCCGGGCGCAGGGGGCAATTATTGAAAAAGAACGGCCTCCGGGGCAAACCGGGGCCGCTTTCCGGCTCGTTTCGGGCGATGGCCCCCGGATTCACCTCGCGATCTGCTGTTGAGGATCGCCTTCTGCCTTGTCGGGCGGAGGGTCTTGAGCCATAAGTCCTGTATTTTCATGGCTTTGCAAGACAGATGTCGTCAACGAAGATGTGGCCGGTGCCGGCTTTGACCTGGTTGTTGCGGTCGCCTGCGTCGAAGTCCATCATCTTGATCCTGGCCGGATTGACGCCGGTGAAGCCGATCATCGGCGCAATCCCCAAGCGCTTGCACGCGGAAACCAGCTTTTGGGCTGGCTTTGGCCGTGCGCCTTGTTCTTTGTTCCTCCCTTGGGATGGCTACGGCATCATCATCTGGCTCGGATCGAACGTCATGGTCTTGATCGCGTGAATGTCATCAAGGAAGATCCGTCCTGCACCGTCCGGAGCAGGGTTCTCGCGATCACCCACGCCGATCATGATCTTCTTGACGGACATCAGATCGACACCCGTCATCATGAACTCAGGCATGAAGATTCGCCACTCGATCCACTTGTTCTGAGTGACCACGGTAGGATCGGGATGGCTGACCACGCCGATCTGGCCATGGGTATCCTTCAAGGCGACGTACAGTGTATCCTGGCTGTTTGTGGTCTGACCATGCACCCAAAGGACCAGCGTATCGATGTCATAGTTGCCCCCTCCCTCGGCGGCTGGGAATTCCTGCTCGGCCTCGCTGTAGTAGGGGGTCTTGACGTTATTGTATTCGAATGGCATGGACTGCTTGCCGCCGTGCACGATCTTCTGCTCGGCAAACGGGGCATCCCAGTAGCCGACCTGGGCACCGGTGCCATTGGTTACACCATCGACCCAGGTCTCATAGATGCGGCTGCCCTCGTCATCGGTGTAACTCTCGAAGTCATCGACTCTTACGTAGGTCCGGAAGCTCCAGACTGGGCCGGTGCGAACCTCGCCGCTGGCCAGGATCTCATCCACACGCCAGTAGTAGGTTTTTGCCTCCTGGAGATCACCCGACTTGAAGAGGGGCTGGTCTACAATGCCCTTGTCGGTGGTCTTATCGCCCTTGGTGACCGCTTCCTGGCTGGTGCCGAAGTACACGTGGTGTTTGACGGCGTCTTGGCCCACCTGCCACGTCAGGGTCGGAGTGGGAGAGGCGTCATTGGCGCCGTCGGCCGGATTGGGGGCGTAAGCCGTCATGGCCTGTGCGGTGAAGGTCCACATGTCGCCTGTGTGAACCGTGACACCGTCACTCTCGACCTCATCCACGCGCCAATAGTAGGTGACCCCCGGTTTCGGACCCGGGAGGTAGAAGTACATGTTCACGGGCACATGGAGACCGATCAGGTCTGCCGCGGTCAGGTTCGGGTCCGTACCTACGTAGACGTTGTGAAACGGGATAATGTCCAGCGATTTCCATGCGAGTGTCGGGGCGACGACAGCCATGGCGCCGTCGGCCGGAGTGGGGCCCCAGGCCTTGATCTGCGGCGTAGGAGGCACCTGGAAGATCTCTTTCACTTCGGCCGCTGTGATCGCCCGGCTGTAGATGCGTGCCTCGTCGAGGATGCCGTCGAAGGCCTCGTGCTCATCCGGGTTGTCGTCATCGCTGATCGTGGCGACGGGGTCGAGGGCGGTCAGGCCGGTGTACGTCCCCTCCGCCGCCTTCTCGCCATTGGCGTAGACGACATACTTGCCGTTGTCCCACGTCAAGACGACGTGGTGCCACGTCTTGGTTGCTAAGGGTACGATATCCACCTTCCTGGCGTGCGTATCGCCCAGGCCGAGCGAGAGCGTGTTGACGCCGCTGTTCATGTAGATCTGGATGCGGCTGCCGTAGGGTGGACGGGTGGTGTGTCCGAAGAAATAGCGGGTCCGGGCCGCCTGCGGCTCGCTGAGGTACCCCCACAAGGAGATCGTTCCCGCCGACACGGACATGCCCGTCGTCGGGAACTGCACACCCGCCTCCGCCTCCTCCGTGGCGAAGAAGAGGCCGCCCCCAAAATGTCCGGGTATCCAAGCCACGGCGCTGCCGAAGAGCGTGCCATCATGCCCGTTGCCGGAGGAGTCGGTCGCTACCGTCCCGCTGCCATCGTCCAGCTTGAAGTACGAGACCAAGCCATCCCCAAGGCCGGCCCGCGTCGTGGCAACCCCCACACCCAGAAGCAAGCCAACACACACGAGCCACGTCGATTTCTTGCGATTTCCCATGATCAACCTCCCTACAAAATAAGAAACCTCCATTAAACACACGTTCATCCATCAGGTCCAGCACCTCCGGCCCACGAGCCGGCTACCATCGATAAAGAACCGCTGCCCATCACTGCGGTGCATAGTCTTTGAAGCCTCTCATCCAATCCGGCCAAACTGGCGTCAACGCCGCAACGCGGTCCTTGGCCCACTGCCTGTGCCAGTGGAGTTCCCACAACTCCTTCAGGCCGATCGGCCGGACGGATACGTCCATGAAAACGCCGTTGACGGATCCGTTGTGCCGATTGATACAGAAGCTTTGCATCGCATTGCCGTACCATTGCCATTGGCATTGGCCGTCGTAATCGGGCGGGTTGTCGTACGGCTCAGGCAGGCCGTCCACCCATTGGCAGTCGACGAACACAGGGACTTGATAGCCGCCCTGCATGTGGATCGACCGCCAGTTCTTGTTCGTATGGATGCCGCCTGTGTCGTTGGCGACCCAGGCGTTGAGGCCGAAACTGCCGTAATCGCCTGGCATGGCCCAGTCTGGCACGGTGGCAATGGCACCTTGGCCGTAGACGCCCCAGCCGACCAGCGGGCCGGTCACGCCGTCGCTGTAGAACTTCGTTGTGGCCGGACACGCTCGGATCTTGGGCTCGTGACTGTAGTAGGGGCGCATCGCGGGGACCCAGCTATGGTTGGACTCGCTGCCCTCTTCCTGGTGGAAATAGCCGTTGTTGTCTCCTGTATACATGGAGAAGGTCAAGCCCATCTGCTGGAGATTCGACTGGCACGCTACAGCCTGGGCTTGCTTTCTAACCCGCTGCAAGGCGGGCATAAGGATCGCCATCAGAAGAGCGATAATGGAGATCACGACCAGCAATTCGATCAGGGTGAACGCGGTGCGCCTCAGCGGGCCCATCCGCGGCCTTGGATGGGTACAAAGCCAGATTTTGAAAAGACTTGAAGCGAGCCCCCGCGGCGTGTGTTTCCCACACCCTGTCCGTAATGCCCCCACCCGAACGTCTCCTCCTGCCGCGCCGTTGCTTCCTGCCCAAAACCGGCCGGACGATTGAGGTTATTTGAGGCAACAAATGCTACAGATCATCACGTCTGATAATAGACGTCGATCATCTTATTGTCAACGGTCTACATCTCTCCACGGCAAAAAAAGTGCATCATAAGCACAAGTGTTGTGACGGTCGCAAGCTAGCGTTTTGTGAACAGGTTGCCGGGCAGTTGCTTGATCAGGCCCTTGAGGCGCAGCGATACGACGCTGGCGTTGACGGCCCCGGCGGGGAGGTTGGTATCCGCGATGAGCTGGTCGATGTGCAGAGGGTCCTTGCCCAGGGCGTCGTACACGGTCTGCTCGTGGCCCTTGAGATTGAACTTGGTCGTCTCGAACAGCGGCGTTTCCACCTTCTCGGCGGCCTCCTTTGCCGTAAGTGCTGTGTGGTCCTTGAGTTGCTCGCCGATGTAGCCGAGGGCCTCCATGACGTCTTCGACCGTCTCGATCAGCTTGGCGCCGTCCTTGATGAGCCGGTGTGGGCCTTGGCTCAGCGGCGAATCGATCTTGCCGGGCACGGCCATCACCTCGCGATTACTCTCCAAAGCCGCTTGGGCCGTAATCATCGCGCCGGACCGCAGGGTCGCCTCGACGACTATCGTCCCCAGCGACAGGCCTGCGATGATGCGATTGCGGGGCGGGAAGTTTTCCGCCAGCGGCTCTGCCCGTAGCGGCAGCTCGGAAATGCAGGCGCCGGAAGCACATATCAGCTCGAAGAGCTTTGCATTCTCCGGCGGAAAGATGCGGGACAGGCCGCAGCCTTGCACGGCGATAGTTCGGCCCTCGGCCGCCAGCGCACCCGCGTGGGCGGCGGTGTCGATCCCGCGCGCCATACCGGAGACGATGGCAAAGCCTGATGCGGCAAGCAGATGCGCCAAACGCGATGCTTGCTCCTGGCCATAGAGGCTGCACCGGCGGCAGCCGACGATCCCGATGGCCAGGTTGTCCGCGCGGTCGAGCGCGCCCTTGACGTATAGAACGGGGGGCGGATCGTAAATCTGCTTCAACGCCGGCGGATAGCGGGGGTCCTCTATATGGACGATCCAGACCCCCAGCTTGCCGGCCAGCTCCAGCTCGGCACAAGTGTCGAATTTATCGCGACTTGCAGCGATCCGCTCGGCGGTCTTCGCTCCAATCCCCTCCACCTTCATCAGGCTGCTGGCCGACGCTCCCAGGGCCGCATCGACCGAGCCGAAACGTTGGAGCAGCTTGCCAAGCGTCACCGGCCCAACCTCATCGGCCCGAATCAGCTTAAGCCACCTCTCGATGTCTCTCGAATTCTCAGGAACCTGCGCCATTTCCTCTCGGCTTTCACTCTTAAGGTTGTAGGCTGAGGTTGTAGGCTAAGTCTATCGTAAACTGCGTGGCCTGTCAAGGAAAACACCAGGGCTGTTGACGAGGTCTCCATCTCGACGTATCCTGTGCCGCGTGACAATTGTCAATGGTGAATCGTCAATCGTCAATCCAAACGGCCGGTCGCGTTGGAAAACCAATTCGGAGTTTTGGGTAAATAAGGAGAAAAGGCATGCAGCGTTCGATGAGAATCCTGGCGTTAGTGGCGATGGCGGCGGCGATCCTTTGCATGGGGGCCAAGGCACCCCAGAAACCCGCCCAGATCAAGGTCCTGCTGATTACCGGCGACGATGTCTCGGCCCATCCCTGGCGCGAGATCTCCGAGACCACGCGCGAGATCCTCGTCGGCTCCGGCAAGTTCGACGTCAAGGTCAGCGAAGACCCGCTGATCCTCGAATCGGCCAGCGCTCTGAAGAACTACGACGCGATTGTGTTCACGATCTACGCCGAGAAGCTCGGCGACCTGCCCGCACAGGCCCGCGAGAATCTTCTGAACTATGTCAAGGGCGGCAAGGGCTTCTTCGTCCAGCACCTGGCGACCGCCTCGTTCCCGAAGTGGGACGAGTTCGGCAAGCTCTGCGGCCGCAAGTGGGTCATGGGCACCTCCGGCCACGGCCCCCGCGCCGACTTCCAATCGAAGATTGTCGACAAAGAGCACCCCATCACCAAGGGCCTGACCGACTTCACCACCAACGACGAGCTCTACGCCAAGCTCCAGGGCAACGAGGACATCCATGTCCTGATCACTGCCGATTCCGAGTGGAGCAAGAAGACCGAGCCGCTGATCTTCGTCAAGAGCTACGGCCAAGGGCGGGTCGTCCACAACGCCTACGGCCACGACCGTAAGGCCCTGATGACCCCGAGCGTCCAGAAGATCATCATCCGCGGCACCGAGTGGGCTGCCACGGGCAAAGTCACCGAGTGACCGTCCGTTTCCCACTATCGACGACATCATCGACTCGCGCAGAGACGCTGAGACGCAGGGTGTGAAGGCAGGAAGGTGAGGAGGTAAGACGGTGAGAAAGGGACGGCTGGTTCCGACCGTCTTCGGTTCTTGTCTTCGCTCTTCTCCGCGTCCCTGCGGCTCTGCGCAAGATCACAATCTCCTCTTGTTGGCGGGTCCTCTGTCCACCGGCAGACTCATGGGGTCGTGGTCTATTCGGCGTCGGGTCGGCCGTGGCATTTTTTGTATTTTTGCCGCTGCCGCAGGGGCAGGGGGCGTTGCGCGCGACTCTTGGCGAATGCTCGACGATCGGGATGGGCAACTCCTTCTTCGGCTGCGGCGCCGGCTCCGCCGGTTCGGAGAGACTCCCGACGGTCTCGGCGAACTCGGTGAGCTGGCGGTTGAAGAATTCCATCACCCTGGTTTTGTTCATCGCGTCCGCGCCGGCTTTTCTGGCCTCCATAAGGAACGTCTTGACCGGTCCCCAGTTCTTCGGGTCCATGCCTGCCGCGATGATCTGATCGCTCCACTGGTGGACCGTCGCGCCCAGCTCATCCGCATCGGCCAACGTGCCCTCAGACCCCAGCCAGTACAGAAACGCCTCGGTTATGGGGACGATCTTGCTGAGCATTTTGCGGTCGGCAGGCAGGTCGCGCGGCACGAAATCCAACAGAATTTCTCGCAGCGTGGCTTCGTCCCAGTCGCGTGGCTGCTTCTGGAGGTACTTGAGAGAGGGGTACACCAGGTCGTGAACGATCAGGTGGGCGCTGCTGAGAAGCTCGGGCGGCAATCCGGCGGCTACGGGTGAGGTGACAAACGACCGCGTCATGAGTTGGGCGTAGGTTTCGAACGGATCGTCCTTTGCCTCATTCTCGTCCGGTTCCTCCTCGTAGGCGTCCGATTCGGCGGCCCCCTCCTCGGCCATTCGGCATCGGGAGGTAAGCCATTTCTCGACCGGCTCTTCCCACAGTTCCTTGGGCCGGGTGAAATCCAGGCGGTTCTGCAGGAGCTTCAAAGCATCTCTATACTCGCCTCCCCAGCCCGTATCCAGGGTTCTTTCGTGCAGACGCTGCAACAAACCCGTGTATTCGGTACCTCCAAGCAGAGCGAGCGTCCAAGCCGCAGGGGCGGCGTCCATAAGGTCGATCTGGCCGCGGTCGGCCCGTTCGAGAAGATTGACACATGCTTGGACGACCCGGCTGCGAAGGTCCGGGTCGTCTGCCTTGGCGGCCAGAGTCGTCAGAGTCCACAAGTAGAGCCACGCGCCGTCGGCATCCGGTTCCTTGGCGATGGCGTCCAAGACGGCAGGGAGAATGACGGGGCCCAAGGTCCCCGCGGCGGCCTGCAGGACCTCCATGGAGACGTCCGAATCGTCCTCGCCGGCTCGGACCAGCCGCTCGACCAGGAACGATCCGATCTCGCGTCGGCGCTCGCTATCGAGCCTGGGGGCCGCAAGGGTGAAGATCGCCGGCACATAGAGGTCCGCATAGGCGGTGTAGTCAACCGCTTCGTAGGCCTGATCGTAGACTTCGAACAACTCCCGGGTCACTTCACGGTCTGCTACCACCGCGTCGGCGATTGCGTGGAGTGCCAGCCAGGGAACCCCGCCCTCCGTGCGCTGCAATTCATCCCAGGGCAGTTGTGATGACTCACTGTTCATGGGGGCCACCTCAGAACCATTATTGCCATTCGTGTGCATTCGGGCCTTCTCCGATCCACGGGAAGGCCGAGATTCGCAGCCGGGCGGCGCCCATCGGGATCAGCGTCACGGTCTCGGCGGGCTCATCGGATTTGATGGGGCTGGGCTGGACCTCGCCGATCAGGCCGAGAGAGTCCGGCTTCCAGTTGGCGATCTTTTTGGCCTTGGCCCGGATTTCGATTGGGGCGGCTTGGGCCTCGAAGGGTTGATTGTCCTTGGGCCAGCCCTTCTTCTTGACCTCGAATTGTGTGTTGAGCGGTTTGTCGGCGTCGATGACTAAGCCGTAATTCCAGGCGGTGGTCGGATAGACCTCGAAGGCAGGCCAGGCGTCGGTGCCGCCGTGGCGGACGTACTTCTCGCCGATCTTGAGCGCGTAGGTCAGTGGGCCGCGATTGACCGAGGCGGTGTTGCCGTTGCGAATCCAATAGCGAAGCTTCAACTCCATCGGCAGCGTCAGCTCGAGGGTGTCGCCGTCTTTCCACTGGCGGTCGATGACGAGGAAGGTTCGCGGCTCGGCAAAGACGACCGTCTTTTTGCCGTTGATTCGCAGCGCCGGCTTCTCGCACCAGCCGGGGACCCGCAGGTACAGCGGGAACTGCACGGATTTGGCGGTGCCCACGGTGAGCTGGATCGTGTCTTCGAAGGGGTACTGGGTCTTGGCCTTGAGCGTCACCTGTTGCCCGCCGCTCGACCCTGAGGCTCTCGACGGGTCGCCGACTTTGGCGGTGACCTCGGACGCGGCGTAGAAGACCGCGGCCAGGCCGTTGTCGGGGGTGGCCATCCACAAATGCTCGGCGAGGTACGGCCAGCCGTGCGCGACGTTGTGCTGGCAGCAGCGGTAGCTGTGCGGGTTGTACGAGAGCATGTCGCCGTCGTTCTGGATGCCTGGGGCCTTGTTCTTGCTGTCGAGCTGGCAGACGTTCGGGCTGACGACGTAGTGCAGGGCCTTGAGATCGGCCGTCAGGGCGGGCGGGAAGGTGTTGAACGCGACGTCCTCACAGCGGTCGGCCCAGGTGAGGTCGCCCGTGATCGCCAGCAGCATCTCGCAGGAGAGCATGAACTCGACGGAGGCGCAGGTCTCGATGCCTTGACGTGGGCCGTAATAGCCTCTGCGGCAGTTCTCATCACCGCCGAACATGCCGCCGGGGACCTGGCCGTAGAGGCCCCAGATCATGTTGTAGTTGCGCTCGGTGGCCTGCAGGAAGTACGGGTCGCGAGCCTGCTGATAGAAAACCGCCGGGCTACGGAAGCACTGGGCGATGTTGACGTTGTGCCAACTGGGCACGGTCTCGGTCCAATTGGCCATCTTGCGCTGGATCTTTTCGGCAAGCTGGAGCAGGGACTCCTGGCCGGTGCGATTGTAGAGCCAGTAGACGCTGGCCATGTTGTCGCCGGCTCGCTGCTGTTGCCAGAAGGGAGGCAGGAAGATCTCATCCGGCACGGCCAACTCCCATTTGAAGTACTCCTGCATCAGCTCGAGCACGCGCGGGTCGCCGGTGTACTCGTAGTACGATTGCAGGGCGTTGAGCGCGACCATGTTGGGCCAAAGGTCGGGGGCCTTCTTGTTGTCGCCGGCCCCGGTCTTATTGGCGAGCGGCCCGAACCAGCCATCGCTTTGGCGGCTGTTGAGCATCGCCTCGATCCAGACCTTGGTCTCGTCGATGATCCGCTTATCGCCGAGGACATAGCCCATATCGCCGAAGCCCTTGAGCCAGTAGGGCATCTCCTCCCACGGGCTGTCGCCCTTGCCATCGGCGGCGAGCCACGCGTTGCCCTCTTTCTTCAGGAACTTGCTGATCTCAGTCAGACGGCCCGAGAAGCCCTCTGCCTGCAACTCAAGCTGTCGGCGTAGCCACCCGTCTGCTTTGACCGCCCCAATCGGCAGCTTGATCAGCGGACTTGCCGTCAGCGGCCTGGCATTGCCCACGTAGATATCGTTCGTCGCAATCGTCGGCGGGACCGGCACGACGCGGATAGACGCACTCAGAGAGGTCACGAAGAACATCAAGATGATAGTGATGAGAATGATCCGCGTTTTACTCATGACTGCCTCCCGTAGAATCTGGCCGTTGGCTATCCGGCTCGCCACGGCTGCCGCGACGAGCCAAAGCAATGGACAAGATATCAGATTAGGTCCCGACAGAAAAGTGCTGAAAAAATCGTCGTCTCACACATTTTCTCGTTGACAATTAAATGATAATCGTTATGTTTGTTATTGTAATCATTCGTTTTTCAACGAGAACATAGGTTTGGCGTTAGGGGAACTGAACATGAGATCGAGATTCCTTACCGAGAATAGATGGCTGCTGAAGCTCTGTTCGGAGGTGGCCCGTTTCTGCGGGCTGTTCGCTCTGCTCGGGACCGGTGTTCTGGTCGCCGTCATGTTTGTTTTCCTGACAATGTTTGGTTCAGAGGGTTCCGATGCGGCGGCAAAGTCGTCTACCCGGCTTCTGACCATGATTCCACCGATCCTGTTCTATGGCTTTCTGGCACTGATCCTCGCCGAGTTCATATCGTATCTGTTGGTGGAGCAAGGCGAGCCGAAATGGATTCTGCGGCAGGGGGACAAGATCATCTATGCATACGTTTTGTACTCCTTCGCGATGTTCATCTACGCGGCTCCGCAAGCTGCGAGCATGGGCGGAGCATCCGGAATGGATTTCCATCGCGTCTTTGGTTTTGTGCTCTTTGTCGTGTCTGGTGTGGTACACGTGCTGATCTGGGTCGGCATTGCGATCGTGCTGCGGAAGGTCGTCCCGATCATCCGGGAATCCAAGACATTGGTTTAGAGGCACGCACCATGATTCGAATGCGACTGGGCCATCTGCTGTTGGATCGGGACATGAAGCTCAAGGACTTGGCGGAGCAGGCGGGGATCGCCGTCAACAACTTGTCGATCCTGAAAACGAACAAGGCGCGCGCCATCCGTTTCTCGACCTTGGAGGCGTTGTGCAGAGTTCTGCAATGCAGTCCAGGGGATTTGCTGGAATATCTTCCTGGCGAGCACGGGCGGGCGGCGACGGAGGACTTGGAGCAAGAGGATGTGTGAGCCGTCGGCATCCTCCGGCTGGCAGGCGCTCCCGGACGCATCATTTTGCGTTTGATGTTCCTCACGAGAAGCGGCTTGTGTCGCCCCAGAAGGCAGATTATCTCAGCGAGAATATTGACTTCTCTTGACCGCCGTGCTATCCTCTTGCGCGATAGCGAAAGGGAACCCAATGGTGGGAGTGCCTCAGACGGGCGGTTTGAGAAGCGTACAAGTGCAGAGGGCGGCCGCTTTACCGGCAGGAGCGAGGACGTGTGCGCTCCGCCATTTTTTTGCAGCTGCTCGATGGTGGGCTGTGGCATGCGGACCATAACGACGTCAAGACGACGATGATCTATACCCATGTCCTCAACCGTGGCCCGGCCAGCGTTCGCAAGGCGGTAGACGGGCTTTGAGGCAGGGAAGGAGGATTGTCATGCCGATCCGCGTCAGATGCCGCATCTTATGCGGATCAGTCTAATTTATTGATAGGCGGACACGCAAGGAGGTGATGCGATATGAGGGTTTAGAGCGCACAGAAACAAGTAAAGGCTTTTAGGCTGGTGAAAGCCTTCACTGTAGAACACAGTCACCAGCTAACGCCTAATAATTGGAGGTGTCAAATGGCAGGTAAGCTTTGTGTTTATATTAGGGATACACAACATCCCGCCGACCTTTATGATTCCAGTACTCACTGGTACGCAGTCAGTATCCATGAAGTCGGAAGCAACAGCCCCCTATGCTGGAAGGGGGTAAATTACAGCTGGGTATGGCTGCCCTTCAACGGCGAATTCAGCAGAGTTGCGGGTGAATTCGAAGTGCCGGCTGGAACTTACCTTGTTAAAGGGTATGCCTTTTGTTCCAATGTTGTTACCCACGTGGCATGGGTGCAGGTGAATGACGGCGAAGTCTCCTCGGCCAATCTGGTGCCTACAACCGTCCTGTTCTGCATCCTGGCCGCCAGGCTCGGTGTAGCACTGGGTACAGCCAGAGTGGAAGGCAAAGATGTTCCGATTGCCAAGATCGCGGGAGCAGAGGTAGCCGCATTTGAGAGAGCGGTCGAGGCTTTGGCTGCCAAATTGCCCAAAGAGATGGGTATGCCTGTGATGGCAATTGAAGAGTTGCGCAAGCGTCTCAGTGATACTCCGAAAGAGTAAACAGGAGTAAGTCGCAGGAGATAGAGGACCAATATTGGTCCTCTATCTCTGTTCAGGGGGGAGAAGGGACCGGTCCATCTTGGCCTAACAACTCGCTGCGGTCGGGCAGGTCGGGCAACGATAGAGCCGTTGTCCGACATTTCGGCTTGACATACCCGCCCAACTGGTCATTCCAGCCGACCTGGCGCGATAAAGCTGCGTCGGTCGGCTGGATTCTGGTGTTGGGGCCCGGGGCGAAAGGCAAGAACAGGATGGCTGAAGCCAAAAAGAACGGCGAATATCGCATCGAAGTGGAGATTGTCGTGGATGCCTATGGCTCGGAAGAACAGGCGATGGGAATGTGAACACGAGATGTTCGTCGAGATACTCTTGGGGAAGCGAAGGCTTGCGAGCAAATCCGTGGCCTTGTAGGATGGCTGGTGTCGGCAGGTTTTCAGATGGTGCCGTGTTCGCACCTGGAAATGGTACGGGCTCATGGGAGGATGCAGGATAACGACGGCAAGACGGTACTTCACTCGGCGTCGATTTCTTGGTGCTTTCGCCGGCTGCGCGGTGGCTGCGGTGCTCGGACGGCCGCGCCGGGCGCGTGCGAAAAGTGGCGGCACGCCGCGAAATCGCAAGACGATTCTGTCGTTCTATTGCGATGATACGAGTCCTCGCGTGGCTGGGGCCAGGGCGTTTGAGACCTTCCTGGACTACTGCGCCAAGCAGGGGATCGCCGGTGAAGCCAGTGCCATTCTTGGCATGAGCGGGCGGAGCATCTGCCGCGACCCGGACGAGGAGGAAAAGACGTTTCTCAAGCAGGTCGCGCGGGCCTGGGAGTGCGGCATTGGCACACAGATGGAGTTGATGACGCACCGGGGGCTGTTCGATTTCGACGCCAATCGCGAGAAAGACGGCGCCATTCACGAGGGTTTGTGGCTGCACGAGCCGGCAGTCACCGTGGAGGAGTATCAACGCTATCTCGCCAGTATCCTTGCGGAGGGGCAGCGCGCCGGCGTGCGGTTCACGGGACTGACTTGGCCGGGCTGTGGGTGCGAGGCCTGCACGCGACGGTATGCCGAGCTGCGGGCGAGCGGCCGTCGCGAGCCGAACCCCGCCCTATGGCAAGCCCTGCTCAATTTGGCCAAAGAAGGCAAGTTCCGCGGGCGGACGGTCCCGTGCTTCTTCGATTCCAGCGAGAGCGATGACGCCATCGGCCGCAAGGCCAGCGACGGCCAGTACGGCGTGTACGACTTGATGCCCAACGCACTGGACCACTTCGGCATTTGGGAGAATAATCCCAAGCGAGTCGATCCCGACTACTACATTACGCAGGACGGCAAGTCCGGCGTCATCGTGCGCCGGGTCCAGGCCGGGGCGCCTTACTGCATCTGGTACGCTCATTGGCAGGGGCTGAATCCAGGCAACGGCGTCGGGGCTGGCCGGCGTTCACAACCGTGGTCGAGCGGATCGGCAAGCATCTGCGCGATCGCGTCCTCTGGATGCGGCCCAGTGACATTACGGACCGCTACCACGCCGCCGGAGGGTGGGGCTTCCCGGAGAACGCGTAGCGGCTCCTGCGTCGCACACGTCTTCATTGATTCGCAGGTACTCAAACGCATTGATCCGAGTTCCGGGTGGCAGCCTCAAGGCCGCAGGCCTTGGGGATGGCTGGACCCCGGTCGCAGGCACATCCCAGTTGATGGCGCAAACCATGATGTAGGATGGGCTTTAGCCCATGCGGATGGTTCGCCCCAAAGGGCAGCATGGGCTGAAGCCTATCCTACGCGCCTTGGTATGCTTCCTTGCGTACGAAGGCACGCTCAAGCTGCGTTTGGGCGTGGCACCCGACATGGGCTCTTTCGCGATCCGGCTGGTTCACTTGTTCCGATGCAGGATCTTGGCGCCCTCGAAGCCGTTGAACCTTGTGGACGAGGCGATGCTGTATGCGCCGATGTTCTCGGTGTAAAGGTAGTCCCCGATCTGCAGATCGGCCGGGAGTTGCTCGGATAGCGAGATCTTGTCGAAGCTGTCACACGTTGGGCCGACGACGGCGCAGACCTCCGTCCGGCCGGGCTTGAACGCGTGGAAATTGGGAATCCAGTGGTCGTAGACGACGCCGGAGAACGTCTGATAGACGCCGTCGTTGATGTAGTAGAAAATCTTCCCATCTCGCCGGGCCTTGCCGACGATCTCCGAGACCAACACGGCGGCCGTGGCCACCATGAATCGTCCCGGCTCGGCGATGAGTTCCACGTCATCCGGGAACAGCCTGTCGCACTCGGCGTTGATGATCCCGGCCAGCTTCTCGAATTGCGGGACCCGGGAGTCGTAGGGGACGGGGAACCCACCGCCGATATCCACGATCTTGACGTTGTGGCCGCTCTTGCGGGCGTCGTGCAGGATCTGCGAGGCGATGTCCAAGGCGGCGGTGTAGTTGTCGAACGTCGTGCACTGGCTGCCGACGTGGAAACTTAGCCCTTCAACCACCAGCCCCAGGTCGAAGGCCTGAGCGATCAAGTGCCGAGCGTCGCCCGGCTCGGCGCCGAATTTGGAGCTCATCTCCACCTGCGAGCCGGTATCCGGGACTTTCAGCCGCAGAACCACGCCGGCGGTGTCACAGTGCTCTTTGATCTTCTGGAGCTCGTCCTCGTTGTCGAAGGTGACGAGGGGTTTGTACCGCCGGATCTTGCGGAGCGTGTCCCGGTCCTTGATCGTGTTGGAGAAGATGATCTTGTCCCAGATGTAGAAGTCCTGGTCCTTCTCCTCGAAGTGCCGGATGTACTCGTAGACCTGCATGAACTCGTTGTAGGACGCGACATCGAAGCTCGCGCCCTCCTCGAACAGCGTCTTGACGATTTCCTGGTGGGAATTCGCCTTGACGGCGTAGTACGCCTGGACGCGGGGGAGGTGCTTCTTGAACGTGCGGTAGTTGGCCCGGATCACCTCGTGGTCGATGATGAACAGGGGAGTGCCATGCTCCTGGGCCAGCTTGAGAGATTCTTCCTTCATATCTTCGTTGTTCCTCATTCCACTTGAGAATCTCGCAAGTTCCACAACTAACGGGTGTAGATTGCCGCGCTTCGCTCGCAATGACATACACTGCCTGTCAATGTCATTGCGAGGAGCGCAGTTTTGTAGGATGGGCTTTAGCCCATGCGGACGATTTGTCCGAAAGAGCAGCATGGGCTGAAGCCCATCCTACGCGTTGACCAACTACGAACCAAGCTGCTTGATGAGTGCCTTGAGTGTCTCGACCTCTTTGTTGTTTTCGAGGTAGGACTTCGTCAGCTTCTCGTGCAGTTCCTGCCCACGGTCGTACAGTCTCTTCTGTTTCTTGGGCTTGGTGGTCTTGAGGCAATAGGCCACCATCATTGGCAAGGCGGCGGTGACGTCGAGGTACGCCGTCACGGTCTCTTCCAGTTTCGTCGGGTCGATTTTGCCCCAGCTTGCCGCTTCGCTCGGCGGGGCGCCGGACAGGCCGCCCGTATCGGGCCGGGCGTCGGTCACGTTGATGTCGTAGTCTTGGCCGACCTCCGGGATCATCAGGACTTCCTGAATCTGCGGCTCCGTCTGGAGCATGAAGTTCTTCGGACTGCCGCCGCCGATCAGGATGACGCCGGTCTTGCCTTTTTCGTAGTTCTTTGCGTTCAGGATAATGGCCGTCGAGTCATTGACGTCGATACTGGGGTTGATCTTGAGCTTGAACCGGTCCTGCAGGCCCGCCGCCTCGGCCAGCAGCTCCAGCCCTGCCACGTTCATCCCGATGGTCGAATCGCCCGGCGACGAGGTGAAGACGGGGATTCCGTTGCGGTAGGCGGCCGCCAGGATGCTCACCTGGCCCAGGCCGTTCTTCTGTTCGTGCTCGTTAAGGATCTTGCCCAGATGATAATAACATTCCCGCGTGCCCATCTCCTTCTGGAACTCCGGCCGGAGGAGGATTCGCCTGAGCCGCCGGTCGGTCTCCATCAGGACATCTTCATAATCGAACAGGATGTCATAGATTCGCGTGACGCCCTTGTCCCGCAGATCGATGTCGTCCACGTTGTGGCTGCCCCGGTGCATTGGCAGGTTGAACGCGAAGTGCATGTCGTGATACATATTGGCGCCCGTGGCGGTGAGCCAGTCCACGAAGCCGTGATTCATCAGGGGAATGATGGCGGATGGTCCCAGTCCCGCCGGCGTCAGGGCGCCGGCCATGCTCAGGCCGATGGTCACGTCGGCTTGGGAATACCGGTCCCGCAACAGATGGCAGGCGGCCCGCAGCCGGCCCCCGTTGTAGGCGTCCATGCCGTCGATCAACTGGACGATATCCGTCGCCCCGGAGATCGGCTCCGGAAGGATGCGTTTGCCGCAGAGATACTTCGCCTTGCCGGAGCACCGTGGTTTGTCTTTTCCCATGATCCTGTCCAATCCTTTCAACCGCTCTATGAGTTCATTCTTTCACGGCACGCCATGCGAAATCGTGCCTTTGTTCTCGGCGGGTATTCTACTCAACTGTCCGGGGCTTGGGAAGCTGCAGTGGGGACTCTTCGGGGATTTGAACGGACTTTCCCCTGTGGTCTCACCTTGCAGCCCTGGATCCATGCGTTCACGGGTTGGCCTGCCGGCCCAATTCCTTGATGAAAATGCGGCGGAACTGAAGCAAGGACGCTCCCCATTCTCCGTCCTTGCGATCACCATGATGCTGTAGCGCAATCGGTCCCCGATCCGGGACGCCGGGCAATTGAGCCTCATGGAGGACTCGTTGCCCGTTGAGCGTGACCGTCAGGCGGTCCCCTTTCATGATGATATGGAAGGTGTTCCATTGACCGATCGGGCGGTCCGCTCTGGCCTTCGGTGTCACGCCGGCGTGGACCTCGGGTGAAAGGGCAGGATCGGTCCGATAGCCCCACACCTCGCCGGAACCGACCGGCCAGCACCAGATGTTTACTTGAGACTTGTGCTGGCCACGGAGGAAGACCCCAGAGTCCGTGTTGGGGACTTCAATCAGCAGATCCTTGCCGGAATCCTCTCTCTTGTATGTCCCATCGGGACCAATGACCTTGGCGGCTCGATTGACGTAGGGGCTTTCCTTGATCCGCCAGTCCACCAGCAGTTCGAAGTCGCCATAGCTCCGGGTAGTCCACAGGTTTCTGTCGCCCGGTCCCTCGCATGGGTCACAATCGATGACCCCCTCCACGACTCGCCAATCCTGGTTTTCAGGGTTCTTCACCGTCCAGCCGTCCAGGTTGACGCCGTTGAATAGCGGCACGAAACCTGTCGGCACGGCCCCACCGGTTTGGGCTGCGGCTCCTGGCTCTGAGACGGGCGTCTGGGTCATTCGGCACGACGAGCCGGCCACCAGGAGAAAACCGGCAAGCAACAATACACGCGACATAGGGTACATGGCGACACTCCTTTCCGGACCTGCCTGATGGGAACCGGCAGGGAATCCGATTTTTGCCGAGAGAGATGATTATGCCACAACAGGTCCGTCCATACGAGGGTTATCGAGAAGTCGATGCGACTTCTGCTCCCTGGCGGTCGGTCAGTTCAAGAGTCACGCCCCGCGCGGGAAGCCGACCGGTGTAGTCGCCCACGACGAACAGGGCCTGGCCGCCCGTGGGAGATTGGCGGCGGGCGCGGAAAGCGGGACGGTTGGCTGCTACGTAGAGGGTGCCGCCGGCGGGGATGACCGTACCGCCTCGGAAGGTGAAGAGCGGGGTTTTGGCGGCACCACCCGTACTCAGAATCCAGCCGGAGATATCCACGGCGGTCGAGTTGGGGTTCAGCAGTTGGATGTACTGTTCCTCCCGGTTGCCACTGAGCGGGCTGGTCTCGATGTCGCCAAAGACGATGGTCGTGACGGCCGGCTGGGATGCGGGGATTTCGCCGGTCTGGGGGGCCAGACGGTTGAACAACTGCCGCCTGCGCTCGGGCAGATAGGAATCTCTCAGCTCCGTGACGGCGTCCAGGTAGGGCTGAGGATAGTTCGGGGCAGTGGAGCCGTTGCCCCAGGCGTTCGAGTTCCATTTCGCGTTGTCCAGGGCCGCATCCGGGGCGATCTGGGCCGCCAGCTCGTCGATTCGCGGCTCGTAGTATTGAGCGTCCGCTGCGGCGGAGCGCATCGGGGCTGCCAGTTCGGCATCTCGCGGCCGGGGGGTCGGACTGGGGCTGGGACTTGGTTGTACCGTGAGGGGACCCGGCTTGAGCAACTCGTCCATGAGCGTGCGGACGCGTCGCAGGTACATTTGCCGCATCTCCGGGGTTTCGAAGATGGCCTGCGGCATGCGGTTGTTGCTACCGATGAACAGCGCCGTATTGGTGTGCAACTGTTGATCCCAGTATGTCTGTGCGCTGTTCCACACCCGCCCAAAGCTCAGATCGACATCCCACGGCCACATCTGCCATTCGTTGCTGCGGCCCGTGTCGCGATAGAAGTAGTAGTTCTTGTGGCAGCAATCGGTGTCCCCCGTCATGGCGCGGGCGGCCAGGAAGTCGACGACCTCGGCCACGTCCACGTTGTCGTAGAGGTACTGCCGGCGGGCCTCGCCCGAGAGGTTGACGCCGTTGAACAGCGCCAGCAGGTCGGCGTGGTCCTCGTTCTTGCGGGTCTTCTTCTCGGCGCCGCTGGTGGCATGGCTGGCGCTCGTGAAGGTGTTGTACATTTTGTACAGGGCTCCGTCAGCGTTCAGACCCATGCGGATCAGCCAGTCCTTGTCGCCGTTCTCCATCGCGTGGGCCGTGCCCCAGAAGGCCCCGTTCTGCTGCACGCGCACGGCGAAGACCCAATGGTAGGCACAGCCCGCGTCCCGGTAGGTCTCATAGGCCAGGATGTTGCGCATCTGGGCCTTGTCCGGGTAGGTCGTCAGGAGGTTGATGTCGCCCGCGTGCGGCTGGTTCGGGTCCCATCGGAAGTGATGGCCCGAGTTGAACTTGAGATCGTAGCTTTTCTTGGGAAAGCCCCGGCTGGACTGGCCGTGAATGTTGATCCAGACGTTGTCGTAGAACTGGCCGTCGTAGAAGATCGAACAACGCGAGCCCGTGTCGCTGTCGGCTGATCCGGGGGTCTGGATGAACCAATGCAGCACAGGCAATGGGTTTACCAGACCTGAGTCTTTGACGACCGTGCCGTCGTACTGCGGGGAGTTGAGCGGATCGAGAAACGTCGGGAATCGCGACTCGCGGCCGGTACTGTCCGCCGCCGTGATATACCATCGCACCATCTGTCCCATGCGGAACGCACTGGCGGGAATCCTTGCCCCATAGACTCCATCGCGGGCAGCCCCGTCGCCGTTTTTGCCGTCATCGAGCATGGAGACCGTTGCCTCCGCATCGAACATCACCCGATAGTGCAATTGGACGGAAGCCACGGGGTCGAAGCTGGGCGAGATGCGGGCCGCGATCTTCAGGTCGTCTCGCTGGGTTGGGGTGAGCGGGGCGTGATTGGCGTCGGCGACGATCGGCCCCAGGGCCTCGACGCCAGCGTCGTTCGCCTTGCCGGGTGTGGGCGTTGGGAAATAGCGAAGCAGCGGCGTCTCCGCCGCGATCGTGGCCAGCAATTCCGGGGCAACCAGCAGGTCCGGACTGGCCAGGCCGTTGTTCAAGCCCTGGACGGCCAGGACGTTCGTCCCCACGTGCAGGAAATCGAACCGGCGGATACTAAAATCTTTCGACGGCGGCACCCGGTTGGCGGGCCAATCCTTGGGGGCGCCGGAGTTCCACGTCTCGCCAGCCGAGGCCGGGGCGTTGTCGCGGGCCACCTCGTGCCCGTTGATATAGGCGATCATCCCGTCGTCGAACCGTATCCGCAAAGTCAGGCCCCGGATCTCCGAGGGGTCGTCCACGACAAAGGGGACCCGGACGTAGACCGTCTGGTTGACGTTGAGCATGGCGGAGACATTCAGCCCGATCAGCGTGGGATAGCCGAAACCCACGCCCGTCGTGCCGGATGGCCAGGCGGAATCGTCAAAGTCATCAAGCGTCCAGGGGCGCAAGAGGGTCGATTGGGGTGGCGGCTCCAGGGAATCGTCCCGTGGCACGAGGGCCTTGGCCGGCGCCCTGAGTGCCAGCAGTGCCTTTTCCGTGGTGGTGCCGCTCAGGCCGTAGGAAACGTCGGGTGCCTGGATTGGATAGGCCGGGGCGTACTCCGAGACCACCGTAACCCCGTCTGGGCGGACCAACCCAAGATATTCGCCGGCCCCGCTGAGCCTGAAGTTCGTGTGCAGCACGCCCGCTGGGTCCCGGCGGTCCTTCCCGGACGCGAAGACGACCAGATAAGCGTCAGGCTCCAGCGTTACGGCCGGGAACGGCCACTTGGTCAAGTCGGTGTGCGAGTCCGTCAGATACCAGCCTTCCAGGCTCGCGGGGCGCGCCCCGGCGTTGTGGATCTCGATCCAGTCCGACTCATCGCGATCCTCGTCGTCCAGGCCGCGGTCGTTTAACGCCAGGATTTCGCTGATTTGGAAGAAGTCCTGCGAATAGAGGGGGACGGACAGACCGAGGGCAAGCAGAAACACAACAAGGCTAGCTGAAATTGGCGAATACCTCATGCCAGAGACTCTCACCGACAGGCGACCCAAACTCCGATATTGAAAGAGATTATAGCACAAACGCCGGTCCCGGTCAATGAAACGAGTTTGAGCGTGGTGTGGGGTGTGGGTGTGAGCAAAGAGAGGAGTTGTGCTTTGGCAGGCTTGGCGGTAGAATACCAAGGCCGGAGCAGCAGAGTACCGGTCCAAGTGCCAGGTTTGAGGTTGGAATATCCTGGGGCGTCAGGACATAGCCCTACGGGCTGAATAATCCGGTATTCCGGAGCGCCTACCTCCTTGTGCCTGCTTTGCTCCGGCATTCTTTTTGCCTGCGGCGTCGCTTCCTCGTCTGCGGGCCGGTCCTCCTGATCTATCCCGAAATGAAAGAAGGCCAACAAGCACAAGTGCCTGTTGGCCCGAGACTTAGCACACGAGGCCGAAGGGTCTCGAACCCTCAACCTTCGGATCGACAGTCCGATGACCAGAATCCGCAAGTCCCACAAAATCAAGCACTTACCGAATCACCGATGAGCAGTGGGGCGCTCTGTGGGGCGCTTTGCGTGCAGAATCGGCCTTCTGAACAGCCCCCGAAAGACCCCGACTTGGCGCTCATTGAGGACCACTGGCCGAACCTGCCGCAGCATATCAAGGCGGCAATCACAACTCTCGTGCGGAGCGCGATCGGCAAATGAGTACGGAGACAATTGAGATGACAGAAACGATTGCTGAAGATGTGGACGTTGCGACCTCAACCGAAGAGGATGAGACGGACGAGCTTGACCTTGGCAAGGACGAGCAGAAACACCGGTTTGTGGTGCTACGGGCGAAAGGGTACAGCTATGCCCGGATCGTCAGAGAACTGGGGGTGTCCAAGGGGACGCTGACGGCTTGGAATGCCGAGCTTGAAGCCGAGATCGCCAAGGCCAGAGCAATGGAACTGGAAGCCCTCCAGGAGGAGTTCTTCCTGCTCAAGGAGGGCCGAATCCGGCTGATCGGGGAGCAACTC
Organism: Phycisphaerae bacterium; assembly: GCA_026386805.1. Lineage (GTDB taxonomy): Bacteria > Planctomycetota > Phycisphaerae > Sedimentisphaerales > Anaerobacaceae > PLanc-01. The sequence goes on along the minus strand of JAPLMX010000129.1, from coordinate 11,874 downwards.
AAGGCCATCCAGATTGAGATCGGCAAGCGAGACTTGGCCAAGGTCAATACCGATAAGCTCCTGGAACTCCAGCTACGGTACTTCGGGGAACTCAAGGGCGAGTACGTGGAGACCGGCCAGAGGACCAGAACTGGTCCAAAACTGAACACCAGCGACATCAGCGAAGAGCTTCAGAGCGTTCTGGAGCGTTACCGGGCTGGGGAGATCAGCGAGCCCCAGGCCAAGTTGGAGCAGGCGGTCCTCCAGTCCATGTTGAAGGCCATCGAGCAGACGGAACTGGCGGCCAAACTGGAACGGCTGGAAGCGGTGATCCGGTCAAGGAGATAGCACAATGACAAGGACGGTGACGACAACAGCGGTCAAAAGAATCCTCACCAAGGGGTTGACCGGGTGGGAAGCTGGCAAACTCATTCTACAGGATGTGATCGACGGTTATCTCCGCAGGGACTCCGTACTCACCGAAGCCGATATGGCGGCCGTTCAGCAAGCGAGGATGGAAGGAGCCGATGTCCGGGATTACAACATGTTCATGGCGTTGTGCCGGGGCTTTCACCTGGGGTACGTGATGGCGGAATGGGCGTGCGGAGATGCTTGTCTGGAAATCGGATTCCTCGACCACGCTCTGCAAGACGCCGAGAAACGCCGGACGGTCGAGTTGTTCGAGTCGTTCGGTCCCCGTGTGGTCACGCGGAAACAGTACGAGGACATCATAGCCGCCCAGAGGGAGAAGAAACTGGCATTCGAGTACGGTCTGGGCTACGTGATCGAGGAGCGGTTCTATGCGATCGCGCCGCCGGAGGCTGAGAAGGAGATCGACGAGGCTGGCGTAGACATCGAGTCCGTGGCGGATTTCGTTGCCGCCGTTCCGGAAGCCTATGCCGACCTGTGCAAGCAGGCCATCGACCAGATTCACCGGCTGCATACGAGCGGCAGGCTGCCGGCGGTCTACCACGAGGAGGATGCGAAAGAGGTCGAGCCATTGCTGAGCAGATGGAAAGACGCTGGACTGTCATCGCAGGAGGTGATGAGGCTGCTGGACATGCTGTATGTGACCGGCCAGCACCTACGCGAATGCGATGAATTGCCCGAGTGGAAGCTATTCATCGATAAATACCAGCCTCATTGGCTTGCTGATGATGACGAGCGTTTCGGGCACGTGTACGCTGTCCTGGATGATTGCCCGGAGGCCTGGTTAGACAAGAAGGGCAATTACAAGGCTCCAGTACGCCCGAGCGAATGGGTTACTCGCAGTACGGAACTACTGCTGGGGCTGGTCAACCACGACGACAAGGCGAAGAAATCCGTCGAACGTGTCGGCGCGGAACTGAAGGACGGACTCGACACGGCCGAGCAGAATATCCGGCTGTTCCTGGCCGTCAAAGCGGTACTGGATGCGGCGGCGGCTGCCGTCGGGCTGGATGTCCCAGGCAATGAGGGTGTGCTGGCCGGCCCCAATGCAAGGCTTGGCGCGTGCATTGCCCTCTACAATATCCGGCTGGAGGACCGCAAGGAGGAGCGGAAATCGTGGGAGTCGGGCGCGACCCGGCTGGAAAAGGCGCTGAAGCTGCTGCCAGCCATCGATCCTGAGAAACTCAGACCGAGCCCCGATTCCTTTAAGCGCCTCAAGGACAAGATTCTGGACGATGCGCGGGGCGAGGAATGGCTCCGGACAAAGGTGCGGTCCCTGGAATGCGGAGACGGCCTCAACTTCAAGGAACTGCTGGAGTAATTGGCTCGCGGCATGGCCGCCTTGCCTACATGGGTCATTTCTTGACGCTGGATCGGCGGATAGAGAAGCTCAGGGAGCAGACAAACCGGCGGACCTATCGGGGCATACCCACCCGGAAGGCACGGCGGCTACAAATCCTCGAAACCCGGCTCAACGCCTATGGCTCAACACACTTGGCCGACCTCCTGCGGAACCGATAGGTGCCGACATGAACTGGGAAGGACTGCTGACGAGGGGACTGCGGCAGGCGCATCGGACTGGTTGTCCCATGCCCCTTCAGAGCGGGCCATCATAAAGTCTTGTGCCGCAAGAACTTGTGGCGGAGTCGGTCTTCTCTACCTCCGCCATGTCTCCGCTTTGTCTCCATCCGCTGCGCCGCGGCGGCGTGCCGGCGGACCGATACCCAAAAACTGCCGATATGATGGAGACTATGAAGAAGCCATGGGTATACAAGCGAAAGAACGTCAAAGGGTGGTGGACCGGCTGGTATGAAGGTGGCAAGCGGAAGGCCAAGGCGTTCCCGAACAAGAACTTGGCCGAGCACTTCCGCCACATCAAGTACACGCAGCTGAACTCAGACGTGTTCACCAGTATTGTCGACTTCGACTGGCACCAAATGGTCGAGGAGTACAGACGATTCAAGCAGGTTGAGGGCCTGGTCGATGGGTCCATCTACGAGGTCCTGCTGACACAGCGACATTTCAAGCGCGTGGTCGGTGTCAATTCCTCCAAAGAGATCACGCAGCCGAATCTCGATGCCTTTGTTCTCAAACGCAGTGAAGAGGTCGGGAAGAACACGCTGAACAAGGACATAACGAACTTGCGCGCCTTCCTCCACTGGGCGGTGAAGAATCGATTCGTCGCACCGGGTCTCGAACTCAAGAAGGTCAAAGTACCGCAGAAACCTGTGACCGCCCTGTCAGTGCAGCAAGTACGGGATCTGCTCACGACAGCCTCCAAATACCCGACTCTGCGGCTGCGAGTGTTGTTGGCTGTCACGACCGGTCTTCGACGCGGCGACATCGAAGCCCTGCGGATCGGTGATCTTCATTTCGACCGAAGCACAATCGCCACTCGGAATCGCAAGGCGGGCAAGGCGATGCCAGAACGACCGGTTCCAGAAGCGATCATGACGGAACTGTCCAACCATGTTGCCGTGCTCCCAGAGGGACAGGAGAGGCTTTTCACCGACCGCTTCAGCCCAAAGAAGTGGGACCGGGTGCGTACGCACGTCAAGATCCCAGGCCTGACATTCCAGGTTCTCCGGAAGACGTTTGCCTCGCTCCTGGCCCAGAGGGGCGTGTCCACGGCGGTGACGCAGCGGTTGCTGGAGCATTCCAGCCCACAGCTTACGAACGATGTGTACACCAATGTCGATCCAGTGCTGCGACAGGCAATCAACCTGCTGCCAGTATCGGATTGGGTATAGAGAGAATCCAGCCACATTTGATCTGTCGAAGTCTCTCCGCGGACCGCCGCCATCTCGACGTTCGGCTGCTATTCGTGGTATCACGGGTTCGTTGCATGTATTGACTATAGCGTTTGAGGGTATGACTGTCTCTTATTGGACCCCTTTCCTCTTGAAATCGATATAGCCGCGATCCACATCCGTGTGGATCAGTTGTACGCTGAGCCGGTGACCGACGTCCATGCCTTCAAAACCCCTCACCAGCCTTCCTTCAACGAGCGGATGCAGAAGGCGGACCCACGTGCCTTTGTCGGATGCGCCGGTGACAACGGCATCGAACCGCTCTCCAGTTCTTGATTCGAGCAGCATGGCCGCCGCGGATTTCTCAACCTGCCGTTCGACCTTCTTTGCGGCGTCCTCTTCTTCGGTGCAGTGCTTTGCGAGCGCCTCCAATTCTGCGGTCTCATAGGGCAGGGCCTGTCCCATCATCGCGGCTTTCAGCAACCGCTGCGTGATCAGATCGGGGTATCTGCGGTTCGGGGCTGTGGAGTGGGTATAATCCCTGACCGCAAGACCAAAGTGCCCGACTGCACTGCTTTCCGGCAGTTCGACGACGTATTCACCGGCCCCCAACAGCTTGATAACGCTGAGACAGAGATCGGGAAAACGGAGAGTATCCGTGGCTTTCGCCGATTCCAGGAACTGCTCCAGAGCCTTGGAATCGGGCTCCTTGGGAAGCGTGAAGCCCTGCTCTGCGGCAAGCTCGATGATCCGGTCCCAGCGTTTGGGTGTGCGGACGACACGTCGCAGCGACGGCACCTTCTTGGACGCAAGGTATCGTGCGGTAACGCCGTTCGCCGCGATCATGAAGTCCTCAATGATGTCTTTGGCCCTGTTCTTTCTTTCGGCATCAAAGTCTTTGAGCTCATCTCCGTCAAACACCGGGCGTGCTTCTATTGTCTCGAAATTGAGCGCACCGTGCAGGTGCCGCAGCGCTTTGAGTTTCTGGGCCACGCGGTCCTGGAGTCGAAGGTTCTCGTCGAGACCTTTGACCGTGCCGATCCCTTGCGGCATCGGCCCGTTCCCCTCCAGCCAGCCGGCAACGCTATGGTAGGCAAGTTTGGCACGATTATGCACCGTGGCTTGATAAAGGTCCGAACTCCGAAGCGATCCATCCCCGGCGAGAACCATTTCAACGACGACGGCCAGGCGGTCTGATTCATAGGCGAGAGAGGTAAGATCCGTGGAGAGTCTCTCGGGCAGCATCGGAAACGTTTCGGCAACCGTGTAGACCGAGGTCGTGTTTTGCCGCGCGTGATCGTCCAGTGCCGACTGCTTCTTGACAACCGCGTCCACATCGGCGATGGCGACCAGGACCTTGGTGGCCCTGCCGGGCATGGCTTCGGCGACGGTAAGCTGGTCCAGATCGCGCGAATCATCGTTGTCGATGGAGCACCAGAGAAAGTTCCTGAGATCGCGCGTCGATCTCTCCGTGTGCGTCGCGGGCCCGTGGATTGCGTCGAGCTCGACGAGCGCCCGGTGCGAAAAATCCGGAACCAGTCCTCTTTCAGCATCACCCGATGGGCAATTCCTTGCAGAAGAAAGCGGTGTCGTCTGTCGTCTGTATTCATCAGCATACCCCGAAATCTCTTGTTCGACGCGTATGGCCTTGCCATTCATCCATTGGCGCCGACAGGTTGTCAATGCACATCCTCATCGCCCTCGTCCCTGTCCCTGTCCGGCCGATACGGGCCTCGGCCTCCCTTGCCCGGCTTGGTGCCCAGCACGATTGCCACCGGCACCCACATTTGCATCCGGATCGTTCTCCTCACTTTGAATCCTGCCTCCTCCACAGCTCGCCGCACGTAAATAGGGCGACAGTCCAGAAAGTTCGGAAAATGCCGGTGCGTCCACTCAAACGCTCGGACGACAAGTCCGCGGGCTTCTTTCTTGGTCATGCTTGCCACCACGATCCGCCCGCCGGGCCGCAGCACGCGCTTGCACTCCCGCAGAACCTTGGGAATCTCGGGTGTGTCGAACAACTCGAGCGTAAAGCACATAAAGAGGCCATTGAGGCTACTGTCCGGGTAGGGCAGACTGGAAGCGTCCCCACAGACCAGGTCGGCGCGAGCGAGGAGGCGTTCGCGGGCCAGATTCTTGCGAGCCAACTCGACCATGCGGTCGGAGAGATCGATGCCGTAGACTTTGCCGGTTGGGCCGACGGCCTTGGCCAGGGCGACCAGACAGTGTCCGCTGCCGAATCCGATCTCCAAGACCGTTTCTCCCTTGGCCGCCGCCAGCAGACGCAACGCGGCTTCGCGCACCGGAGCTTCACTCCGATCCGACAGCAGGTCGTAGACGCGGCTGATCTTGTTGTAGAAAGCTTTGGTTTCGCTCTTGGATTGGAGCACGCGCAGCACGTCGGGCTGCAGCGGCGTAGACGAAGGCGCTTTCATCGTTCATCTCCTATCAAGGCTAACCGGGTCGAGAGCAGCGGGCGTTCCCGGTCCATGATCCGATACGCGAGCAGTTTCACGCGGTCGTTGACCAGGAACCAGGCCAGCGCGTATCCCCATACCGTGAAGCCCCAGCCCCAGCCAATGGGAACCATCAGGATTCCATAAACCGCGAAGACGGTCGCAAGGACCTGCGTGCCGATCACCGCCGCGAGCAGAATCCACGCGGGACGGATCGACCAGAACGGACCACGCGTACGCGTGATGAAGATCGTCATATGTCCCGCCACGGACAGTTTCAGGTACATCAGCGACCGGATGAAGTCACGGTCGAGGTGAAATACGCGTTCCCCCAGATAGAACAGCCCGAACGAGGCAACCACGCCCGTTACTCCCAGGACCGTGGCTATTCCCAGCACCAGGCGCATGTTCCAAGCCTCGGGCTTGTTCAAGTAGTGGACCTTGTCATACGCAATGGACAGGATTGCGCCGTCGTTGAGCAAGGCCAGAAGCACGATCATCACCGCCGTGACCGGATAGAAGTTGAATACCAGGATGGAAAGCGTCATGAAGAGCAGTACGCGGATCGTCTCGGCGATACGGTAGATCGCGTAGCTGTTCATCCGCTGGAAGATTTTGCGGCTTTCCTTGATCGCATCGATGATCACCGACAGGCCGGGCGTCAGCAGCACAATGGAGGCGGCCGCGCGTGCGGCGTCCGTCGCCCCCGAAACGGCGATGCCGCAGTCGGCTTTCTTCAGCGCGGGGGCGTCGTTCACCCCGTCGCCGGTCATGCCGACAATGTGCCCGCGCTGCTGCAGGACGTCCACAATGTGGAACTTGTGTTCGGGAAACACCTGGGCAAAGCCGTCCGCGTTCTCGATGGACTCCGCCAACTGCGCGGTCTCATGATGCTTCGTGTCGCCGAAGCCGCCGGCGTCAAGGATATTGGCGCCCATCCCCAGTTGTCCGGCGGTTTCCCGAGCGATGGCCAGTTGGTCGCCCGTAACCATTTTCACGTTCACGCCCATTTGGCGCGCGGTCGCGATGGTCGGTTTGGAGTCTTCCCTCGGCGGGTCGAAAAGCGGCAACACGCCCAGAAACTGCCATTGGCCTTGCGCGTCCGTCCGGGCCACGCCCAACGAACGAAAACCTCGCTTCGCGAATGCGCCGATGGCTTCATCAACGACAGGCTTTACCTGCCCGGCACTGGCCGACAACTCCAAGATCACCTGCGGCGCGCCCTTGGTCACCCTGAACTCCTTGCCGTCCGTGCCCTTGACGGTGGCCTCGGTTCGCTTATGCACCGGGTCGAACGGCTGGAAATGGAGCACCTGGTAGCCTTTCAAAGCCTGATCATCTTTCAGGCCGCCCAGCACAGCCAAGTCGATGGTGTCCTGATTTTCCGCGCGGGACGCCAGCGCGGCGTTGAGGATGACTTGATCGGCGGCGATATTGTTCACGCTGAACGGAGCGCCCAGCGTCAGCTTGTTCTGAGTCAGGGTGCCGGTCTTGTCCGAGCACAGCACGTCCACGCCCGCCAATTCCTCGATGGCCGCCAACCGGGTCACAATCGCCTCTTTCTTGGCCAGCAGGCGCGCGCCGACCGCCATAGTCACCGACAGGACCGTGGGCATCGCCACGGGGATCGCGGCCACCGTCAACACCAATGCGAACTGAAGCGTGGTGAGCATCCGGTCGCCGCGGAAGAGCGCGACGGTAATAATCACCGCCACCAGGGCTACCGCGAGGATGATCAGGTAATCGCCAATCTTCAACACAGCGCGCTGGAAATGGCTGACGGTGTGCGTCTCCTGCACCAGTTGCGTCGTCTTGCCGAAGTAGGTGTTTGCACCCGTAGCATAGACCAGTGCGTCAATTTCGCCCTGGCGGACAATCGATCCCGAAAACACGGCTTCACCAGGCTTGCACGTGGCGGGCAAAGACTCCCCCGTCAGCGCGGACTGATCCACTTCTATCGGGTCACCTTCCAGCAAGCGTCCATCTGCCGGCACGATGTCGCCCAGACGCACGCGGATGACGTCGCCCGGCACCAGCTCACGCGCCTCCGGGGTGGTCCACTTCCCGTCCCGTTTCACCCGGGCCTTGATCGCCAGCTTGGCCTTCAGCGCGGCGATAGCGTTGCCCGCCTGGTGTTCTTCCCAGAATCCGACGACGGCGTTGGCAACCAGCAAAAGCAGGATGATGGCAAAGTCCGGCCAGTGGCGGGCTACCGCCGAAAGGATCACGGCCACTTCGATCATCCACGGGATGGGACCCCAAAAATAGGTGAGGAATTTCAGGAACGGATTGGCCCTCTTTTCTTCAATCTCGTTCGGCCCATATTGGATCAGCCGTTTCTGTGCCTCGGCTTGACTGAGGCCGTCCGGCGAGGACCCCAGTTTCTTCTCCACCTCCGGCAGGGGCAGAGATTTCAAATCGTCCTTCGTATTAGGTTCCATGCTCATGTCCTCTCCATCGCCGTAGTGTATTCTCCCCGGCGTGCAGCCCGGTTGCACCTGGCTCGATGATACAGGGCTTGCTGTGCCGCCAACACGTGGGCCTTCTCGCCTTGCCAAATCTCCAAAGCCGGCTGCTGGATAGCGCGGGCAAACGAAAACGCCAACGCCCAAGGCACTCGCGACTTGAATCGAACATTCATGGCATTCAAACGGGCCGAGGCCAGTTCACCGGATTGGCCGCCCGATAGGAACGCAATGCCCGGAACGGCCGCGGGGACGGCGCGCAGGAGACACGTCACCGTGGCGTCGGCCACCTCGTCGATCGCTTCTTGCTTGGGGCAGGTCAAGCCCGGAAGCACCATGTTGGGCTTCAGGATCAGACCCTCCAGCGTTACCCGTTGCGTGTAAAGCTGGTTGAAAACCGTTCGCAGGACATCCTCCGTTACCTCGCCGCACCGCTCCAGGGTATGCTCGCCGTCCATGAGCACTTCCGGCTCGACGACGGGAACCAGGCCGGCTTCCTGGCACAACGCGGCATAGCGAGCCAACGCCTGTGCGTTGGCTTCGATGCAACCCCGGCTGGGAAGACAATCGCCCACGGCAATCACCGCGCGCCATTTGGCAAAACGGGCGCCCATTTGAGAGTATTCAGCCAGGCGGTCGCGCAAGCCGTCCAGACCTTCGGTTATCTTCTCTCCGGGATGACCTGCCATGTCCTTGGCACCGGTGTCAACTTTGATGCCGGGAATAATTCCCGCCTCGGCGATGGCTTTGACGAAGGGAGTGCCCTCTTTCTTCTTCTGGCGGATCGTCTCGTCGTAGAGGATCTCGCCACTAATGCACTCACCGAGACCGGGCGTGGTCACAATCAACTCGCGATAGGTACGCCGGGCCTCCTCGGTCTGGGGAATCCCCAACTTGGCAAATCGTTTGTTGCAGGTTGGATTACTTTCATCCATCGCCAGCAGGCCCTTGTCGCCGGCGACCAGCGCCCTCGCAGTGTCTATGAGCTCTTGCGCATTCATTTGGGGTTGCTCCACTTCCAGTTCCGAATCTCCGGCAGGTCCTCGCCATATTTGTCGATGTATTGTTTGTGCTCGATCAGCTTGTCCTTGAGCTGCTGCTTCAGGTAGATGCCCTCGTCGCCGGTCTGTGGCAGGCGGTCGATGGTGTCCATCACGAGGTGGAAGCGGTCCAGATCGTTCAGCACCGTCATGTCGAAGGGCGTGGTGATGGTGCCCTCTTCCTTGTAGCCGCGGACGTGGATATTGTCGTGGTTGGTGCGGCGGTAGGTCAGCCGGTGGATCAACCACGGATAGGCATGGAAGGCGAAGATGACGGGCTTGTCTTTGGTGAAGAGTTCGTCGAAATCCATGTCGGAGAGCCCGTGCGGGTGCTCGGTTTGCGGCTGCAGCTTCATGAGGTCGACGACGTTGACCACCCGGATCTTCAGGTCGGGCAGATGCTCGCGCAGGATGGAGACGGCGGCGAGCGTCTCCAGCGTAGGTACGTCGCCACAGCAGGCCATGACCACGTCGGGCGCAACGTTCTGGTCATTGCTGGCCCACTGCCAGATGCCGATGCCCTCGGTGCAGTGTTTGACGGCGGCGTCCATCGTCAGCCACTGCGGCGCCGGGTGTTTGCCCGCGATCACGAGATTGACATAATGGCGGCTGCGCAGACAGTGGTCCATCACTGACAGCAGGCAGTTGGCATCCGGAGGAAAGTAAACACGCACGACCTCGGCCTTCTTGTTCACGATGTGGTCGACGAAACCGGGGTCCTGGTGCGTGAAGCCGTTGTGATCCTGGCGCCAGACATGCGAGGCCAGCAGGTAGTTCAGCGAGGCGATCTTCCGCCGCCACGGCAAGTGCGCCGTGACCTTCAGCCACTTGGCGTGTTGGTTGAACATCGAATCGATGATGTGGATGAACGCCTCGTAGCAATTGAAGAGCCCGTGCCGCCCGGTGAGCAGGTAGCCCTCGAGCCAACCCTCGCATTGGTGCTCGCTGAGCATCGAGTCCAGCACGCGCCCGGCGGGCGCGAGAAACTCGTCGTTCGGCACGGTCGCGGCGTCCCATTGGCGTTGGGTTACTTGAAAGAGAGCTTCCAGGCCGTTGGAAAGCGTCTCGTCGGGGCCAAAGACCCGGAAATTCCGCTGCTCGCGGTTCAGCTTCGCCACATCGCGGAGGAAAGGCCCGAGCACGTGCACGTCGCCGATCCCGCGCACGCCTGGCGCGGGCACGCTCTCCGCATAGTCGCGGAAATCCGGCATCCGCAGGTCTCGCAGCAGAATGCCGCCGTTGGCGTGTGGATTGGCGCCCATGCGCCGTTCGCCCTGGGGCGCCAGCTCGGCCAGCTCCGGTTTCAGGCGGCCCTGCTCATCGAAGAGTTCCTCCGGCCGGTAGCTCCGAAGCCAGTCTTCCAACAGCTTGAGGTGTTCGGGATGAGTGGCCGGGTCGGAGAGCGGCACCTGGTGCGCACGGAACGTGCCTTCAACCTGCAGGCCATCGACCATCTTCGGTCCCGTCCAACCCTTGGGCGATTTGAGGACGATCATCGGCCACCGCGGCCGAGTGGTGTCATTCTTGCTCCGTGCGTTGCTTTGGATTTTCCGGATGTCCTCGATGGCTTTGTCCAAGGTGGTGGCCATGAGTTCATGCATCTCTTCCGGCTCATCGCCTTCCACAAGATAGGGCGTCCAACCGCAGCCTCGTAGAAATTGTTCCAATTCCTCATGCTCAATGCGGGCCAGGACGGTCGGGTTGCTGATCTTGTAGCCATTGAGGTGCAGGATTGGCAACACGGCTCCGTCGGAAATTGGGTTGAGAAACTTGTTGGAGTGCCATGCGGTCGCCAGGGGGCCTGTTTCCGCCTCGCCGTCGCCGACGACGCAGGCGACGATCAGATCGGGATTGTCGAACACCGCCCCGAACGAATGGCTGAGCGAATAGCCCAGCTCGCCGCCCTCGTGGATCGAGCCCGGGCACTCCGGCGAGGCGTGGCTGGGAATTCCTCCGGGAAACGAAAACTGAATAAAGAGCTTCCGAAGCCCGGCCTCATCCTGGCTGATGTTGGGATAGATCTCGCTGTACGTGCCCTCGAGATACGTGTTGCCCACGACGGCCGGGCCGCCGTGCCCGGGGCCGGAGACGTAAATCATGTCGAGGTCGTATTTCTTGATGACCCGGTTCAGATGCACGTAAATGAAGTTCTGCCCGGGGGTCGTGCCCCAGTGTCCCAGCAGCATGTGCTTCACATCCGCGAGCGTCAGCGGCCGCTTCAGCAGCGGATTGTCGTAGAGATAGATCTGGCCGACCGACAGGTAGTTGGCGGCGCGCCAGTAGGCGTCCATCTTGGAAAGCAGTTCGTTTGACAATGGTTTATCCGCTGCATTCTTCTTGTTTATCTTCATGATCGCATTCCTTTCCAGATGGATTTGCCCACACATAAGTCTCGGACTACAAGTACGGCGTCAGCAATCGCGCAATGCCGTCGCGCAGGCGAGCCGGCAGTGGGCGGCCATCGACCTCCTCCATCGTCACCGGATGGGCGTCCTTCCGTTTCGTCTCGACCCACTGATCAAGCCGCTGGGCGAGTTCGGCGTCGTAACATTCCAAGTTGAACTCGAAGTTCAGGCGCAAGCTTCGCGGATCCCAGTTGGCCGATCCCAGCAGCACCCAGCAGCCATCCACCAGCATGAGTTTTGAGTGATCGAATGGAGGCGGGGTTAGCCACATCCGGCATCCATGCTGGAGGACTTGCGACCACATCGCCCGGGAGGCCCATAAAACGAACGGCAGGTTGCTCCGAGCGGGC
>JAPLMX010000082.1 GCA_026386805.1 Phycisphaerae bacterium | reverse complement strand
GGCGCAAAAACAAAGCCCGGTCCGAAGACCGGGCTCGGTATTCAAGAAACAGTTAAGCCTGAGCAACGAAGTGCCTGACTTTACGCATCCCTGTTGTTCGTTCCCCGCTTTCGCGAGGAGGACAAGGACACGTTCTAAGTTATCCTTAGAAAGGAGGTGATCCAGCCGCAGGTTCCCCTACGGCTACCTTGTTACGACTTAGCCAGTCGTCGGACTTACCGTCGGCAGGCGCCTCCCCTTGCGGGGTTAGCAACCCGACTTCGGGTACTTCCAACTCCCATCACTTGACGGGCGGTGTGTACAAGGCTCAGGAACACATTCACCGTGGCATAGCTGATCCACGATTACTAGCGATTCCAACTTCATGCAGGCGAGTTGCCAGCCTGCAATCCGAACTGGGGCCGGTTTTTTGTGATTGGCTCCACCTTGCGGTCTTGCGTCACTTTGTACCGGCCATTGTAGCACGTGTGAGGCCCTGGGCATAAAGGCCATGATGACTTGACGTCATCCCCGCCTTCCTCCGGTTTAACACCGGCAGTCCCGCTAGAGTTCCCGGCATAACCCGCTGGTAACTAACGATAAGGGTTTCGCTCGTTAAGGGACTTAACCCGACATCTCACGACACGAGCTGACGACAGCCATGCAGCACCTGTGCCAGTTTCACCCCGAAGGGTAGCCTCCTCTGTTTCCAGAAAGGCATCCAAGCATGTCAAACCCAGGTAAGGTTCTGCGCGTTGCTTCGAATTAATCCACATGCTCCACCGCAGCTTCTATCGTGGCGAGATTGCAGTTGACAGCCCATGCGGATAGTTGTATGATAGACACTCAACTATTGCACTGAAGTCACAATTGAAAAGTGAATAGCGAATGTGGTCAGGCCGGTCGTGGCCGGTAGGACGCCAACTCTTGGCGGTCGCCGACGTACGCAGGGACCCCCAGGACGCTGGCACAGGCCGAGGATGCGAAACAAAGCCAATTTGCGCGAGCGGCTCTGAGCAGTAAGGGCTTGGCAGAAAAAGAGTTATGAGGAATCGCCCCCCAAGAGGGGTCCGGAGAAACAAAGCCAATTCTCCCGACGGCGTCTGCTATCCCCAAGGCCGGAGGCCTTGAGGCTGCCACCCATAGCCTCCGAGCGGGTCATTGATTTTTGAAGGTTGGGCTGTTGGATGGACGAGATGGAGTCTAAAATGCCATCCGGCGCGTCCCCGCGTGGCCGAGAGTGGGACCGGCTGTCAGGTGGGAGAAGGAAAAGGGAAAAAGGGGTCGTGACGGCAGTGCTCGTTCTTGCCTTTTTCCTTTTTACTTCGCGTATCAGCGGCTTGGACGCCCTTTGGTTGACGTAGTCTGTGGTTTGGGAGTTGCACGATGGATATGCGGTGGTTGTTGGCGGTTTGCGTTTTGCTGGGGACGGCGGCACAGGGGCTGGGAGCGGGCGAGGTGACGGAGCAGTCGCTGGCTGGGCCGAAGTGGGAGATTGGGCCGGAGGTGTCGTATTTCCAGTACGAGGAGCCCGGTACGATGAAGGATACCGGCGTTCTGTACGGCGTAGCCGGGGCCTATACGCGCTATCACGAGAACCGGCTCTTTCGGATCGAGGGCGAGTTCTGCTTCGGGCTGGTCGATTACGAGGGCACGCTCGATGACGGGACGCCCTATGCGATGGAGAACTGTCGCGACTACCTCCTCAACCTGCGGCTGCTCTGGGGCCGGCCGTGGGAGACTGGCGATTGGGACAGCCGGCTCTACGCCGGGCTGGGGTATCGCGCCTTGAACGACGACTCGTCGCACGACCCGTTGGGCTACGACCGGCAATCCAACTACCTCTATCTGCCCGTGGGGCTGAAGACGTACCACGAGTTGGCCGACCATTGGCAGATCGGGCTCGGCGGCGAGCTCGACGTGCTGCTGCTGGGGATTCAGTTCTCGGGCATCTACGAGGACGGCGTCTTGACGAACGTACAGTGGCCGGGATTCGGAGCACGGGCCTCCGTGGAGTTGCGTCACAGGGCCGAGTCGGCGGACTTGGCGCTCGCGCCGTTCGTCCAATACTGGTGGGTGGACGACTCCAACGTGTCCGACGGCTGGTACGAGCCGCGTAACAACACTCTCCAATACGGCTTGGGCTTGATCTGGAGGTTCTGAACCGGGCGGTTATGCGAGACTAATTCTCGTGGGGGCTCACCCCGCCTTTGTCGTGCTGAGCGAAGCGAAGCATCTGGGCAACGAATGAAACCTGCGTCTGTTGTTGTGCTTGGCCCAGATCCTTCGCTGGCGCTCAGGATGACAGCAAGGGTCGTGCAAGCCCCATGAAATGTGGTCACACTCGACCGGGTCGCCTGCGCAAGAAACCGTTGTGTTCTGACCCGCCGTGCGGTATAGTGGATGTCACTGGCAACCGCGCGGACGCCCCGTCGGCACGTGGTGCCACGGGCAACAGCCCCCGGGCATCGACGCTGAAGCTTAGAAGGAGGACCGGTATGTATCGAAGACGGAATTCCCCACGTCCAACTGCGATTCAACCATCGCCCGCGAAAATGCGGCTTCTCCTGGCCGTGGCAGCCTGCGTCGTGTGGACGGCCGGTGCCCTGCAGGCGGCCCTTCCCGGCGGGATGGCGGCCTATTACAAGCTCAACGCCGCCTCGGGACTGACCGCCGTCGATGAGACCGGCAAGCACAACGGCACGCTGACCGGCTCATTGGCCTGGGTCCAGGGCGTGGACGGCAACGCCTTGCAGTTCAAGGGCGGCAACGGCAGCCCGTTCGTCAACTGCGGCGCCTGGCAGACCGACGCGCCGGCGGGCCTGAGCATGGCCCTGTGGGTCAAGTGGGCCGGGAACAATTCCCTCTACCAGGGCCTGATGGGCCAGCGGGACGGCACCATGTACTGGTGGATCGAAATCGCCAACGATGGCAGCCAACTGCGGTTCAAGACCAATACGACTCCCCAGAGCAATCTGTACCTGAGCACGCCGCACCTGACTCAGAACGAGTGGGTGCACGTCGCCTTCTCGCACGACGCCCCGGCGAAGAAGGGCACGATCTACCTCAACAGCGTGGAGAAGCTCAGCGGGGCCTGGACCCTGCCGAGCGGCACCTTCAGCAACCTGCGGGTCGGGCTGGGCGTGGTCAACGTCGCCGACGGGCTGGGCACGTTCAACGGGGTCATCGATGAAGCGATGCTCTTCCAGGTGCCTTTGAGCGCCGATGATGTGAAGACCGCCATGCGGGGCTATTCGGACCCCGTGGCCGTCGGCGCCAGTCCCGCCAATGGGCAGACCGACGTTCCTCGGGATGTGACTCTGAGCTGGACGCCGGCGGCGACCGCCGTGGCGCACGACGTGTACTTCGGCGTCAGGGCCAACGACGTCGAGTCCGCCGACCGGACCAATCTGATGGGCGTGCTGGCCGGCCAGGCTCAGGACGCCAACAGCTTTGAGCCGGTGGGCGCCCTGGAGTTTGGCAAGACCTATTACTGGCGGATCGATGAAGTCAACGGCCCGCCGAACACCAAGGTCTTCAAGGGCCAGGTCTGGAGCTTCACCGTCGAGCCTTATGCCTACCCGATCAAGGGCGTAACCGCCACGGCCTCCAGCTCGCAGACCGGCATGGGCCCGGAGAAAACCATCGATGGTTCCGGCCTTACGGCGGACCAGCACGGCACCGAGGCGACCACGATGTGGCTCAGCAGCGGCGCGCAGCCGAACTGGATTCAGTATCAGTTCGACAGGGCCTACAAGCTCCACGAGCTGTGGGTGTGGAACTCAAACCAACTGATCGAGAGCTTCTTCGGCCTGGGCGCCAAGAAGGTCACGATCGAGTATTCCACCGACGGCACGACGTGGACGAAGCTGGAGAATGTGCCCGAATTCGCCAAGGCGCCGGGCACGGCGGCGTATGCCCCGAACACAACCGTCAACCTCGGCGGCGTCACGGCCCAGTACGTCAAGCTGACCATCGACAGCACCTGGGGCGGCATGGGAGCGGCTGGCCTGAGCGAAGTCCGGTTCTTCTACGTCCCCGTGCAGGCGCGCTGGCCGCAGCCGGTGACCGCCGCGACGGGCATCGGCCTGGAGACCGACCTGAGCTGGCGACCCGGCCGCGAAGCGGCCTCGCACAAAGTGTACTTTGGCACCGACCCGAATGCCGTAGCCAACGGAACCGTCCCAGCCAGGACGGTGGCCGATCCCAGCGGCACGGCCGAGGCTCTCAACTTCGGCACGACCTACTATTGGAGGGTCGATGAGGTCAACGCCGTCACCTATCCGGGCGACGTCTGGAGTTTCACCACGAAGGAATACGCGGTCGTGGAGGACTTCGAGAGCTATAACGACAAAGACAATCGCATCTACGACACTTGGATCGACGGCATGACCAACGGCAACAGCGGCTCGGTCGTCGGCCACCTCGAGGCCCCGTTTGCCGAGCAGACGATCCTTCACGGCGGCTGGCAGTCCATGCCGCTGGAGTACAACAACGTCAACACGCCCTTCTACTCCGAGGCCGAGCGGACCTTCGACACGCTCCAGGACTGGACGGCCAACGGGGCCGACAGCCTGAGCCTGTGGGTCCGGGGCTTTCCGGCGCCCTACGTGGAGGAAGCCGGAGTCATCACGATGAGCGGGTCCGGCCACGACATCTGGGACAATGCCGATGACTTCCGCTTCGCCTACAAATCGCTCACCGGCAACGGCTCCATCGTGGTCAAGGTCGAGAGCCTCACCAACACGAATGCCTGGGCCAAGGCCGGCCTCATGATCCGCCAGAGTCTCGATGCTGATTCCAAGTCCGTCTACGCGATCGTGTCCTACAGCTCGGGCATGTCCATGGGCTGGCGTTCGCTGGCCGCCGGCACTTGCGGCAGCGCCACCCAGACGGGCGTGGCGGCGCCGCAGTGGGTCAAGCTGACCCGCACGGGCGACGCCTTCACGGCCCAGTACTCCGCCGACGGCAAAACCTGGTTGGATCTCAAGAACGCCGACGGCACGATCGCCACGACGACCGTGACCCTGACCGGCTCGGTCTACGTCGGTCTGTGCGTCACGAGCCACAACGCGGCGGCGACCACGGTGGCGGTTATGTCCGGGGCGGCAACCACGGGCAACGTCACCGGCCCGTGGCAGGTGGCGGCGATCGGGGACGATCCCGAAACGGCCAACAGCCCCGCTGATCTGTACGTGACCGTTGAGGACAGCGCCGGCAAGACGGCCACGGCAACCAATTCGAAGGTGGTGACATCCGCCTCGTGGACCCAGTGGAAGATCCCGCTGAATAGCTTTCCCGGCGTGAATATGAGCAAGGTTAAGAAACTGTACATCGGTGTGGGCAACCGGGCCAATCCGACCAAGGGCGGCGCCGGAATGCTCTACATCGACGACATCCTGGCCGGGCACCCGGTCAAGTAGCCCAGGACAGTAGCGCCGCAGCACGGGGCGCACCATGACCTGAACGTGGGGCGTTGGTCCACCACGGCCAACGCCCCGCTTCTTTCTACGCGGACAGCGGCCGCCGGAATTCCGCAACAATCCATTCCTCTCATCGTGCTCTCATCTTGGGCCCGGTAGCATCAAGGTCCGAACATGGGGCGTAGGGTGTGGCGCATTGGCTTCCTGGACCCGTGGACAAGATAGGTTGCCTGTACCTCGATAGCGCCGATCTCGCGGCGAACGACATGGAACCAGCACGACGGAGCAGAAGTGATAGTCTGGGCAAACCGGTGGGAAAGAATGAGCAGGATGAGAGATCGAGCCCTGGCGATTGCGAAAACACATGCGGTGGATCAGGAAGGAAAGGCGTTCAAGCCGGGATTCTTCGTGAGCGCCAATCTCCACGCCCCGATTGTGCCTGACCTGTTGGCCGTTCTTGTCAAGCCGGAAATCATATGTCGTGACAACGTCGTGCCAAAGCTGTTAGATATTGATGCCGCGCTCGGAATAACACTGTTCAAACAGAATGACATCTGCCTGAGTCTCGGCATGGACATGGTCTACGATTTCGGCAAGGAGATCTCGCGTGCCATCTTGTACTGCAGAGTGAGCACCCATTTCTGACAGCCGCGATTGGTACATCGGATCTTTCCGGCTTCTCCACGGCCGCTGAACTCCGCCGCCGTGGAGAAGCAAGAAAGGAGAACTGATAGATGCTTACACCGCGACACTGCCGCGAGTGGTCCTGTATCGTTGCCCTTCTGGGCCTGCTGCTGGTGCCTCCGGTTGGCCGGGGGGCCCAGGACAGCAATAGTCTCTTCGCGAGCCCATCGCAGTTTCTGGACACAGTGAAGCAGGACTACGAAGACCTGTATCTGTCGCCCGGCCGCCTGCTCCCCTTGGGCGTCGCTTTTGGCGCCGGGGCGATCATGGCCAATACGGACACCGACCGCAAGATCCAGGACTGGCACCACGAACACGTCCGCACCGACGGCGGCGATCAGGTATCGAAGATTGCCAAGGTCTTTGGCGAGGGCCAGTACCTGATCCCCATTTCCGTTGCCGCCGCTCTGTTCGGCGACAGACTCAGTCCGGACACAGGAACTTCACTGATCGGCACCTGGGGCGAGCGTGCCACGCGGGCCTATCTGACCGGAGGTCCTGCGGTGCTCCTGACGCAATGGGCAACAGGTGGTTCCCGTCCCACCGAGGGCGCTTCGCATTGGCGGCCTTTCCAGGACGATAACGGCGTCAGCGGTCACGCCTTCATCGGCGCGGTCCCCTTCCTGACGGCGGGTCGCATGTGCGAGGAGAATCCTCTGGCTCGCTACCTGCTCTACGCGGCCTCGGCGCTCCCCGCCCTGTCGCGAATCAATGACGATGCCCACTATACGTCTCAGGCGTTCCTGGGCTGGTTCCTGGCGTGGGAGGCTACCGGTGCGATTGCCCAGACGGACCGGAGCGACCGGCACGTGTCTCTTGCTCCCTTGATGACCGGCGACACCTATGGGCTCGCCTTGTGCGTCCGGTGGTAGAAATCACCGGCCCATTCGCATGTCGCAGCGACGCGGAAGCAACACAGAAGAAATCCCAGAAGACCTGCCTTTCTCATTATCCTCTCATCTTAGGCCCGTTAGCATCGGAGTGTACAATGCCCGGTGCGGAACAGCCTGACCATCGCGGCGGGCGCCGAAACCACGCGTTCTTGGTGGATTCTGTGTAAGGAGATCTGAGATGTTGCGAAAACACTGGAAATTGAGCAGCGTGATCGTCGTGGTTCTTGCCGGTCTGACGCTGTCCATCGGAGCACTGGCCGGCAGGCAAGTTGCACAACAAGACAAGAAAGCCACCATCGATCAGGTGCCAGACGCCGTCAAGGCAACCCTCCTAAGCCAAGGCGGAGCCATCGAAGAAATTGAGATCGAAGCGGAGAACGGCCGAACCATCTACGAGGCTGACGTGACCGTAGGCGGGCAGAAGGTCGAGATGAAAGTGGCGGCAGACGGCAGCCTGCTCGGCAAAGAGGTCGATGACGAAGACAACGACGAGGAAGACAACGACAGAGACCAGGAGAGCGAGGATGAGGACGAAGCACCGCTCTCCATCGATCAGGTCCCTGATGTGGTCAGAGCGACCCTTCTCCGCGAGGCCCAAGGCGGAACCATCAAGGAGATCGAGCAAGAAAATGAGGATGGTCAGATCGTGTATGGAGCCGAGGTCGTCCTCAACGGACAGGAGTTCGACCTGAAAGTAGCTCCGGACACCGGCGAGCTAATCAGCAAAGAGACCGATGACGAAGACGACGAGGAACCGCAAGAGAAGTGATGGCAGGTGACGTTCGCATAGGTACAATACACACCGCTGAGGGACTGTGGACTGTTCCTCAGCGGTGTTCCTTTTGCGGCGGCGGATATGCGTCTGTTGCTCATTGAAGACTATCGGCCTTTGCGAGAGTCCCTGGCCAAGGGGCTGCGGGAAGCGAGCTTTGCCGTGGATTCCACCGGCGACGGCCAGGAGGGTCTGTGGTATGCCAGGGGCAACGACTATGACGTGATTATCCTCGATTTGATGCTGCCCGGCATGGATGGGCTGCGCATCCTCAAGAAGGTCCGAGCCGAGGGCCGGCAAAGCCACGTGCTGATCCTGACCGCCAAGGACACCCTGGACGACCGCGTCGCCGGCCTGGACTTGGGCGCCGACGACTACATGGTCAAGCCGTTCGCGTTCAGGGAGCTTCTGGCCCGCGTCCGGGCCCTGGTGCGTCGCAGCTACCGGACGAAGAACCCTCACATCGAGGTTCAGGACCTGCGAATCGACCTCGCCAACCAAAGGGTGTGGCGCGGCTCGGAGGAGATTGGGCTGACGCCTCGGGAATACGCCCTGCTGGAGTATCTGGCCATGCGGGCCGGGCAGGTGGTCTCCCGCACCGACATCTGGGAGCACGTCTACGAGTTCAACTCGTCCGCCTCCAGCAACGTCGTCGATGTCTACATCGGCTACCTGCGAAAGAAGATCGAGCGGCCGGACCAGGCCCCTGTGATCAACACCGTTCGTGGGCGTGGCTACACGCTGGGAGCCGAACCGTGATGACCTCGTTGCGCACTCGTCTGCTCGCTGGCACCGTGGGCGGCATGTTGCTGCTGCTGGCCGTGCTCAGCCTCATCGTCTATGTGACAATCCGCCGTGCCTTATTCGAGCAACTCGACGCCGGCCTGGAAGCGGCCGCTCACCTGTTCGCCGCATCCATTGAGCAGGACGCCAACGACGTGGAACTGGGGATCGAGCCTGAATTCCAGGACGCGCGCCATGAGACGTACTACCAGCTCTGGGGGGCCGATGAGACCGTCATGGCAAAGTCCCCTTTGTTGGATTCCAATGACCTCTGGCGGATCGCCGATGGGGTCGATTCTCCTGCCTTTGCGAATTCACGCGCCGAAGATGGCAGGCTGCTGCGAGCCATCGGGCTGCGATTCACGCCCCGGGCGGCCGACAACGACGGGGAACCCCCACGGAAGACGAATCTGAAGGCGTTGAGTTTGACGGTGGCTCGCGATGCAACCGAGCTGCGCGGCCAGCTCCGTTTTCTGCGTTGGCTCCTCCTGACGGCGTCGGCGGCCGTGACGGCTTTGTCATTGCTGATCGCTGCGGTCGTGGTCCGGCACGGCCTCCTTCCACTGAATGCCATCGCCGCACAGATTGGCGCCATTCGAGCGAATGACCTCACCGCTCGGGTTGACGCGACGCGTATCCCGGCGGAGATCGCACCCATCCAGGATCGCCTGAACGATTTGCTGTCTCGGATCGAGGCATCGTTCCAGCGGGAGCGACGGTTCACCGCCGACGTCGCACACGAGCTGCGAACCCCCCTGGCGGGGCTCCGCTCGACCATCGAGGTGACGCTGGTGCGTGCCCGCGAGCGCCAGGAGTATCAGACGGTCCTCTCGGACTGCCTGGAGATCGTCCAGAACATGCAGGCGATGGTCAGCAACCTGTTGATGCTGGCTCGTCTCGATACCCGACAGATCGTCCTTCGCCGGGATCGAATCCTGCTCGCCGACCTCGTGGACGCCTGCTGGCGTCCCTTCTGTGAACGAGCCGAGCAGCGTCAGATCACCTTCGAGTCCACGATTCCTGGCGATCTGACGTGCCTGTGCGATCCGGACAATCTGTCCATGGTCGTGTCGAATCTTCTGGCCAACGCCTCGGAGTATACGAACGACGGCGGAGGAATCTGGGCAGCGGCTCATCCGGCCGATGGGCACGTGGAGTTGACCATCTCCAACACCGGCTGCTCCTTGAGCAAGGAGCAAATCTCGCAGGTCTTTGACTGTTTCTGGCGAGGCGACTCGTCACGCAAGGATGCCGGCGTTCATTGCGGCCTGGGCCTCGCTTTGGTGCAAAGGCTCGTGACGGCCCTCGGCGGTTCGGTCGTGGCGGAGCTGCAAGCCGGCGGGCTGTTCGTCGTAAGGATCAACATCGGCGGCTGCTCCACGGACCTTCATTGACTGCACGGGGCCGATTCTAAGCCCTGATTCTGCGGATCGCTTTTGAGGGTCTACTGGCTTTGGACCTTCGCAAGAACGGCCTCCAGCGCGACGGTGATCAGGAAGTCAGAGCTGGTCGAACCCGAATTCATGCCATGGATGGCCAGGATGTTGGCCCCGGCCTTTAGGTCACCGGTAAACGCGCTGAGGTCGATGGACTCATCGACGTCCTGGACGTTGGATTCGATCGCGGAATCGGCATGGGAATTCCAGGCCGGCGTGCCCGTGAAGTTGCGCTGGACCACTTCCTTGCCATTGAGGTACGCCACAAAACCATCATCATCCCGCACCTTCAGCGTCAGTCCGCTGATCTCGGCGAGAGTGCTCGCCTCTACGGTGAACGGCACGCGGATGTAACAGGTGTTGTTCTTGCCCGATCCATACATCTGGGCCCCCACGTCGAGCGTAATCAACGACTGATAGCCGGTTCCCTTCTCGTAGCCCACGCCGCCGGGAGCCCCTTTGCATGACATCCACGCCGAATCGTCAAACGACTTGCCCCCCTTCCAGTCATCGCTGATCGTGCCGGTCGGGACCAGAACGCGTTTGTCCGCCCGCTCCTCCAGCAGCGTCAGATCGGTCGTGACGATCGTCCTTCCGCCCGGATTGGCGGCCCCCGGCGTGGGTACGGGGAAGTACTCGATCTCGCCCGCCCCATCGGGGGTGCGGCCCTCGGAGACATCGGCCGTCTGGACGCCATAGACGACCTTATCGACCTCGTTCGACTGAGCATCGAAGAGCCGGATCGTCCCTCCGGCCGTGGACAGGCGAAAACCCACGCGGCCCGGGCCGCTGGAGCCGTCCGCCTGGAACACCAGATACCCGTTGGCGGCCATGAAGCTCAGCGGTTGGACCCTGCTGTCCACGGGCAGCGCGGCCGCGCCATCCGTCAGGTACATCCCTCCCAAGTCCACGGGTACTACGCCGGGGTTGTACAATTCGATGAAACTCCCGGCAGAGGTGGCTTGGGCACTGGCCAGCCATTCGTTGATCTTCACGACGCTGGGGTCACCATACGGCTGGGCCACGTTGGTCTGTCCGAGGGTGGGGACCGTCAGGTGCCAAGCGTCCTCATATCCGACTCGACCGATGGACAGGTCCGCCACTTGCCGGCCGAATTCGACCGAGTCCACCCGAACCCCAAATCAGAACCACCGGCAGAGCCGGTGGTATGAGGAAGGCCCCTAAAAGGGGCCATCGCGTGACTAATCGAACATTCAACTACCCTGGTCCTCCCGCTTCTCGCGGTCTTTTCCTCTTGGAGGTGCTAACGTGGAGTCTC
>JAPLMX010000003.1 GCA_026386805.1 Phycisphaerae bacterium | reverse complement strand
GCAAGCCCCACCCTACGTGGTCCGCGTCACGCGATGAATGATTTCCAGACAACAGCGGCCGTTGTGGTATGGGCACTTCCAGGGCGATACCTTGGGTTGGGCGGGGTCGGGTGTGCCGTCCGGCCGGATGCACCAGAACCACTCGCCGTGCTTGCGATCCACCACGCGGTCCTGGATGAACTGCCAGCATCGCATGGCGGCCACTTGGAATGCTCTGTCCCTGGTAAGCTGCCAAGCATTGTAGAATCCGACGACCGCCTCGGCCTGCGGCCACCATTCCTTGTTCGGGTTGACGATCTGCCCGTCGCGGCCTTCATAGAAGAGGCCACCGTCCTTGTCCAAGCCCTCCGCCAGGACCGCTCGTGCCATCTTGACCGCCACGCTCTGCACCTCCTCCAGCAGACAATGATCGCCCAGCACCTCGGCGGCCTCGCACAGAAGCCAACTGCCCTCGATGTCGTGGCCAAAGGTATAGCTGTCCGACTTTGGGGTCCATGCTTCATCGAAAAAGTGCTGCAAGTGGATCTGCTCGGCGTTGAGGACGTGCCGCTGGAAAATGCCAATCAGCTCGCGCAGCCTCGTGGCAAGGGCATCCCTTCGGCTTCGCTCAGGGCACGTCTGTCCTTGTCCTTCCTCTTCGGAACCGAGGGCGGGACGCCCTCGGGACGCAAGGCCGGGACGGCCTCGCCACGTAAGAGCTCGGTCCGGCCAGACACACAGCAGGTTCGTATAGCCCTCCAGGACATGAAGATGGTTGTTCATCGACTTCTTCTCGTTCATGTCCTTGTCGCTGAGCCGCATGTCTTCGCAGGGCTGCCAGTCGCGGGACATGGCTTCGAAGTAGCCGCCGTGGCGGTTGTCGCACGCGTGGGCCTCGATAAGTTCGAAGACATCGACCGCCTGCTTGAGGGCCTGCGGCTCGCGGAAAACACGATGGTATTCCGCCAACGCGTAGATACAGAACGCTTCGCCGTAGATCTTCTTTTTTGTCGTCGAGCACGGCTCCGTTCGGATCAAGCTCCCAAAAGTACCCGCCCTGCTCCTTGTCGAGAAAATGGCGCGTCAGATACTCATAGGCTCGTTGAGCCAGCGCCCGGTCCTGATCGTTTTGCGTGTATGCCCACACGGCGGAGAATGTCCACAGAATCCGGGCATTGAGGATCAGTCCCTTGGGGGCATCCTCCTGCACGCAGAGGTCGTTGGACATCTGCCCGATGAAGCCGCCCCGCCGCTCATCTACCGCGTGCCGGCGCCAGAACGGCAGGATGTCTTCGAGCAACTCCCGCCGGGCGCTGGCGGCCAACTCGTTGTCACTTGGCGAAGTCATGATCGATCTCGACCCTCGAAAGCTGGGCCTCGGCCAGGAACTCGATTTTCACGTAATCGCAGCCCGACTCGGCGGGACTTGCCGAATAGCGCATGGCTTTCCAGAATCCGTAGGCCTGTTCGCCGTTGGTTGTCGTTCGAGCAACCGCCGACTCCACTGGTTCGAACTTCCGGCCGTCCTTGGAGGAATGAACGCGGATCGCCGGCTGGTCGGCCTGGCTAAAGAGCAGGACTCTCACGGCTTGAATGCTGCCCGGGGCGTAGTAGATGATCGCGCACTTGCTCTGACCGGCAAGCCGATGGCAGTCCTCCTTGAACTTGCGCGCTTCATTCTCCGTGAACCGCAAATTGCCCTCTTTCGCAAAGATCCGCGAGTCGTTCCACAGTTCGTCGACGAGCGTGCGATGCGTCACCCGGACAGGACCGACGATATTCGAAGGTTCCGAGACGCCGGAAGGGTTGCGGGCGATCACGCGATAGTGATACGTCTTGCCCGGCACGAGTGATTCGTCCGCGAACAGAGGCCGGTACTGGACTTGGGCGTCAGACACGTCTGTGCCGACCGTCGTCCAAGAACCGCCGGGGGCCTCGGATCGCTCCACGTCATAGGAAACCGCTCCGACGGAGCCTTGCCAGGTTATCTGGCCGCCCTCGGTGACCGAAAGCAAATGAGGCGGTTGCGGCTTCGGCAGGGGCGGCACTGTCAAGCCCCGAATCTCGAAGGCCCGCTCGCGCACGAATTGCATGAGCCGGCGTTCATCATACTTCTCGCCGATGGTGAAGCCGGGCCAGTGGTACGCCTTGAAATAATCCCCGCCGGCCGGCTCGTGATGCCAGTAGAAGCCCCCGTCCCGGCTGCGATATCGCAGGCTCCACAACAATGCCCCCGAAAGCTTCTGGTCGCGGACCGTATCCATGACCGCACAGAGGGCTTCCGTGCCGAGGAAGCCGAACTCGCCGACAAAGTAGGGCTTTCTACCTTCGGCCATCTTCGCGCTTTCGAGGACGTGGCCGATCATCGTCCGCGGGTCCTTCTCATAGTGGTGCGTCTGAACGAGATCGATGTTCGAATCTTCCAGCGAGGATGGCAGCAGCGTCTCGCGGTGGGTGCCGTCGAGGATCAGATGCTGCGAGTCCAGGCTCTTGATATGTGCGGCAATCTGCTTGGTCCACGCCGGCGGGCTATGCAGTTCGTTGCCCGTCTCCCAGGCGAGGATCGCCTTGTCGTCGCGATAGCGGACGCCCGTGACGGTGTTCACCCGGTTGACCACGAACGTGACGATATTCTTGAAGTCCTCGATCACCTGCGGGTCGGTCCAGACCTCGTTGGCCTTCTTGCCCCGGAAGGCCGCCAGCTCGGCCGTACCGCCCCACCAACTCCACTGGTCCACAAAGGGCACGATGACCCGCACGTGGTGCCGATGGGCGGCGGCAATGACCTGATCGAGAGCCTTGAAGGCCTCTTCGTTGAATTGTCCCGGGCCGAGGATGTAGCGCGGCAGATCCCCCGGGTCGTCGGCCTTCTTCACCGCGAGCGTATACGTGCGAACGACCTGCCCGCCCATCTGCTCGATCGTTCCCAGCGCATCGTCGATCTCAAAGGCATCGGGCAGCCGAAACGGCATGCTCTGCTCGAATCGCATGTCGTCTTCAACGTAGTGCAGGTTGGGAATGTTGAACGAGATGAAGCGGAACTCGCGGTCCCCGTCCTTGAGCACATCGCCGTCGCGGCGGACGAAGTTCTCGAAGGCCTGCTTGCCAGCCCCCTGGGTCGAGCACGCAAAGCACATCGCGACGAGCGCAATGCTTGCAACCAAGAAACGACTCACCCACAAACGCTCAGACACCATACGTCACTCCTTCAACATGGCACAGCCCGAACCGATTCCACAGCCCACGGGTGCCATGTCTACGCTTGCGTAGACATGTTTCGTACGGAGGTAAAGACATGCTTACGCAAGCGTAAGCATGGCACCCCGATACATAGAATCGACAATCGCACGACTTCAATCGGTGGCAGCACCCAGCTTGCCGCCGGCAATCCCTGGTTGTGCAGGCCCGGTCACAGCCTCCCTGTCCAACGCATCGTACCAGCTCTTCTTGAGAATGCACGAGGTCAGCACGACAACGCCGGCCACGATCGCCGCCGCGCGCCACTTCAGCAGAACCACATACATGGGCAGCAGCACGAGCGAAGTCTGCCAAGCGGTGCCCACCACGACGTTGAACATGTCCCGGCGGAAATTGCGATTCTCCTGGAAATCGGGATAGAGCGCGACGACCTTCTTGTGAATCGGTCCCCAGAAGCCCCACGGCCGGACATTGCGGTAGAACGCGATCAAGGTCTCGTCATCGGTCGGCTTTGTGGCATACGTGCCGGCGATGCAGCCGCCGAGCGCCAGCACAAACAACGCCGGGAAATAGTAGAGAGCCAGCGTGTGCGGGAACACCTGAGGGAAGACCAATGCGGGGACCAGGCCGGCGACCATGCCCCAGAAGTACCCGTGCCCATTGAAACGCCACCAATACCATTTGAGCATGTTGGCCGCCACGTACCCGCCATAAAGGCCCGAGACAATCCACTGCAAAAGCTTGTCCACCGTCTTGGCGTCCTTGGCGAACATGCCGATCAGGATCGACACGACCACGATGACAATGCCCGTGGCGTAGCTCATGAAGCTTACTTCACGATTGCCGGCGCGGGGCCGAAGGTACTTGAGGTAGAAATCGTTCATGATGTAGGCTTGGGCGGCGTTGAGCGTGCCGGCGAAGGTGCCCAGAAAGGCCGCCAGCAATCCCGCCAGCAGGCAGCCCATCAATCCGACGGGGGCGAACTGGTTCATCGCCGCGGGCAGGACCTGCTCGAAATCGACCTTGCCCGCCACGGTCAGGTCGAGCTGATTGTAGTACAGGATGCCCAGAACGGCGAAACCGGCTACCATCAGGTAGCGTACCGGCATGAGCACAACGGAGACGAAGCCGCTCATGAGAGCCGCCTCCCGGGGGTTGCGGGTGGCCAGGATCTTCTGCATGTCATAGTTGGGGGCCGGGCCGGCGGCGCTGGCCATCACGCCCTTGAAGAGCATCAGCATCATGATAATGCTGAACCACGAGAATTGATCCTCCGCGATCTTGCGGTTGGCTTCCGCAATGATGCCGGTCCAGTCCAACCCCAGCTTCCAGCCGAAGAAGGGGTTCAGCCACCCGTCGGGCACGTTCAAGACACTCCCGGAGAGATTGGACATGGCGATCCCCGCCACGACGACGGCGGAGACGGTCATGATAATGTACTGAAGGATGTCGGCCAGCACGATGCTGGTCATACCGCCGAGAACGGTGTAGATGACCGCCGCCAGAGTGAACACGATCCCATATACGTGCGGGACATACCTGGCGGGCACGTCAAACGGCACATAGGCAGAGACGGACTCCCAGGGAATGAAAACCTCCATGAACTTGCCCAGCCCGACGAAGCCGTAGACCATGAACCCCAGGCAACTGATGATCGCGAAGACCACGACGATCGTGTGGGACAACTGGGCCCCGGCGCCCCGGCCGAAGCGCGTGCCAATCCATTGGGCACCCGTGGTGACATTGGACCGCCGCAGCCACGCCGAGAGGAAAACCATCAGGAAGATCTGGTTGAACGTCGGCCACAGCCACGGCAGCCACGCGCTTTTGAGGCCGTAGATGAACATAATGGCCACGAGCCACATCGTACCGGAGATGTCGAACATGCCGGAGGCGTTGGACAGGCCCAGGAGGTACCAGGGCAGCTCTTTGCCGCCGAGGAGGTAGGAGTTGAGGTTCTTCGACGCCCGCCGACGGAGCAAAACCCCGATCAGGCTGACGGTCAGCAGGTATCCGACGACGATGGCGACATCGATCCCGTGCAGCTTCATGCGAAGACCCCTACAATAGTCGTTGGACGGGCAAGGTGGGCCGTACCCACCGCCGTGACTATTCCATACCCGCTTTCCCGTCCCGCGTCAACACCGTGAATTCCTGCCACGCCAAAGGGTGCGGTTGGCATATGGTGACAGATTCGGTCCTCTTCGTAGGGCGAGCATCCTCGCTCGCCCCCCTTGTCGTGCGTCTTCGCACGACATCTCCGACGATCACGGAGTCTCAGAATAGGCGAGCTAGGGCGCTCGCCCTACGACGGCTGGCAGCCTCAAGGGAATCTCTGCCTACGCAGAAATGATGTCACCCCTGCGTAGGCAGGGGTTGGGGATGGCTTCACCCCTGTGCGTCTGCCATCCCCAAGGCCTTTGGTCTTGAGGCTGTCACCCGCCCCCCACAAAACGCAGCCGCACACGCATGGTTACTTTGATTGTTTTTCTGTTGACACACCATATTCTGTTGTTTACTATAGACGCAACATCGTGCCAAACAACGTATTTCACGCCGGTGCTTCACGGCCGGCGGGTGACAATGAAGAAGAACGGGAGGCGTTATGGCCGAGCGGACGTGTCATAATTGCGTGTACTGCTGTTGCGATCCGTGTCTGTGGCTGCGGTTGCTGTGGGGGGGCCTGCCGCTCCTGCCACGGTGTGCCAACCACCCGCAGTGGCCGGGGCAGTTGCACGACGTTCCGGGCGTGCCCTGCCGGAACTACCGGCCTCGGCCCGCCCTGCCCCCCGGGGCCGTCCGGATGATCGCCCTGGGCGACGGCTGTTACGCCTACGTGGACGCCGCGGACTACGAGTGGCTCAAGCAGTGGCACTGGTACCTCGACAACGGCTACGCCGCACGGCACGAGAAGGGGAAAATCATCCTCATGCACCGCCAGATCATGCAGCCGCCCCAGGGAATGGTGGTGGACCACATCGATGGCAGCAAGGCCAACAACTGCCGAATCAACCTGCGGGTTTGCACCCGCGCGCAGAACATGCGGAACAAGCGCAAGCACAGCGGCTCGTCCTCGCGGTTCAAATGCGTTTTCTACGACAAGCGGACGGGCAAGTGGTATGCCCGATGCCGGTACCAGGGCAAGAATCGCGTGCTTGGCTATTTCGATGACGAGGTCGAGGCGGCCCGCGCCTACGACCGCCAGGCGGTCGAACTGTTCGGCGCATTCGCCCGCCCGAACTTCCCCGAAGAATGGCCGCCCGAACGCCGGGCCCAGGTCTACGCCCAGCGGCAAGAGCCGGAGGATGAAGGGAAAAAGAGAAAGGTAAAAGGCAAAGATGCTGCGGCTCACGCCCAGACGCGGGGACGCAGAGATCGGAAACGCACGACGAAATCCGCACGGGCGAGGGCACCGAAGCGTGAGAAAAAGGGCAAAACGGAGAACCGAAACGCCGAAGGACGCGGGGCTCCGCCACAATAGTCAATCGGAAATCATCAATCCCAAACGGGCCCCCATCCGAAAAAGTACCGGACACCGTCCCGTTCGGCCGGCGGAAGAGGGAACATCCAACTGTGACCGGAAAAAGCAGTTTACAGCCGGCCTTCAGACGGTAGAATCTTACTTAGTGTTCTTAGAAGGTTAGGGTAGCCTGAGCAAGACAACTGCGCAGGCTCCCCGGAGGTTTGATGTCAGTGTTCGTGGGCTGTTGACTCTCAATTGCGCTTATTCGTTATGACGCTCGAAGAATATTCAGACCTCCTGACATAGCCCCTTCATGATGTGACAGGTTCCGGGGCCTGAACAGCCAAGCGGAGACGTAGATGGGTGCCGGGGAACGGGATGGCCAAGTCGTCGAGTTGCTGGCACAACGCCCCGAGCGCCGCGGTGCG
>JAPLMX010000115.1 GCA_026386805.1 Phycisphaerae bacterium | reverse complement strand
CTTCACGTTAGCACCTCCAAGAGGAAAAGACCGCGAGAAGCGGGAGGACCAGGGTAGTTGAATGTTCGATTAGTCACGCGATGGCCCCTTTTAGGGGCCTTCCTCATACCACCGGCTCTGCCGGTGGTTCTGATTCGTGCAATTCAGTCCGGACGGTGAATGGAAAAGGTGGGATGGAATTCCCAAGGAGGAAAGGGCAAAGGCGTACCGGAGACAGCCGGCAAGATAGTGTTGCCAACCATGCCTCCCAGCCGACGCCGAGGACGGCGCGACTGAAGACCACGTTCGACTCGCCGACCCTGGCCATCAACTGGGGGTCGAGGAACGCCAGTAGCGGTGAAACAAGACTTTCAAGGGATGAACATTGAAGGAGGTCTATTGTGAAACGTTTGTTGGTGCTCGTTGGTTTCTTGAACTGTTCTCTGTCGGCCAATGCGGAGCTTTCGTTGAAGGAGGTCCGCACGGCCTCGAACAATGTTCTCGTGGCCTATTTTAAGAGCACCGTTGTTCAGGCGGATGAAGTCAACACGGCCACCGTGTCGAACTGGAAGCTCAATGGCCAGCCCGTGCTGGCCATCAATAAGTTCGTGACCGAGGCGGACGCCTGCGATCATCATATCTATTTGCAGGTGCCGCCGCTGGTCAATGGGACGAGCTACACCCTGCAAACGCCGCACGGCGACATGACCTTCGTGTTCGACGACCGGAAGATATTCTGCGAATCCATCAAGACCAATCAGAATGCGTATTGTGCTTTGTCGAAGGTCCGCTACGCCAATTTCGCCATCTGGCTTGGCGACGGGGGGAGCAAACAAATCAGCGGGGACCTTCCGAGCTACACTGTGTTCAAGGTGTTCAGCGGCGAGACCGTGGCGCAGGGATCGCTTCGAGAGATCGGCCAGGACGCCTCGTCGGGTGATTTCGTGTACCGGATCGACTTGTCGGCGGTGCCCGAAGGTGGGCCGTACAAAATCGCTGTGAAGGGCTATGGCTGTTCCTATCTCTTCGGGGTGGGCGGCGATTTCTCACGTCGCCTTGGCTATGTCTCTTTCCGCTCGCTGTATCATCAGCGGTGCGGCTGCCCGATCCCGGCGCCCTATGCGTGGGACATCAAGACCAAACCGTGTCACACGACGGTCTATAAGGTCAATGGCCCCATCGGAGAGGCCCGCTTGGTCGTGACCGGAAATGAACCCAACTTCACGGCCTACGGCGGCTATCATGATGCGGGCGATGCCGACCGTCGCACCTACCACATGGATGTGACGGCCACGCTCCTGACGACCTATGAGGCGTTCCCCGCCTGTTTCACGGATGACCAGTTCAGCATCCCGGACCAGTTCGATGCCCAGTACAACATCCTGGGCAAGGGCAACCGGGTTCCCGATGTCATCGACGAGGCCGAATGGGGCGCGATGTTCTGGGAGTACATGCAGGAGCCTTCCGGCGCGATCCACTGGGGCACCGAGACGCAAGGGTATTCGCCTTTCACGACCTACGACAAGGAGACCAAGCATTTCGGGACGGAGGTTCTCGACACGCGGTCGGCGGGATTTGCCGCCGGGATGTTCATGCACCTGGCCCGCATCATGAAACCCTACAAACCTCAGCGTAGTGAGGAATTGCAGAAACATGCGGAAATGGCCTTCAATGCTGCCGGAGATCGCATTCGCACCACGCACAAACTCTACTATGCGGTCCAAAAATATCTGCTCACCGGGGACCAAACTACCCACCAGATGGTGAAGGACCTGTCGAATGAGGCGGATGTGTACGTCACCACCTACAACGGCGCTCCGGAATCGTTCGCTTCCAGCGGCTGGTTGGCCTCTTTCTTCTTCTCCTACATCATCGAGAAGACCCGGCCGACCGATCCGGGCGTTGTGGACCGGTTCAGGGCGGCGATCAAAGCGGCCGCGGACAAGGAGATCGGATACCTCAGCGCTAACGCGTACCCAGTTGGCACGCCGCTGAATCTCCGATGGTGGGGAAGCAATACGGCTCAAGGACAATACGCTTATCCTTGTTTACTGCAGTGGGCCTTGACGAAGGAACAGAAATACATCGACGCCGCCAGCCAGCTTATGGACTACACGCAAGGTCTTAACCCTATCGGCAAGTGCTACGTCTGCGGCATCGGTTTCAATCGCGTCCACAATCCCCATGATCGGGAGTCTGCTTATACCAAAGAGAAAGGCTGGGGACCACGGCCGGGGATTCTCGTCTTTGGGCCAGGCGGACGCGGCAAAGGCGTATCGGTCCCCGCGGTAAACACACTGGCTCGGGAACGTCAATACATCGACAATCTGCCTTCCATTCAATGGAACGAGTTCACCGTCTATCAGAGTCTTTGTTTTCCTGCCGCGGTCTATCCGGTGCTGGCGCAGGGCGGCACGTGGGACGAAACGAAAGACCCGTTTGCCACGCAACCAAAGTAGCCGCTCAGCGGATCAGCGTCTTACGGACGTGAGCCAGCCATTCGTCCTTGAGAGCGTCATAGGGGCGGAATTTCTCCAGCCCGCCCTGTTCTTCGCTGTAGAGAAGGGCCCGATGGAGCCCCAGTTGATTGGCGATGGGGGAGTCCACCAGGTTGCTGGAGTCGGCCGCGCTCATCTGAAACAGCACACGGTGGTCGAATTCCCGCAAAGTCTGACGGTCCACGGCCCGCTCCAGCGTACTGAGCGTATCGGCCCACGCGAGGATGTGAATGCCGACGCCGGGGCCTTCTCTCAACAACTCGGAGAACTGAACATCCGCGCGAGGCTCCGCCTTGTCATCGAGAGACAACCCGAAGGCATCCTCGCTGCGGCGCAGCTCTCGGTATCGCTGCAAGCCGTAGATGGCCAGGATGACGGCCGGGGCATCATGCTGATTGGCTTGCTCACGTTTCTCAACCTCCTCGGTCAATTCCGCGATTACCTCCTGGACGCTGCGCCGGGGGACGAGCCGGCAGGTGTGTGGGAGCACGGATGACACACGGGCAAATGTGCCGGCGAGGGGTGAGTCGGGCGGGCTTCCATCCAGGATCACGAACTGGAGCGACCGCCGGGGAAGCTGTGCGGCCAAGCCAACGATGGCGGCGGCCATCAGATTCATCGCCACGTCATCCCTTTGCCCGACGATCAGGACGTTCGCACCGCTCTGACGGCGAAGTGTCACTGAGGTTGGCGCCTTCATAGTCACGGGCGCCCCCAGCCAAATCCGGGGGGTAGAAACCTCGGCGGCCTGTGCCTCATGCTCCAGACATTCAGCCAACTGGCGGTTCTCCGTGATGTCCGCGGGAACACCGCCCTCGAACACGACCGGCGGCTCGCGTGAATCCTGCTTGGTGCGCGCCAGCTCGGTGACCCGGCTCAGGTAAGAATCCCGGCAGGAATCGGACAGCCATGCCGTCTGGAAAGGACTGTTCCCCGCCACCCGGCCGCCGACGTCATTGTAGATCGCCTCCCCCGGCCGCGACAGCAGCCGGGCGGCGACGTTCTCATCATCGAGGATGAGCTGGGAATCCGCCTCCGAGCATTGCAGGGCAATCCGCACGGCCATCTGTCCAATCGTGCTGCGCGCCAGGCCAAACACACCACCAAGAGTCTGCGATCCCAGGACCACGTGGATGCCAAAAGCCCGCCCCTGCCGAACGAGCTGTTCCAGGAGGACGGCGGCGTCCTGGGCGAGCTTGTCGTCCTCGGCGAAGAAGGCCTGGAACTCGTCGACGATGAGCACTGTGCGAGGCATGGCCCTTCCCGTGGATTGGCGGTAGGCGTTGATATCCTGCACGCTGGCCTTGCGGAACAGCTCGCCGCGATAGGTCATTTCGGCATCCAATTGTTGCAGAATGCTCAGTCCGAATTCACGGTCGCTCTCGATGGCAATCGCGCGGGCGTGAGGGAGATGGTGCGTGACGTAGGTTTTGAACTCCACTCCCTGCTTGAAATCGATGAGGTAGAGCTCCACCTGGTCGGGCGCGTACCACAGGGCGAGGTTGGTGACCATGACGTGGAGCAGGGTGGACTTGCCGGAGCCGGTCTTGCCTGCGATCAGCAGGTGTTGGGCCACGCCCCGGCCCAGGCGGAGATATTGCAGCCGCGTCGCGCCGGTGCGACCGAGCGGAACATAGAGTTCCTCCCGGCTATCGAGCGACCAAAACTGCTGCCTGGCGGGAGCGACCGCTTCGAAGGGGACCTCCACGCGAGCCGCCTTCGCACCGGCCTTGCCGATGACGTGCATGATCCTCGTCACGGTCGTCTCATCCGGCGGGCGGTCCAAAACGAGCGGGAATTGCCGCAGGACCTGGTCTTGCCAGACATAGTGGCCGTTTTCATACACGAGGTGAATACTGTTGGCGCTCACGTCCTCGATGTCAATGCCGGACGGCAGCTCGTGACGAGTATCATACGCGATGAGCGTATGGACCCCGCACCGGGGGCCGCTGTGGATGATGCTGCTCAGACGCCGGGCCGCCTCTTCGCTGAAATTGGTGGGGAAGTCGGCGATGACAAGGAAGTGGTACGGCTCCGCCAGCTCGCCCGCCTGTTGGTTGTACTGCTCGATCGTTTCGAACTCGTTGCGGAGGTATTTTTGGATCACATTTTCCATGTGTTGGGTGAGGTCTTCCAGTTGTTGCTGGATCTGGGCGGCCTCGGTCCAGATGCGGCCCCCGACCAGGGCCTCCAGGTAGTCCCCCGCGTGCATGAATCCCGCGAAGCTCTCGCCCAGGCCCACGGGGTCGAGGATCGTGAAGCGGACCCGGCCCGGCGGGAAAGACGTAAAGAGCCGCAGTATCACGGCCCGCAGGGTCTCAATCGCCTGCTGCCGTCCTTCGCGCGGAGCCTGAAGCAGCATGGAACAGCGCCTGGGAAATTCCAGCAAGGCGGGGACGGCGATGGGTTCTATGGGCTCCAGGCTCGATCCGGCCTGAGTCAGCACCGTGTCCGCCAGCAGCCGCAAATCCACCTCCAAGGTCCCGAACCGGATGGCAGTCGGGGATGTCGCAGGGGGCGTCCACGACTCGACAGAGAGATCGTCCCAGCCCGCAATAGCCCTCTCGTTGAAATGGGCCGTATCCTGGAGCGTGGCCCGAATGCAGGCAAGTCCTTTGTCCCATCGCTCCTCCAGCAGTTGGCGGGAAGTCCGATGCTCGTTCTCGTATGTGATTGTTTCTTGGTCACGCCTTGCTTGAATCTGTGCCAGGTTTTCCTGGCACCGACTCTCCAGTGCCGACTGATGCTCCCGGTACTCGCGTTCGGCCTCGTGCATCGCCTCGTCTCTGTGCTGCTTGAGATGAGCCAGCGCTTCCCGCTGGCGCTCGTCGATCTCTTGCAGGGTCGCGCTGCGCTGTTTCACGATCCGGCTCCTGGCGGCTTCAAGCGCATGCCGGGCCTGCCGCAATTCTGTCTCCTTCTGCTCCAGGGAAACCCGAGACTGTTGTTCGAAGTCTTGCAGCGTCAGTTGGTACTGTTGGTCAAGGGCCGTGCGGGCTCCCGTCCAGGCTTCCTGAAATGCGCTGAATTCTTGCTGGATTTGACGCTTCGCTCGCCGCCACAAAGCACGCCCACCCAGGCCAACCAGAATGGCCACAAGGCTCACCGTAACCGGACCTGTCACCAGAAGGCCAGGCAGGCGCGGGACCTTCAGAAGGTACAAGAAGACCAGTAAGATCACGGCGGCGCCGAGCAGTCCCCCGGCGAACAGCAGCGGGCGGGCTCCCGCGAAGAGCTGAGCGGCGAACAGATGCCCGAGGGCCTTCAGATGCTGCTCGGCCAGGGCTTGCTGTGCACGGCAAGCCTCCGCGGGATGTTCATAGGTCGTAGTGCCGGATTCCGCTTTTTCGCCCTGTGTGGGGACGGACTGCCGGTACAGCCGCAGAAGTCCGTCAGCCTGCACGCCGAGAGCCTCCAGATGACGGCGTGCGTTTTGAGCTGCCGATTGCGCCTCCATTCGTTCGTGCTGGATCCTTGCAGCGGCCCCCTCGGCCACATAGTCAGCGACCATCAACTGATCTTGGTGTTCCTTCTCCGCCGCAGTCTTCAGTTCCGCCGTTTTTTGGTTGACCCGATTGTGCCCGTGGTGAGCATCAACCTTGATGGTGCTGAGCTGCTCCTCATAGTCCGCTCGGATCGTCTCGATCCGCGCGTCATGTCGGCGTCGAATCTCCTGGCTCTGGGCCTGAAGGTCGGCTTCAACTCTGCCTCTGTCTGTGGCAAACCGCTCTTGCGCTTGCTGCTTGGCTGCCTGGTAGTCAGATTCGATCTGAGATTCCAGGGGCTGTACTCTGGCCGAGGAGAGCTTGAGCACTTCGTTCATCGCCTGGCGATAGAGGCTGGTATGGTCGCCCGCATTCACAGGCTCGGGGCCGTGAAGATATGCTTGCAGAGAATCGTTCATGGATCAAGTCCCGTGCTGTCCCCACAATCCTGTTGGGCGCCGTCGATCATGGTCTCCATGCGTTCCATCGCCAGGGCGGCCGCGTGGATGCTCGACTCCAGGGGCGACATGTAGTTCTTGTCGAACTGTTGGCAATTCTCATCGCGCCACGCCTCTTTAATTTGCTGCCAATCCGCCATCAGTTTCTTGGCGGCTTGAACCAACTTGGCACGGCTTTCGGTGGCACTCACGGGGTCGTTCTCCCAAGATCACAGCGCAGTGTTTTCGTTCGGGGCTGGGGTTGTCCCGTGCAGAGTCTCGTTTCCCTCTTCGGGGTTCTGAGGAGCAGGAGACTGGTTGTCCGGCATAGGTGGCATCTGCACCTCATCGGGCCGCACGATATCAACCGCAGATTCCTCGTTTGCGCCCTCGGGCATTTCCGGGGGGGCGAGGGCGAGGTACGCTTCGAGCGAGTCAATCATCTTGTCCAGCTTGGCTTGTGCATTCGGAATGTCCACCTCGATGGCACTGAGGAGTCTATGGATGGCTCCCCGGTAGTTCGACAATTCCTTCTCGATCTGTTGGCTCCAGGCCCTGACCCGGCCCAGTTTGTGCTCGGCTTCCCGAAGTCGCCCCTGGGCCAGCTTCAGGGCCTTCCGTTCGTCCACACACGAGGTCGGAGTCCCCGCCAGGGTCCTGTCGAACACCTCCTTTTGCTTCAAGGCAATGTTCGCTCGCGCAAATCGTTCGGATCGCACCTGGACTTGCGTCCTCCAGTACCGATATCGGTCCTCCACGAGCCATCGGCGCGTACGCTGAATGTCGGCGCTGGCTTCCTCCAGGGCCATCGACGCGGCACTGGCGAACGTGGCCAGCGACGCCCTGAGCTCCTTGAGCACGAGGACGGAACTGATTCTGGCCTCTTGGCTCATGGTCGAAAGGCAAAGGGCAAAAGTAAAAAGGCAAAAGGGAAGAGGCAGAGCGTTCCTCTTTTTCCTTCTTACTTTTTCCTTCTGACCTTTGCCTTTATACCTCCTTCCTACCGCTGCTGCAAATAGTCTTCAATGTGGCGGGCTTTCTTCGTAAGAAACGTCGCGTGTTGGGCGGACGCATCGAGGAAGCGGCGCAGGGTTTTCACGGTCAGCTCGAACTCCTGGGCGAATCGCTTCTGTTCTTGATCCGTCCAAGTTCTCTCCAGCTCCTTGAGGCGGCCTTGCAGGCCGGTCATCAGGGCCTCCAGATCGGAGTTGAAGCGAGTCAAGTCTCGGGCAAAATGCCGCAACTCCGCAGGATCAACACTCGCTTTGGCCACAATCACCTCCGCACTTCGGGACTGACGGCACCCCACAAGGAGCTGGAGTGGGAATCGACACTCCCCAGGATCTACTGTTCACTCTCGTCATACATTTCCATTATAGCGTATTCGACCCTTCAGGACCACCTCCTATTGACGGTGGGAGGAATCAAAGGGGTGCGGGACTTTACCGCCGTCGATACGAACGCATGGACCGGATGCCTTGGGCTCGGTACAATCAAGCAAGTTGTCAGCTCACGGTTGACAGTTGCCAGCCGGCAACGGCGGACCGAGAGACTGGGAGGTAACAACTGACAACTGGGAATCCTCCGGTGTGGCTGCGTAGGGTGTCCCGAAATTCCGATGTCTTTCCGATCGGCTTGAAGGTCCGTTGCGGATGATGAGGAGTTGGTCCATGAATGACCCAATGAATCGGCGGGATTGTCTCAGGGTGCTTGGTCTTTCGGGGTTGGCGACGGGATTGGGCTCATCGCCGTCCCTTGCTCAGAGCGTGGGCGAGTCCAGCGGTTTCCAGAGTTCCGTCATCACGAGCCGCAAGGTGCAGTCTGATCGAGCCAACGCCACCTTCGTGGACGGCAAGGTCATTCAGCCCCGGCGTGAATTGCCGGTCTTGGACACGACTGACGTGCTCGTCGTCGGTGGCGGACCCGCCGGCGTGGTGGCGGCGCTTGCGGCCAAACGCGCCGGCGCCAAGGTGACGCTGGTCGAGCGGTACGGGCATTTCGGCGGCCTGTGGACGGGAGGGCTGGTCCTGCTCGTGATCGGCCATATCGTCAAAGGGGGCAAGCAGGTCTGCCAGGGGATCGGCGAGGAGATGATGCGCCGCCTGGACCAGCTCGACGGCGCGATCATCAACCGCAGGCCCGGCGTCAATCCGACGGTCGACGCCGAGGCGGTCAAGTACGTGATGGTCGAAATGATTGAGGAGGCCGGTGTCAAGGTCTTCCTGCATTGCTGGGGGGTCGAGGCGGTTGTCAATGACAGCGCGGTACAAGGCGTCGTATTCGAGAGCAAGTCGGGACGTCAGGCCATTTTGGCCCAGGTGGTCATCGACGCCACCGGCGACGGGGACGTGTTCGCCTCCGCCGGGGCCGAGTTCGAGCACCGTTCGCACAACGTCGGACTGGTCTGGCGCATCGGGAATCTCGACTGGGTCGATCCCCCCAAGACGGCCAACACGCCGAAACCCAAGCACCTCGGCCTTCCGACCCCGGTGCCCGGAGTGAACTGGGTGAATATGCACGGGCCGGAGGTGGACGGCTTGGACGTGGCGACGCTCACACGGATGGAGATGAGCCACCGCCAGTTCATTTGGACCATGATCCAGAAGACGCGGCAAACGCCGGGCTACGAGCACGTATATCTGGTGGAAACGGCGCCTCAACTGGGCGTCCGTATCACGCGGGTCCTTCAGGGCCTCAAGACCGTGACGCTCGATGATCTGAAGGCGGGCACACGGTTTGCCGATGTCGTCGGAGTGGGTGGTTCCGATAGCGGGGACCACGGGGAATGGCAGATTCCCTATGGGGCCCTGGTGCCGACGAAGACTGACAACATCATCGCGGCGGGGCGGTGCATCAGTGCGGAAATCCGTATGGCGGATCTCGTGCGTTTGATTCCGAACTGTTTCGTGACCGGTCACGCGGCCGGTGTTGCCGGGGCCGTGGCCGTCCAGGACCGGTGCAACCCCCGCCAAGTGGATGTGACCAAGGTCCAGAAGATCCTTGCGCAGCAGGAGGCCTATCTGGGTTGACGCGACACACAAGACCGGAGGTTACGCCTGATGCCGCAACTCACGGCCGGCGAGACAGTCTGCGGCCGCTGGTTCGCACGGCGTGTCTGCTCGCGGCCGTCGCGGCACTGTGGTCCCTCGTCCCCGGTGCGGATGTATCCTTCCGGGTCCCCGCCTTCAGTCCGTTTGTCGCTCTCGCGGGAGTGCTTGCGACTCGAGGACTTCACGCCGCTGCGTGGCTTGGCCTGGTCGTGGGAGCGGCGGTCCTGGTGAGGCGTCGTCTCTGGTGCCGCTGGTTGTGTCCTGTGGGACTGTGCATGGATGGGGTGAGCCGGATGGGACGGCGTCTGGGACGTCGGCCGGGTCGCGGTCCCCGGTTGGGGCAATGGACGGTCCTGGCGACGCTGGGAGGGGCCTGTTTGGGATACCCGCTACTCCTGTGGCTGGACCCGCTGGCGATCTTCGCGGGGGCGTTTGGCGTGGGACAGCGGCACGCGGGGTATGGAGCGTGGTTTTCGGCTGCCGGACTCGCGGCGGTGGTCATCCTGAGCTTCCTGCGGCCCAATACCTGGTGCGGATTCCTCTGTCCGCTCGGAGCGTTTCAGGACTTGTTGTACGCGGTGCCCAGGTCCGTGCGTTTGACCTTCCATCGCCACGTTGATGCCTGCCCAGCGGTTGACAGGGTTGGGCACCTGTCCAGGCGCATCCTCCTGGGGATGGCAGCCGGCGCCGGCTCGGCCGGAATCCTGGGACTGGTTGGGAAAGATCGACGCCGCCCTCTTCGCCTGCCGAACGCCCGAACGGAATCCCAGTTCGTCGCCTTGGGCACGCGGTGCGGCAACTGCGTGCGCTCGTGCCCGCAGGGGATCATCGAGCGAGACCTCGGGGGATACGGGGTGACCAGCCTGCTGACGCCGGTCCTGGCTTTTCGGAGCGATTATTGCCGAGAGGACTGCATGCGGTGCACGCAAGTCTGTCCCAGCGGTGCGATTGGGCGTCTAAGCGTCCAGGACAAGGCAAGCGTTCGGATCGGACTGCCTCGCGTGGATAGGGCCGTCTGTCTTTTGGGCAACGATCGGGAATGCTCGGCCTGTGCGCGGTGGTGCCCCTATGGCGCTGTTCGCTACGTCTTCTCGGAGACGCAGTACACGCTCGCGCCGCGGATCGATCCGGACAAGTGCACGGGCTGCGGCGC
Source organism: Phycisphaerae bacterium (assembly GCA_026386805.1). Classification (GTDB taxonomy): domain Bacteria; phylum Planctomycetota; class Phycisphaerae; order Sedimentisphaerales; family Anaerobacaceae; genus PLanc-01. Next base: position 49,711 of record JAPLMX010000115.1, on the reverse strand, counting down.
CTGCGAAGCGGCCTGCCCGACGAAGCCGCACAAAGCCATTGTCGTAGTCCCACACCTCGAATAGGAGCGCATGGACCGAAGGGCTTGGATTCGGTACAATACCGCGAATTGTCGGTTCGCAGGTAGGGTGGGGCTTGCCCCACCAGAGTTCGCTTTTCGAGAAGAGTCGGTGGGGCAAGCCCCACCCTACGACCAACGTCGGACTTGTGCAAGTCCTCTGTGCGGGGAGAGAACGATGGATGCAGATGGAGTCAGGCCGCCGCGGATCTTGTTGGCGGACGATCAGCTCAGTGTGCTCAAGGCCCTACGCCTGCTGCTCAAGGGCGAGGGTTACGAGATTGAGGCGGCCGCGTCGGCGGCCTTGGTCGTGGAGGCCATTGGGCGGCAGGACTTTGACGTTGTCTTGATGGACCTCAATTATGTGCGGGGCAATACTTCGGGCCAGGAGGGGCTGGACCTGCTGTCGAAGATTCAGCGGATCGACAGCACGGTGCCGGTGGTCGTGATGACGGCGTGGGGCAGCGTCGAGCTGGCGGTCGAGGCGATGCGGCGGGGGGCGCGGGATTTCGTGACCAAGCCGTGGAAGAACGAGCGGCTGCTGGCCGTGCTGCGGACCCAGGTGGAACTGGGCCGGGCTTTGCGCAAGGGCCGGCAGCTTGAGCAGGAGAATCTCTTGCTGCGGGGCGAGAGCCGGCCGTTCATGATCGCCGAGTCCCGGGCGATGCAGCCGGTGCTGGAGGCGATTGCCAGGGTCGGGCCGTCGCAGGCCAACGTGCTGATCACGGGCGAGAACGGGGCCGGCAAGGGGATTGTGGCCCGGGTGCTGCACGCCGCCTCGACGCGCAAGGACAAATCCCTGGTCAGCGTCAGCACGGCGAGCATTCCGGGGACGCTCTTCGAGAGCGAGCTGTTCGGGCACGTGGCCGGGGCGTTCACAGACGCCAAGTCGGACCGGCTCGGTCGCTTCAAGCTGGCCGACGGCGGGACGCTCTTTCTCGACGAGATCGCCAGTATTCCCGCGAACCTGCAATCCAAGCTCCTGCGCGTCCTGGAGAGCGGCGAGTTCGAGCCGGTCGGGTCCTCGAAGACGCTCCGCGTGGACGTGCGGATTCTGTCGGCCACGAACGCCAATCTGGGCGAGGAGATCGCGGCGTCGCGCTTTCGGCAGGACCTGCTCTATCGGCTTAAGACCGTGGAGATTCGCGTCCCGCCGCTGCGGGAGCGCAAAGAAGATATCCCGCTCTTGGCGGCCCACTTCCTCCAGCGGCATGCCGGACGGTATCGCAAGCAGCTTGTCGGCTTCGACCATGCGGCGCTGCAGATTCTCCTGAGCTATCCTTGGCCGGGCAACGTGCGCGAGCTCGACCACACCGTCGAACGGGCCTTGCTCATGGCCGAGGGCAACGTCGTGCGGGCGAGCGACCTGGGCCTGGAGCCGAAGTTCGAGAGCGGGCCGCGACTCGAGGAGATGACGATCGAGCAGGCCGAAGAGATGCTGATCAAGAACGCGCTGTCCCGTTACCAGGGCGACATCAGAAAGACGGCCGAAGCCCTGGGGCTGAGCCGAGGGGCCTTGTACCGGCGATTGGAAAAGCATGGAATTGGATAGAAGCCTGAAGTGGGAAGTCTGAAGTGTGAAGTGCGGAGCATGTCATTGCGAGGAGCGCAGCGACGAAGCAATCTCAATCCTTGGGATGGGAGATTGCTTCGCTCCGCTCGCAATGACATGCTTCCAACTTGAAACTTGACACTGTGCACTCCTCTTATGAAATACGAACATCGCATCCTGACACTGGGACTTGTCGCCGGGCTGGCCGGCTCGGCGATGTCCTTCTTCCTGCTGTGGCAGCGCGACTATCAGGTGCAGACGCGTCTGACCCTGGCGGCTCTGGTCCTGTTCATCTGGGTGACCACGGCGTTCATCCTTCGAGACAAGGTGGCCTTCCCGCTTCGGACCTTGTCGAACCTGCTCGGGGCGTTGCGGGAGGGGGATTACTCGCTGCGGGCCAGGGGAGCTCGCCCCGACGACGCCCTGGGCGAGGTGATCTGGGAGGTCAACGCCCTGACGGAGTCGCTGCGCGAGCAGCGCTTGCGGGCGATGGAGGCGATGGCCCTGCTCCGCAAGATCCTCGCCCAGATCGACGTGGCAATGTTCGGCTTCGACAGCAATGGCCGGCTGCAACTGGTCAACGACAGCGGCCGGCGTCTGCTCGGCCGCCCGGATGAAGACCTCGTCGGACTGCGGGCCGAGGACCTGGGCTTGGCCGGCTGCTTGGATGGCGAGACACCGCGCGTCCTCGATCTGATGTTCCCGGGCGGCTCGGGGCGTTGGGAGCTGCGGCGGGGCAGCTATCGGGACAAGGGCGTGCCGCACGAGTTGGTCTTTCTGTCGGACCTGACCCGCACGTTGCACGAAGAGGAGCGGCGGGCCTGGAAACGCCTGATTCGGACGGTGCGCCACGAGGTCAACAACTCGCTGACCCCGATCCAGTCGGTGGCGGAAAGCCTGCGGGTGCTGGTCGGCCGCCGGCCGCTGCCGGACGATTGGCAGGAGGATGTCACGACGGGCCTGGAGCTGATCGCCGAGCGCGCCGAGGCCCTCGACCGCTTCACCGGGGCCTACTCCCGCCTGATGCACCTGCCGCAGCCCAGCCTGTCGCCGGTGGATGTAGCACACCTGCTGCGCCGGGTGGCGGACCTGGAGACGCGAATGCCCGTGACGGTCGTGACCGGCCCTGAGACCCAAGTCCGGGGCGACCGCGACCAGTTGGAGCAACTGCTGATCAACGTCGTCTCCAACGCCGTGGAGGCCAGCCTCCAGAACCGGCCGGCCGGAAATGGCCAAGTATTGATCGGCTGGCGTCTCGACGCCGACAGAATCGAAATCCACGTGGACGATGACGGCCCCGGCCTGCCCGGCGGCACGGATGTCTTCGTCCCGTTCTTCACCACGAAGGACCACGGCTCCGGCATTGGCCTGACGCTCAGCCGTCAGATTGCCGAAGCCCACGGCGGGTCCCTGACCCTGGAAAACCACGCGAACCAACCGGGTTGCCGGGCCTGTCTGCGGCTGCCGGTCGTGTAGGGTGGGGTTTGCCCCACCAAGGCCCATACGGCAGAAAGAAATCGGTGGGGCAAGCCCCACCCTACGCCCGCTGCCAGTGGATTCATCTGCGCCTGGAGCTTTTGGACCTGCGATAGGTTTGAACCTCCGCAGCGATGTCTCGCTCGGACAGCCCCTTGTTTCTGGCCGTGGCCTTTCCCATAGCGAATATCTTGTTCCAGCGATCCCTTCGCTCGATGTACAGGCGAACCGCTTCCCGAATCAACTCCGACCGCGAACGTCTTTCCTTCTTGGCCAACCTGTCGACTTCAGCCACCAAGTGCTCCGGAAACGAGATGCTCACTGCGATCTTCATAACGAACAATACAGGGAACCAATTCAGGACACGCCGCTATCGGAGTCGTCATTCGCCACCACCTGCACTCCTTCCCGGCGGGCGATCTCGATAATGGGTGTTGTCACATCTTCGACCCATTGGCGCTCGCCGCAGGGGATGGGTTCGATGCGACTATCCGTGCGTGCGGCCACACGCCACAGGGAGTTGATGGCGTCCCGAGAGAATATACCATCAAACGTAGCGGATACCACGACCAGATCGATATCACTCCATTGGCCGGGATGTCCCGAGGCGTGAGAGCCGAAGATGACTCCCATACGAGCCAGAATGCCCTGCTGTGCGAGGTTCCGCAGGTATCGTCGGACAACGTCTATGATTGCTGGGTCAGGCATAATCGCTTGTCACATCCTACTGCGCTCCACTCGCACGATCAACAGCTTCCGTATATCGCCTGTGTACGGCGTACGATTGTGTCTTGTCGTGGATCCATCCGCTTTTGTCATGCTGAGCGAAGCGAAGCATCTGGCCAGCGAATGAAACCCGTGCCTGTTCGCGCGCTCGGCCCAGGTCCTTCGCTGACGCTCAGGATGACAGAGTGAGCGCACAGTCGCCACGGAAGTCGGTCGCGCACTGTGTCCGGATTTGGGCGCGCGGATTTCAAAACCGGACACTCGCAGCAGTGCCGGCTCTGCTCGGCATGGCGCAAACGCGTTATTCGGGCCTTTCGCACGCTTTTTGAGCCCGATAAGTCTGGCACATTGTTTGCATTGACATCTGCACGAAGAAGGTGCAAACAGGAGAAACGAATGAGGATGTGTTGGCAGTTGGTAGGGTGGGGCTTGCCCCACCGGGACCGATATGGCGGGAAGAATCGGTGGGGGCAAGCCCCACCCTACAGATGGAGTTGTGCAATGACGACTTTGTGGCAAGACCTGCGATATGCACTGCGGGTGTTGGGGAGGAGTCCGGGCTTTGCCAGCACGGTGATGCTGACGCTGGCGCTGGGCATCGGAGTCAATAGTGCCTTGTTCAGCGTCATCCATAGCGTGCTTCTCAAGCCCCTGCCTTATCCTGATCCCGAACGTCTCGTTCAGGTGCAATCGACCGTTACGGCCCTGGGCAAGCCGGTCGAAGTCATGCCGGTGTGGTCCTACCCGCGTTTCGAGTTCCTGCGTGAGCATGGCCGGGTTTTCGCACAGATCGCCGCCTGTGGCGAGGACTCACTGACCCTGACGCAGGGCGGCGATCCCGAGCGGGTGGGGGCGGAATTGGTGTCGGCGGAGTATTTCTCCCTGCTGGGCCTCAAGCCGCAGCTTGGACGCGTCTTCGAAGGGCAGGAGGACCGGACGCCGGGGGCGTATCCGGTGGCGGTCATCAGCGACGGGCTTTGGCGCCGTCACTTCGGATCGCAGGCCGACGTGATCGGCAAAACCATGTGCTTGAACAAGACCTACTTGACCATTGTGGGTGTGCTGCCAGCGTGGTTCAAGGGGCAACTGGGTTCGGCGGACGTCTGGACGCCGATTACCATGGCTCCGATCCTTCAGAGCAACCCGCAACGGCTCACAAGAGCTGCGACCCTGTGGCACCAGGTCCTGGCGCGTCTGAATCCGGAAATCAGTCTTGCGGCAGCCCAGGCGGCGGTTGCCCCACTGGAGAAGCAGATCGAGACCGTCTATCCCATGTCGGACCAGACGAGCACCTGGGGTATCCAATTGGCCTCGCTGCAAAAGGCGAACACGGACCCGGCCATCCGCCGCTCGCTGCTGGTGCTGTTGGCGGCCGTGGGGTTTGTGCTGCTGATTACGTGCGTCAATATCGGCGGCCTGCTGCTGGCGCGGGGCATCTCCCGCCAAGGGGAGGTCGCGACCCGCATGGCGTTGGGTGCCACGCGGGCGCAGGTCATCCGCCAGTTGCTGATCGAGAGCTTAGTCTTGTCTGCCGGGGCGGGTGTGCTGGCGCTGCTGTTCGCCCACGAGGGCATCAACCTGATGGCAGCCTTCCGGCCGGTCGAGAGCCAGGGGTTCCACGTCCGATACGCCCGGCTGCCGGACTTCGGCGAGATGCGGCTCGGCACGCCTGTGCTGCTTTATAATTTCGTCCTGGCCCTGGCTTGCGGCGTCATCTTCGGTCTCGTTCCGGCTCTGCGCACCACGGGCCGCTCGCTGGCGCCGTCGCCACGCGGGACGACGGAATCGGCGCCGGTGGGCACATGGCTGCGCCAGGTGCGTAGCCTTCTGGTGGTGGGGCAAACGGCTCTCGCTATCGTGCTCTTAGTCGGGGCCGGCCTCATGCTGCGAAGCTTCGTTCGCCTGATGACGACGAAGATCGGCTTTGAGCCTGCGGGTCTTCTGACCCTGCAGGTGACGGCACCGCAGGGGCTGTCCGGCGGGGCTTGGGGCTCCGCCGTGCAGCAGGTCGAGCAGCGAATTGCGTCGATCCCCGGCGTCCAATCGGTCTGTGCCGCCGATGCGACGCCTTTGTCGGGTTCCTACGATCACAGTCTCGTGCAGCTCCAACAGCCGGGATCGGAGAACGGACAGACGGAAGTCCCCATCGGGGTTCACCGGGCCAGCCCCGGATACCTGCGCACGTTGCAGGTCCCTTTGCTGGCCGGCCGTTGGCTCACCGAGCAGGATGTTGCCGGCGCCAAACGGGTGGCCGTGATCAACGAGACGATGGCCCGCCGGTACTGGCCCGCAGCCGATCCGGTCGGTCAGAGTCTCGATCTGAGCATGGCGATAGAGCCGGGGTACGCCCCGGTCGAAATCGTCGGCGTGGTGGGCGATGTCAAGTACGACGACATGGCGGCGAAGTTCGGCAACGACATTTACGTGCCCTATCTCCAGTCTGGCTATCCGCTCTACTGTCTGACGGTCCGGACCGCGGGCGATCCCTTGTCCCTGGTCGCGGCGGTGCGACAGGCCGTGGCGGCGGTGCAGCGCGAGCTGCCTATCTCCGACGTGATGACCATGGCGCAGCGCATGGCCAATTCGACCTCGCGCACGAGGTTCATTGCCGTGCTGCTGGCGTCGTTCGCCGGATTGGCGCTGGTGCTCGCCGTCACGGGCTTGTACGGATTGATCGCCTACTCGATCGCGCAGCGGACTCGCGAGATCGGGATTCGAATGGCGCTGGGCGCCCGGTCGTCACAGGTGCTTCGCCTGACTCTGTGTCAGGGCATGCGGCTGGTGGTCATAGGCGGCGCCGTCGGAGTGGCGGCTGCCCTCGCTCTGACGCGGCTCATGCGGAGCCTCCTCTACGAGGTCAGTGCCGCCGACCCCCTGACCTTCGCGGCGGTAGCCCTGCTGCTCGCCCTCGCCGCGTTGCTTGCGTGCTACATTCCCGCCCGCCGGGCGGCGCGGATCGACCCGATGGTGGCGCTGAGATATGAATGAAAGAGGGTAGTCGGTAGTCAGTAGTCGGTTGTCGGCAAGAGAGTCTGGCGGACCACCGATTACTGACTGCTGACCAAGGAGCCATGCAATGACGACTTTGTGGCAAGACCTCAAATACGCCGTTCGAATGCTGGCTCACACGCCGGGCTTCACGGTCGTGGCGGTGCTCACGTTCGCGCTGGGGATTGGCGCGAGCACGGCGATCTTCAGCGGCGTCAATGCCCTGTGGTTCAATCCCGTACCGGCGGCGGAGCCGGATCGGCTCGTCCAGATCCGTGCCTTCAACAAAGAGAAGAATGACTACGCGCAGGGGGTCAGCCCCGTGATCCTCGAGGAATTGCGCGCCCAGCGGGACTACTTCGCCGACCTAACCAGGATGAAAGATTGGGGCGTACTATCTTGGGAAGATGAGGGGTGGATTGAAGAAATCTATGGCGCTCGCGTCTCTCCGAACTTCTTCTCTTTTTGGAATGCAAGGCCCCGGCTTGGGCGGACATTCGCCGCCGATGAGGGCCGTCCTGACGGTTCTCCGGTGATCGTGCTTAGCCATGAGTTCTGGAAGAACAAGTTGGGCGGTGATCCGGGCTGGGTAGGGAAATCGCTCCGCATCCAGAGTCAATACTACACCGTGATCGGAGTGATGCCGCCTCACTTCAGGTATCCCTATTTTGTCGACTTCTGGTTTCCAGCGGATGATCCGGAGGTGACGCCGGCGGATAAAGACCCACAAGGTTTACGATTCCGGTCCAACAACGGAGTTATTGCGAGACTTGCTCTCGGCGTGTCCATGAAGCAGGCGCAGGCGATATTGGACGTGTTGGCCCGACGGTACGAGGAGGAGCATCGCACGCAAGGGTATGGTTACACGCTCCTTCACGCGCGACCCGTACGTGAGATATTCGCCAGTGCTGACGTGCAGAAGACCGTTCCTGGTTTTGTGGGGGCTATGATCTTCGTGTTGCTGATCGCCTGTGCGAATGTTGCGAATCTGAACTTGGCCCGGGCCGAAGCTCGCCAGCATGAGTTTGCCATCCGAGGTGCGCTGGGGGCTGGGCGGTTTCGACTGCTGCGTCAACTGTTGCTGGAGAGTCTCCTGCTGGCACTGGCCGGGGCGGTTGCCGGTATGGCTTTGACCTACTGGAGCTTTGGCCTCATGGAGCGGCTGCTGCCATTTCAGTTGCCACGCCTACGAGCCGTTGAACTCGATTGGCAGGTGTTGGGCTACTCCCTGTTGGTTGCGGTCACGGCGGGTCTGATCTCCGGGACGATCCCCGCGTGGTACGGCGCGACCGGACCCGTGGCGAACGTGCTCAAGCAAACCGGCGTGCAGGCGACACCGGGGCTCCTCAGGAATCTGTATCGCCGGGGGCTGGTAGTCCTCGAAGTCTCCCTGGCGATGGTGTTGCTCACGGGGGCCGGGCTGATGATCCAGAGCGTAGTCCATCTACTCCGAACCAACCTGGGCTTCGAGCCGACGAACCTGGTGGCCATTCAGACCAACCCCGCCTCTGACTCAAAGAAATACCGGACGGTTGAGGCCAAGAACCTCCTGGTGTCTGAGATTCACCGGCGACTGAACGCCGTCCCGGGAGTCGAGGCCGTGGGCATACTCGTTAACGGCCAGGGGGAACGGAAGTTCGCCCTTACCGGACAGCAGGAGCCGGTCGAATCGTATTGGCTCGCCTCCGGGGTGGGGAGTTCTGATGCCTTCAAGGCCATGCGGATGCCGCTGCTTCACGGGCGGTATTTCGACGAACAGGACCTGGGCTCCAACGCGACGGCTGTCTTAGTCAACGAGACCCTGGCCCGGCGCTGTTGGCCAGGGGAGAACGCCGTCGGGAAAACCATCCGCCTAAGGGACGTCGACGATAACAGCACCCATGAGGTCGTTGGCGTTGTGGCCGATACTCGGTGGCCTTGGTGGCTACTGGCACGACCAATCCTCCCGACGGTTTACCAGCCGCAGCAGGTGGGCTACATCAACAGGGGCTATATCTTCTTTGTCCGAACCCGTACCCAGCCCGACGGATTGATCAAAGCTCTGTTGGCGGAAGTGAAGGCGGCGGGACCTGACCTACACAAACCCGTTGCCGTTTTGCCCAAGAATGAGTTTTACGATAGCACACGAGCGCATCGGACCTACATGTGTTACCTCGCCGTCTTCGGGGCGGTTGGATTGCTGCTGGCCGGCGTGGGCGTTTATGCCGTCCTCGCTTATTCCGTTGCCTTGCGCCAACGCGAGATTGGAATCCGCATGGCGCTCGGCGCGGCAGCACCTGGTGTGGTGCGGATGATGCTGCGGCAGGGAATGACACTTGTGGGAATTGGGATCGGGCTGGGCTTGGGCGCCGCGTGCGCGTTGACCCGAGTCTTGCGCGGCATGCTTTACGGCGTCAGCCCGATGGATCCGCTCACATTGGCGGCGGGCGCCCTGCTGCTCAGTCTGATCGCCCTTGTGGCGTGTTACCTCCCCGCCCGCCGGGCAGCGCGGATCGATCCGATGGTGGCGTTGAGATATGAATAGGAGGAACCTATGGGAATGCTGTGGCAAGACCTCAAATATGCCTTCCGAATGCTGGCCAAGGCACCGGGCTTCACGGCCGTGGCCGTGTTCACACTCGCGCTCGGCATTGGGACGAGCACGGCGATCTTCAGTGGAGTCAATGCCCTGTGGTTCAATCCCGTGCCGGCGGCGGGGCCGGATCGGCTCGTTGAGGTTCGCGCTTTCAACAAGGAGCAGAACAAGTACATGGAGGGTGTCAGCGCCGTAGTCCTCCAGGAATTACGCCTCCACCGGGACTACTTCGCTGACCTGACGAGGTACAAACCCTGGGGAGCATCCTGGGAAGATGGCGGATGGATTGAATATATCGCTGGTGCCCGCGTCTCTCCGAATTTCTTCTCCCTCTGGAGCGCAAGGCCCTGGCTGGGGCGGACGTTCGCCCCAGATGAGGGTCGGCCTGGCGCTCCTCCGGTGGTTGTGCTGAGTCACGCGTTCTGGAAGGGCAAATTGGGCGGCGACCCAGGCTGGATAGGGAAGAAATCTCTTCGTCTTGGCGATCAGTATCCCACGGTGATTGGAGTGATGCCGCCTCACTTCAAATTCCCTAATTTTGCTGACTTCTGGGTCCCGGCGGGTGATCCGCAGGTGGGACCGGCGGACAAAGACCCTCAGGGCAGGCGATTCCAGCCCGACAACAAGGTTATTGCCAGACTCGCTCCCGGCGTGTCCCTGACACAGGCGCAGGCGATGCTGGAGGTGTTGGCGCGACGGTATGAGGAGGAGCACCGCAAGCAGGGGTGGGGTTACACGCTCCTTCGCGCGCGACCTGTACGTGAGGTGTTTGCCGGTGCCGAGGTGCAGAAGACGATTCCCGGCTTTGTCGGAGCTATGATCTTCGTGTTGCTGATCGCCTGTGCCAACGTGGCGAATCTGAACTTGGCGCGGGCCGAAGCTCGTCAGCATGAGCTGGCGATCCGGGGTGCGCTCGGTGCCGGGTGGTTTCAACTGCTGCGTCAGTTGTTGCTGGAGAGCCTGCTGGTGGCCTTGGCGGGGGCGATTGCCGGTATTGCTTTGACCTACTGGAGCTCTGGTCTCATGGAGCGGCTGTGGCCGTCTAGCCTGCCGCGCGTACGGACGATCGAGCTCGATTGGCAGGTGTTAGCCTACTCCCTGTTCCTTGCGGTCATGGCGGGTCTGATCTCGGGGACGGTCCCCGCCTGGTACGGGGCGACGCGGCCCGTGGCGAATGCTCTCAAACAAACCGGCGTGCAGGCGACCCCAGGTGGCCTCAGGAACCTGTATCGTCGCGGACTGGTCGTTCTCGAGGTGTCCCTGGCGATGGTGTTGCTCGCCGGTGCCGGTCTAATGATCCAAAGCGTAGTCTATCTGCTCCGGAGTAACCCAGGGTTTGACCCGACGAACCTGATCATTGTTCAGATCAGTCCGGCCTTTGACTCGAAGAAATACCAGACGCTGGAGGCTAAAAACTTGCTCCTGGCGGAAGTCCACCGGCGGCTCAGCACCGTACCGGGAGTCGAAGCCGTCGGCTTCTCGGGCGACATCGGCCGAAGGAAGTTCGCCGTCACAGGGCAAGAGGAACCAGTAGATCTGTGCTACACTCCCGCTGGGGTCGGTTCCGCCGATGTCTTTAAGACCATGCGGGTGCCGCTGCTCCGCGGGCGGCATTTTGATGAACAGGACCTGGGTGCCAATGCGACCGCCGTTATCGTCAACGAGACGCTGGCCCGGCGTTGCTGGCCGGGGGAGAATGCGCTGGGTAAAACCATCCGCTCCACAACCGCTGACGACCACAGCACCTATGAGGTCGTTGGGGTTGTCGCGGATTACCGTACTACGTCTCTGACGACCCAAGTCCTACCGCTGTTCTTCCGGCCCCACCAGGTTGGTTTCGCCTTCTATGGCTGGAATTTTTGTGTGCGAACCCGCATCAAGCCCGAGGGTCTGATCAAGCCTCTCTTGGCGGAAGTGAAAGCGGCAGGGCCTGACCTGCGCAAACCTGTTGTCTGGGAGATCAAGGATCCTCTCTACAATAGCACGCGTGGGCATCGGACTTATATGTGTTACCTCGGCGTCTTCGGAGCGGTGGGACTCCTGTTGGCGGGCATGGGTGTCTATGCTGTCCTGGCCTATTCTGTCGCCATGCGTACACGCGAGATCGGAATCCGCATGGCGCTGGGCGCCGCAGAAGCCGGCGTGGTGCGGATGGTGCTGCGGCAGGGGATGACTCTTGTGGGAATTGGGATCGCCTTGGGCTTGGGCGCCGCGTGCGTTTTGACCCGACTTCTGCGCGGGATGCTTTACGGCGTCAGCCCGATGGATCCTCTCACATTGGTGGCGGGTGCCCTGCTGCTCAGTCTGATCGCCCTTGTGGCGTGTTACCTCCCCGCCCGCCGGGCGGCGAAGATTGATCCGATGGTGGCACTGAGACATGAATGAAAGAGGGTAGTCGGTAGCCGGTAGTCAGTTGTCGGCAAGAAGACCGATGACCGAAAACTGACAACTGAAAAACCGGCTACCGACAACTGACAGGATTTGGCATGGATATACCGAGAAAATCTGCAAAACGTATGAAAATGATTCGCCGGGGCCTGATCGCCACGGTGGGCCTTGTGGTGGTGGCGGCGGTGACGGTGGGGGTCTCGCGGCTCAAGCCCGCCGCGCCCGGCGTGGACCGCCGCACCTTGTGGCTGGACAAGGTCAAGCGGGGACCGATGCTCCGCGAGGTGCGCGGCGTCGGGACTCTGGTCTCGGAGGACATCCTCTGGGTGCCGGCGGTCGTCTCGGGCCGGGTCATCCGCATCCTGGTCGAGCCCGGCGCGCCCGTCGAGCCCGATACCGTCCTGCTGGAGCTGCACAATCCCGAGTTGGAGCTGGAGTTGTTCAGTGCCGAGACGGAATGGGAGTCCGTGGTGGCGCAGCAGACGGCCCAGAAAGCCACGTGGGAAGGCGACCTGCTTCGCAAGAAAGCGGAACTCGCGCAGGCACAAGCCAACTATGATGAGACGAAGCTCCAACTGGAGGTAGACGAGAAAGAGTTCGAGAACGACCTGATCTCGCTTCAGCGGATCACGCTGTCCCGCGCGAGCGTCCAGCAGAGGAAGAATCTCCTGGAGATCAGCCAGAAATGCCTGGAGATGTATGAAAAGGAGACCCTGCCGGCGCAACTGGCCGAGAAGGAAGCCGGCGTACGCAAGGCCAAGTCCTTCTACGGGCTCAAGAAGAAGCAGGTGGAATCGCTGCACGTGCGAGCCGGCACGGCGGGGATCCTGGCCCAGATCAAGGACCAGATCGAGCCGGGACAGTCCGTGGCCCCGAGCACGATTGTCGCCAAGATCACCAATCCCAAGAAGCTCAAGGCCCAGTTGAAGGTCCCCGAGGCGCAGGCGCGGGACGTGATCATCGGCTTGGCGGCCGAGGTCGATACGCACCACGGGACGGTCCTGGGAAAGGTTTCCCGCATCGATCCGACCGTCATGGATGGCAACGTCACGGTGGATGTGTCGCTCAGTGGTGCTCTCCCGCAGGGCGCCCGGCCGGACTTGTCGGTGGTGGGTACGATCACCATCGAGAAGCTGGACGACGTGCTGAACGTCGGCCGGCCGGTCTTCGCCTCATCCGAAGGTCCCTCGGAACTGTTCAAGGTGGTCGAGGACGGCCGATTCGCGGTGCGCAGCCGCGTGCAGTTCGGCCGCACGTCCGTCAGCACGATCGAGGTGGTCGAGGGTCTGGGCATCGGAGAGGAGATCATCCTCAGTGACATGTCCCAATGGGACGGCTGCGACAGAATCAGATTGAGGTAGTCGGTAGTCAGTAGCCGGTAGTCGGTTGGAGACCGTGGCAACCTATGGCAATTACGGAGAAAGGAGCGGCGGTTGGATGGCAGGAAAGAGCTACAGGGATCTGGACGTGTGGCGGGAAGCAATGGATTTTGTTGTGCAGTGCTATCGTATGGCAGGGACGTTTCCCAAGAGCGAAATGTGTGGTCTGACAAGTCAACTTCAGAGAGCTGCCGTATCGATACCAGCCAACATTGCCGAGGGGCAGGGCCGTCAGCACGAGAAGGAGTTTCTTCAACACCTTGCCATAGCCTACGGTTCGCTGGCAGAGGTGGAGACTCATGTACAGATCGCCCGGCGATTGGAGTACATTGAGGGCGAGAAAGAAAGCCAAATGCTGGAAAGGACCGCGCGAATAGGACGTATGCTCAACGGTCTGAAAAAATCCGTCGAGGAGAGAATCCCAGGTCGGTAAAGGATCGACGCCGACTACCGACTACTGACTACCGACTACTCTAAAACTGGAGACTGAATATGGCACAATCGAATGAAGCACTCATCCGCGTCGAAAACCTGCACAAGGTCTTCATCACCGAGGAGGTCGAGACCCACGCCCTGGCCGGGATTCACCTGTCCATCGCCCAGGGCGAGTATGTTTCCATCGCCGGGCCCTCCGGCTGTGGCAAATCGACCTTGATGGCGATCCTGGGCCTGCTCGATTCGCCCACCGAAGGCGAATACCGGCTGGGCGGCGAATCGGTGGCGAACCTCTCGGCTTCGCAGCGGGCCCGCATCCGCAACCGGCAGGTGGGCTTCATCTTCCAGAGCTTCAACCTGATCGGCGACCTGACGGTCTATGAGAACGTGGAGCTGCCACTGACGTACCGGGGCATGCCCTCGTCCGAGCGCAAGCAGCGGGCGCAGGAGGCGCTGGAGCGCGTGGGGATGTCCCATCGCATGAAACATTACCCGGCCCAACTCTCCGGCGGTCAGCAGCAAAGGGTGGCGGTCGCCCGTGCGGTGGTGGGGCGACCGTCCATCCTACTGGCCGACGAGCCGACCGGAAACCTCGATTCGAACAACAGCGAGGCCGTAATGGGCTTGCTGTCGGAGCTGCACCGCGAGGGCGCCACGATCTGCATGGTCACGCACGACCCGCGCTACGCGCGTCACGCGGGCCGCACGGTCCACCTCTTCGACGGCCGGATCGTGGAAGAGGAAGAGGCCGTCCGCAAGCAGCAGGAAACCGCCGAGCTCAAGCAAAGCGGCTTCGACATGGCGTGATAAACGGGTAATCGGTAGCCGGCAGTCAGCTGTCGGTGAAAAAAATCGAATCGGAGTTGAAAAACCGGCTACCAACTACTGACTACCGACTACTGACAATTGGAGACTGAACATGGGAACGCTGTGGCAAGATGTTCGATACGGACTGCGGATGCTGGGGAGAAGTCCCGGTTTCACCGCCGTGGCGGTACTGACGCTGGCGCTCGGCATCGGGGCCAATCTGGCTTTGTTCGGAATCCTCAACGAGATGGTGCTGCGGCCCAAGCCGGTCGCCCGGCCTCAGGAACTGTGGGCCGTTGTGCCGGCCAATGCGGCCCGGCAGCCGGTTTACGCCAATCTCTGCCGACCCTACTATGAGGCGATCCGGCGCGACGGGCGCGTGTTCCAAGGCATCATCGGCTATGCGGGCATCATGCCGAAGCTGCGAACCGAGGAGGGCGCCGAACGCATCGAGGCGGAGCTGGTGTCGGGCGAGTACTTCTCGTTCCTCGGTGTGGTCCCGGCGCTGGGACGCGGTTTTCTCCCGGAAGAAGACGGCCAGGCCGGGGCGCGCGCGGTCGCCGTGATCAGTCATGCGTTCTGGTGCAGCCAGTTTGGCGGGACGCCGGACGTCTTGGGCAAGACCGTCACGCTCAACAACACGCTGGTGGAGATTGTGGGCGTCGCTCCCAAGGGATTCACCGGCCTTGGTTATGGCCGGCCCAGCCTATGGCTGCCGGCGAGCATGGAGCCGATGCTGGGGGAATTGACGGTCTACCAACTCATCGGCCGGCTGGCAGAGCCGAGACTGGCCCCTACGGCGGCCGATATGCTGACGCCCATCGCCGCCGAGGTGACGCAAGAGCTTTCCACTTTCAAGGACCCCCGCTGGTCGAAGTACGGCGTCGGGCCGAGCTTTTGCCGGGTGCGCCTCGATCCAATCGGACGCGGCGTGCTGGGCACGTCGCGCGCGAGGCCCAAGGTCCTCGGCTTCCTGCAGTTCGCGGGAGTGGCGACGGTGCTGCTGCTGTTGATCGCCTGTGCCAACGTCGCCAGCCTGTTTCTCGCGCGGGCTTTGCAGCGCCGCAAGGAAACGGCCACCCGCATCGCCCTGGGCGCCACGCGGGCGGCCCTGGTCCGGCAGGTCGTCTGTGAAGGAATCCTCGTGGCCGCCGGCGGCACGGCGGGCGCGCTGCTGGTGTTTTCCTGGGTCGGGCAGGGCCTGATGAAGTTCGCCAGTTGGTGGCCGGGACCGCCTCTGCGTCCAGCGGCCGATCTGCGGGTCCTGCTCTTCGCGGCCGCGGCGGTGTTGGCGGTGGGGGTGGGCTTCAGCCTCTTGCCCGCCCTCCAGGCGACCGCACTGGCGCCTGCGGCCGCACTCAAAGACGGCGCCGGAGCGGGCCGCCGGCGTTCGTGGCTACGCCACGGATTGATTGTCGCGCAGGTCGCGGGCTCGCTCGTTCTCCTGTGCGGGGCGACCTTGTGCCTGCGCAGCATGAGCAAGCAGTTGTCGGTGGACCTGGGCTACCGGTCCGACCGGCTCGCGGTCGCTTCGCTCGACCTGGAGCGTGTCGGTTTTACGACGGATACCGCCATGCCGCAATTGGAGGAGATTGTCCGCCGGGTGGCGCTTGTTCCGGGAGTCGAGCGGGTTGCTGTCTCGCCTGTCGATCTGATGGGCGGGATGAAGACGCACTTGTATGTGGCGGACGGAGTCGAAGATCACAACCCGTCCCACGAGAATTCCGTCGAGTTCGGTTTCTACCCGCGTGTCGGTCCCGGTATGTTCGGTGTGCTGGGAATCCCGATCCTGCGCGGCCGTGACTTCAGCCAGGAAGATGTCGAATCCGGCCGCCAGATCGTGATCGTGAATGAGAGCTTCGCGCGGAAGTTCTGGCCGGGCCGGGACCCGCTGGGCATGCACATTCGCCAGTGGGAGGTCGTCGGAGTGGTCCAGGACGCGTGCCTCGACCGCTTCGACGAACGGGCGGACGCCACGGCATTCCGTGTCACGGACAAGAAGTCCCTCCTCCAGCCGAACTTGCTGATCCGTGCCCAAGGGGACGCACGCGGGGTGGTTGCCTCCGTGCGTGCCGAGCTTGCCCGCATCCATCCGAAGCTGGTGGTGGGCGACGTGCGCACGCTGCGCGACATCATCAAGAACACCCTGGCCGTCGAACACGCGGCACTGCGGATTCTCGGCGCTCTCGGCGTGTTGGCGCTCGTACTGGCCTCGGTGGGCGTCTATGGTGTGATGGCCTACATGGTGAGCAGCCGGACACGGGAAATCGGCATTCGCCTGGCCGTCGGGGCGACCCGCGGGGACCTACTGCGGCTGGTTCTGTCCGCGGGCCTGCGCTTGGGCCTGATTGCGGCGGCCCTCGGCCTGCCGCTGGCGCTCGGCGGGGCTGTGGTCCTGCGGCATCAGATCGCCGGCATCAGTCCGTTCGATCCGGTCTCCTTCCTTGCCGTGGTGGCCTGTGTCCTGGCGGCCCTGACCGCCGCCTGCTGGCTTCCCGCCCGGCGTGCGGCAAAGATCGATCCCATGGCGGCATTGAGACATGAGTGAGTTGGTAGGGTGGGGCTTGCCCCACCGATTTCTGGCATCATGACGGTTCCGGTGGGGCAAGCCCCACCCTACAACTGAGAACTGATAACTTCGAACTGGGAACTATGACTATGATTCAACTGAAGGACCTCGAGAAATGTTACGAGACGCGGGCGGGCAAGAATTACGTTCTGCGACAGATCAACCTGGATATCGAAGAGGGTGAGTTCATCACCATCATGGGACCTTCCGGGGCGGGCAAGACCACGCTGCTCAATATCCTCGGCATGCTGGACGGCGGCTGGGAGGGCGAATACTACCTCTTCGACCATGCGGTCCACGACCTCAAGCCCAAGGAGCGCATGGCCCTGAACAAGCAGTACATCGGCTTCGTCTTCCAGAACTTCAACTTGCTCGACACGCTGACGGTCTATGAGAACCTGGATGTCCCGCTATCCTATCGGAACATTAAGGGCTCCGAGCGGGCCTCGACCGTCTGCGACACGCTCGACCGCTTCGGCATTGTGGGCAAGAAGGACCTGTTTCCCGGCCAGCTCTCCGGCGGTCAGCAGCAGTTGGTCGGTGTCGCGCGGGCCGTGATCGCCAACCCGAAGCTCCTTCTGGCGGATGAGCCGACCGGCAATCTGCACTCCACCCAGGGCGAGGCGATCATGGACCTGTTCAAGAAGCTCAACCGCGAAGGCACGACGATTGTTCAGGTGACGCACAACGACAAGTACGCCGCCTACAGCAAACGGATCATCCGGCTCAAAGACGGCTGGATGGTGAAGGAGTGATCGCGTAGGGTGGGGCTTGCCCCACCAGAATCGACGGTGTCGGAAGCATCGGTGGGGCAAGCCCCACCCTACCGGCTGAGAACCGACAACCGGGAACGGAGAACTGGAGCTACGCCATGAGAACGATGTGGCAGGATGTGCGTTATGGGCTTCGCAGTCTGGGCCGGAGTCCCGGTTTCGTTGCCGTTGTCGTGCTGACGCTCGCGCTGGGGATTGGGGCCAATACCGGGATCTTCACGATCTTCGAGCAGGTCCTCCTGCGCTCGCTGCCCGTCAGGGACCCCGGCGCCCTGGTTCTCGTCAAAACCCAGGGGAGGTTCATTGGTTCCCAGTGGGGGGGCGACACGACGCTCTCCTATCCCCGGTTCAAGGATTTCCAGGAGACAACGGCTCTGTTTGAAGGGGTCTTGTGCCGGCGGGGCGAGACCGCGGTGCTGGATGACGGCCGCGGGGCCGAGCGGGTGGAGATCGAGCTGGCCTCGGCGAGTTATTTCGACGTGCTGGGCGTGCCGCCGGCCGTAGGCCGCACGTTCGTCGCCGAAGACGAAGCGGTCTCGGGCGCCCATCCGGTGGTCGTGTTGAGCCATGAGTTCTGGCGGACGCGTTTTGGAGGGGACCGGTCCGTCCTCGGCCGCACGCTGCTGGTCAACCGCACTCCGGCGGTTGTGGTCGGCGTGGCTGCGGCGGGCTTCCGGGGCGTCAGCCTGGATGCTCGGCCCAAGCTGTTCCTCCCCGTCACCATGAAAAAGCAGATCTCGCCGACATGGCGTCCGCTGGACGACCGAAAGAATGGGTGGGTACAGGTCTTCTGCCGGCTCCGGCAGGGCCTCTCCCCCGAGCAGGCGGCCGCGGCCGTCCAAGCTCGGCACCGGGAGATCATCGAGTCGGAGATCCGAAGCCCCGGATTCGAGGACCTCTCGGCCCTCGATCGCGAGCAGTTTCGCCAATCGCGGGCGGTGCTGCTGTCGGCGGGCCGAGGCATCTCGGCCCTGTCTTGGGATTTGGGGCCCACGCTCCAGTTGCTCATGGCGCTCGCTGCTCTGGTCCTTCTGGCTGCGTGCGCGAGCGTATCGAGTCTGCTCGTCGCGCGGGCCATGAGCCGTCAGAAGGAGATTACGGTTCGACTGGCGATTGGGGCAGGGTGTTGGCGCATCTTTCGCCAGGTGTTGGTGGAGAGCCTGCTATTGGCGATGGCTGGCGGATTGGCTGCTTTGGCGGTCGCTCTCTGGACTAATCATGCCATTCTCTTGTTTGCCCCGGAGCGGCTGAAAGCGGTGGTCTCGCCTTCGCTCAGCGGGCGAATGTTGGCCTTCAATCTCGCCGTTTCCGCGGCGGCGGCACTTCTATTCGGTCTGTTCCCGGCCTGGTGGGCGACGCGCGTCGATCTGGTTTCCACCCTCAAGGAACGGGCGGCCTCTGTGCTCGGCGGCTCCCGCGCGCGCCTGCGGCGGGCCCTGGTCGTGGTACAGGTGGCTCTGTCGCTGGTCCTCTTGATCGGCTCCGGGTTGCTTGTCCGCAGTCTTCTATCGTTGTATCGCGTGGACCCCGGCTTTCGGACCACCAACCTCATCTCCTTCCACCTGGATCTGGGACTGAGCGGGTACAACTGGCAGCGCGCCTTGGCGTTTTATCCGCAGTTGCAGACGCAACTGCGGGCCGTGCCGGGAGTCGAGTCGAGCGCCGTAGCGCAGACGTCGCTGCTGGGGGGCATCCGCACGACCAACGGGGTCGTCGTCGAAGGTTATCAACCCCGAGAGGGCGAGGATGCGGCCTCCTACTGTGATTCCATTTCGCGTGACTACTGCAAGACCTTGGGGATGTCCTTGAAGCTGGGCCGCGACCTCAGCGAGCAAGACGAGCTGCCGGGGGCGAAACAAGTGGTCCTCGTCAACGAGGCCTTCGTGCGTTGGTTCTTCGAGGGCCGCAACCCTATCGGCCATCACGTGGGCTTCCGGTCCAGGGCCGAGGCCCAGCCGGACCGGGAAATCGTCGGCGTGATAGGCGATTTTCGGACAGACGGGCCTCGCAGCGCGGCCGAGCCGCAGGTGTTCGTGCCCTATCCGCAGATCGACCTGGCCACTGCGATGGTCTACGTGCGGACGAATCTCGCTTCTGCGCAGATCTTCCAGGCCGTGCGCGAGCAAGTGCGCAAGCTGGACTCCAGCATTCCCGTCGTGGACATGACGACGATGGAGGATCGATTGGACCGTGTCCTTGCCAACGAGCGGCTGGTCGGCTTTCTGGCGAGCTTGTTCGGGGCGTTGGCAACTGTCCTGGCGCTGGTAGGCCTGTACGCTGTGACGGCGTACAGCGTAACCCGCCGGGTGCAGGAGATCGGGATTCGCATGGCCCTGGGGGCGCAGCGCTGGAACGTGCTCGTCTTGGTGTTGCGGGAAGGCATGATTCTGACGGTGGTGGGCGTTGGGGCCGGTCTTGCCATCGCGTTGGCGCTGACGCGGATATTGCGTGGCTACCTTTTCGAGATCACGCCGACCGATCCGGTGACCTTCGTCTCGACAGCCCTGCTGCTGGGCATGGTCGCGCTGCTGGCCTGCTACCTCCCCGCCCGCCGGGCGGCGAAGATCGATCCGATGGTGGCCCTTCGATATGAGTAGGATGGGAATACCGGAGTATTGGAATACCGAAATGATGGCCCCGGGAGCCGAGGTTCTTGCGGCGTTCCCTCGCTCCGTCATTGTATGATTCGAACTTTCCCTGGGAGCTGCGCTATGATGACGTTGTGGCAGGATGTGCGATTCGGAATCCGGATGTTGAGAAAGTCGCCGGGATTCACGGCGATCGCGCTGATCACGCTGGCCCTCGGCATCGGGGCCAACACGATCATGTTCAGCGTTACCGACATGCTGCTGTTTCGACCCGTGCAGGTCGAAAAGCCGGAGGAGGTGGTGTGCTGTAAGGTCCGCAATCCAAAGTTCGGGCTGGGCGCCACGCCCTACGGCGGTTACCGGATGCTGAACCAGGACAATCCGGTCTTCAGCGACATGATGGCCCAGGACGAAGATCTGGGCTTCGTGACATTGGCTGACGAGACGACAGCTCGACAGGTCTGGGGCATGTTCGTTTCGACCAACTACTTCGCTTTCCTCGGCACGCCTCCCGTCCTGGGGCGCGGCTTTCGGCCGGACGAGGAGGGGCGTGACGCCGCCCCGGTTGCGGTCCTGAGCTATCCTACCTGGAAGCGACTCGGCGGCGACCCGGAGATGGTGGGTCGAACCGTACGCGTCAACGGTGTTCCTTGCGAAGTCGTCGGCGTCGCGGCGCAGGGCTTCACGGGGGCAACTCACCTTGGTCCCGATCTCTGGCTGCCGTTAGGAAACCACCCTCGGGTCGTCGAGATGCCCCGTGGGATTACCGGGCCGGGCCGGGCCGCGGATGAGTGGTGGGGATATCCTGGAGTGATTCCTGTCGGACGACTCAAGCCCGGTCTGGACCTGGCCACCGCCCAGGCCCAGTTGCGGACCTTCGCCCCTCGGTTCCAGGAACGCTATCCGCGTCTCTGGCAGGCCAATACGGCGTTCTACCTCCACCGGCTGCCGAAATTCGCGCTCTTCAACGACCAGAACGAACACCGCGGGCTGACCGGTGTCAGCGGGATCTTGATGGGAGTCTCCGCCGCCGTGCTGCTGATCGCGTGCCTGAATCTGGCGACCATGATGATCGCGCACGGCGCCAGGCGCCAGCGCGAGATCGCGGTGCGCCTGGCCTTGGGCGGAAGTCGTCCGAGGATTATCCGGCAATTGCTCATCGAGTCGGGTCTCCTGGCGTTTCTCGGAGGGACTTTGGGATTCGTTCTCGCCTTCTGGGGAACGACGGTGCTCAACGGCTGGCTGGTGGTGTCGAACATACCTCTCGACCTGGTCAGCGCGCTGAGCGTCGGGCTCAGCGGACGGGCCCTGGTCGTCACGATCGGCTTCTGCCTGCTGGCCACCCTGCTGGCCGGTCTGCGGCCGGCACTGAGCTTGTCACGACGTGACGTGATCACCGACTTGAAAGAATCCAGCGGCGCCGTGCTGCGTCCTCTGCGCCGTCACGGGCGGCTGTCCCTGCTCGGCCAGACCGCTTTGGCCGTAGTGCTGCTGATGGGAGCGACGTTGTTTACCCGCAGCGCGATCAAGGCGTTGCATCCCAGCGACGAATTTGACTTCGACGGCAAACTGCTCGTCAAGGCCGACACGCTCGCCGCCGGTTACGATCGGGTCCACACTCAGGAAGTGTATGAAACGCTGGCCGAGAAGTTGCGCGGCCTGCCGGGCGTCGAAATGGTCGCTCTGTCGGCTTCATTTCCTTTCAGCGATTCCGGCGGCTATGGAGGGACTGTCCGTGAATACCAGCCCCAGATCGAGAGCGAACGCAACGATGAGACGCAGGAGCGCCGTCGCTTCGTCAGAGACGCCCCCGGCGTGTTCCATGTCGGCGCCGACTACTTCGACGCGATGGGAATGCCCTTCCTGCAGGGGCGTCCTTTCCGTCGCATCGATTCGACCGCCAACGCGGAGAAGGTGGTCATCGTCGACGAACGCGTCGCCCGGCGGCTCCGGCCCGACGGAATGGTACTGGGATGCGTGATCACCTACGGAGAGGAAACGTCACCTTATCGCATCGTCGGTATTGTCCCCAGTCTGAAGATTGCGACCGACGACGATGTTCCGCCTCCTCAGATCTACGTGCCGATGGGGACCGACCATCGGCCGGCCTTTCTGCATCTGCGTCTGAAGGAGACAACGCGCAGAAGCGGCGCGATCCTGAAGCAACAGATTCGCCCAGCGATCCGGGAGGTCGATCCCCACCTTCCCATCGTCACGGCAGCGAGTCTGGCGGAATACTACCACGAGAATCCCACCGTCTGGCTGGCGATCATCGGCGCCCGTCTGGCCGCCGGTTCCGGAGCGATGGCCTTGTTCCTGGCATCGCTGGGGATCTATGCGGTCAAGGGCTATATGGTCGCCTCGCGCACCTCGGAAATCGGCATCCGCAAGGCCCTGGGTGCGACACAGGGAAACATCCTGGGCATGGTCTTGCGGGAAGGGCTGGTGCTGACGGTGGTGGGATTGGTCGTCGGACTGCTGCTCGGTTTGGGTGTGGCGAAGGTGTCGGCCAGCCTGCTCTACGGTGTTCGTCCAGTCGATCCGGTCAGTATCATCGTGACCTTGGTTCTGCTTGGCATCGCTTCGCTGCTGGCCAGCTACATCCCCGCCCGCCGGGCGGCGCGGGTCGATCCGATGGTGGCGTTGAGGTGCGAATAAGAGGGTAGTCGGTAGCCGGTAGTCAGTAGTCGGTGCAGGAGCAGCGAGTCGAAACTCAAAACCGCCTACCGATTACTGACTACCGGCAACTGGAGATTTGGCAATGATGACTTTGTGGCAAGACCTGCGGTACGCGGTGCGGATGCTGAAGAAGTCACCTGGCTTCACGGCGATTGCCTTGATTACCCTGGCGATCGGCATCGGGGCCAATACGATCATGTTCAGCATGTCCGATCTGCTGCTGCTGCACCCGAGGAATGTGAAGAACGCCGAGCAGTTGGCGTATTGCGCGATTCGGGACGCCGCATTTCCATGGTTTCCTTATTCCGCGTATCTCACTGTCCGTGACAGCCGGCTGGCCTTCAGTGATCTCCTGGCCCAGGGCGATGACGCAAGACCTGTCACCCTGGTTCATGGGGATTCGGTTGGACAATCGTCGGCGCTGTTTGTTTCGGCGAACTACTTCTCCTTTCTGGGAGCGGCGCCGGTGCGGGGACGGGGGTTCCTGCCCGAGGAAGAGCGGCAGGGCGGCGCCACGGTCGTGGTCCTGAGCCACCGCCTCTGGCAGCGACTGGGTAGCGATCCGAACTTCGTCGGCGCGTTTGTCAGCGTCAATGGCATCCGCTGCCAGGCCGTCGGTGTCATGCCGGAAACGTTTACCGGCGTCACGCTCATCGGCCCCGATCTGTGGCTGCCTCTGGGAAGCTATCTCTCGGTGGCCGAGCTTTCCCGGGGATCCACGCGCTCCCCATCGGCGGACCGGGACTATCCGGGGCTTCACCTCGTGGGGCGCCTCAATCCGGGGGCGAACATGCCGGTGGCTCAAGCGCAGTTGCAGTCTTTGGTCGCGCGCTTCAAAGCGGAGTATCCGAAGCAATGGAAGGACAGTTCCTCGCTTTATCTCCACCGTCCCGGGAGGTTCCTCATAGACGCTGACGTCCACGGGGAGCGTCTGGCGAACACTATCCTCAGTGCGGTCCTGATGGCGGTCTCCGGGATCATCCTGGTTATCGCCTGTCTGAACCTGGCGAACATGTTGATCGTTCAAGGAGCCGGGCGTCACCGCGAGATTGCCGTTCGCATGGCCATCGGTGGAGGCCGCTGGCGGATCATCCGGCAGTTGCTCATCGAGTCTTTGCTGCTGGCGCTGTTGGGAGGGGTCCTCGGCTTTCTGCTCGCCTTCTGGGGCACGAGGGTGCTCAACGTCTGGATTGCGGCCGTACAAGACCCGATAATGAGAAGTTTCAGGCCCGGCTTGAACGTTCGTGTCCTGGCAGCCACCCTGGGCTTTTGCCTGGTGGCCACGCTATTGTTCGGGCTTAGACCGGCCTTGTGTTTGTCGCGGCGTGACATCGCGGGCGAGATGAAAGAATCCGTCGGCAGCGTGCTCGGACCCAGCCGGAGAAAACGGGGAGGTCTCTCGGTCGTGGGCCAGATCGCCCTGGCCGTCGTACTGGTGATGAGTGCGACGCTGCTGGCGCGGAGTGCTCTGCGGTTGGCGCGGCCGAATCCGCGATTCAATCTGGAGAACAAGCTGGTCATTCAGATCGATCCGTTTTCCGCCGGCTACGACCGGGCCCAGGGTGTCCAGGTCTGCGAGGCCCTGGCCGACCATCTGGCGTCCTTGTCCGACGTCAAGACGCTGGGGATATCGCCCGGATTCTTCTTTGGGGGCGGCGGACATATGTCGATTTACGAATACCTGACGGGGATCCAGGAGAGCGAGTCGAGGAAGTACGTTGCGCAGTGGGCCGCCGTGACCGACGTGGGCCGGGATTACTTCACGGCGCTGGGGATTCCCCTTTTGCAGGGGCGTCTCTTCGATCGCCTGGACAGCGCCCCGGCGGCGGAGAAGGTCATGATTATCGATGAGACCTTGGCCCGCAAGCTCCGCCCGGATGGCAATGCTCTCGGCTGTTTCATCCAATACGGGTTCTTCACGGAATATTCCGATCCTTACCGCGTGGTCGGGATCGTCGCCCACGTGCCGGGCATCGGGGACCGGGAGGTCCGTGCTCAGACCTATAGACCGACCCAAGCGGATCAGTTGTTCTCGTATCTCTATCTGCATATCGCGGACAGGGGATCGGCGGACGCCCTGCAGCAGCGGGTCTTTCAGGAGATTCACAGGGTAGATCCGCGTGTCCCGGTGCTGTCCGTGGTGACTCTCGCCCAGAAACAGCGCAACGATTCTCTTGTATCCATGGCGGGATTCGGCGCACGATTGGCGCTGGCCGCCGGGGCGGCGGCCTTGTTCCTGGCGGCGCTGGGCATCTATGCGATCAAGGGCTATATGGTCGCCTCGCGCACCTCGGAAATCGGCATCCGCAAGGCCCTGGGGGCGACACAGGGAAACATCATGGGCATGGTCTTGCGGGAAGGACTGGTGCTGACGGTGGTGGGATTGCTGGTCGGATTGCTGCTGGGTTTGGGTGTGGCGCGGGTGTCGGCCAGCCTGCTCTACGGCGTCAGTCCGGTCGATCCGGTCAGTATCATCGTGACGGTGGCTCTGCTCGGGGCCGCGTCGCTACTGGCCAGCTACATCCCGGCCCGCCGGGCGGCGCGGGTCGATCCGATGGTGGCATTGAGATGTGAATGAATTGGTAAGGTGGGGCTTGCCCCACCGGAACCGGTATGATGGGAGAAGATCGGTGGGGCAAGCCCCACCCTACATCTGGGAACTGGAGCCAGACTATGACGACACTATGGCAAGACCTGCGGTACGCGGTTCGAATGCTCAAGAAATCGCCCGGCTTTACGGCGATTGCCCTGATTACCCTGGCCATCGGCATCGGGGCCAATACGATCATGTTCAGCGTGGTCAATGTGCTGCTCTTGCGCCCGCCGCAGGTGAAGGACCCGGATCAGTTGGTGCTCTGCAATCTCCGCAACGTGCGCGGCTATCTTCGTTATTCCGCCTATGTGGAGATGCGCGACGACAACCAAGCGTTCAGCGATCTGATCGCGTGCGACCCAGAGTTTGGGTCTTTCATCTTCGGGCAAGGGGACGCCGTCCGACGCATTTTCCCGATGTTCGTCTCGGCCAATTACTTTTCGGCCCTGGGCGTGGCGCCCGCTTATGGGCGGACCTTCGAGCCTGAGGAGGAGCGGTCCGGCACTGAGCCGGTGGTTGTTCTGGGCTACCGCACCTGGCAGCGCGAAGGGGCCGATCCCGCTCTGGTGGGCAAATACGTCGGCATCAATGGCACGCTCTTTCGGGTCATCGGCGTCGCGCCGAAGCGGTTCACTGGCGCATCGCTCATCGGACCCGATCTGTGGTTGCCTCTGGGCAGCTTCGGCCTCATCGGACGCCTGTGGGAGGAGAAAAGGCCGGGGCGACCCAGTGAATGGTGGGACTATCCCAATGAGGCGATGCTCATAGGGCGCCTCAAGCCCGGCTTGACCATGTCCGACGCGCAGCTACGATTGCAGTCTCTGAGCCCACGCTTGAAGGAAATCAATCCCAGGTGGTGGGGGGACAGCAGCTCGTTCAGCGTCGAGCGCCTGCCCAGGTTGATGCAGGATTCCGGGGGTGGCAACAGAGAGCGGATCTTCTTATCCTGCGCCACCCTGTTGCTGATGGGCGTCTCGGCGGTGGTCCTGTTGATTGCCTGCCTGAACGTGGGAAATATGACCATCGTGCGCGGGGCCGGCCGGCACCGGGAGATCGCTATCCGCATGGCCATCGGCGGGGGCCGCTGGCAGATCATCCGGCAGTTGCTCATCGAATCCTTCTTGTTGGCGACCCTTGGAGGGGTGGTGGGGTTAGTTTTCGCCTTCTGGGGTGTCCGAACCTTGAGTGTGTGGTTGGGGACCCTGAAAGGGCCGGTTGACGTGGCCGGCTCATTGGCATTGGGTCTCGATCTTCGCGTCCTGGCCGCCACGCTGGGCTTCTGTATGGTCGCGGCGATGCTCTCCGGTCTGAAGCCCGCTTTGCGGCTCTCGCGGCGGGAGGTTGCCGCCGATCTGAAGGAATCCCGGGGCGAGATGCGGCGGTCCACCGGAAGGGTCGGCCGGCCGCGCCGCGTGTCGGTGATCTGCCAGATTGCCTTGTCTGTCGTGCTGGTGATGGAGGCAGCGCTCTTCACCCGCAGCGCTCTGCAGACCAGCCTGAGCAATTTCGATTTCAGCTTCGACGGTAAGCTGCTGATCCAGCTTGATCCCCTCGCCGCCGGGTATGATCTGGCCGGCAGCCGGCAGGTGTACGAAACCCTGGCCGACCGTCTGAAGTCCATGCCAGGGGTCCACGCGGTGGGCTTGTCCTCTTCTTTACCCGTCACGATGGACCGTGGTGGCATCGCCGGCGCGGTCCGCGAATACGTATCGGACGCTCCGAAAGATCAACGCGATGAAGAACAAGTGCTCCGTGAGGCGATCGCCCACATCCCGGGGCAATCGGACCGGTCGTATACCATTGGCATGGGCGGTTTCGAGGCGATGGGGATACCTCTTTTGCAGGGCCGGTCTTTCGACCGTCTGGACAGTGCCCCCGGCGCTGAGAAGGTCGTGATCGTCGATGAACGGATCGCCCGCCGATTGCGGCCGGACGGCCGGGCCCTGGGTTGTCTGGTGCAATACGGCTGGCCGCTTTCGTCGTCGCCGTGCCGGGTCGTCGGGATCGTGCCGCACCTGCAGGCGCTCCAGGACGATGGGGAAAGTCGAGGACAAATCTATGAGCCGATCTGGCCTAACCGCTTGCCTGACTACGTCTATGTCCGCCTCACGGACGCGACGCGCGGAGCGGAGGCGGCCCTCCTGCAGAGGATTCCCGCGGAGATTCGGGCGATGGACCCGCGTCTGCCCATTTTGTCGGTGGCGACCCTGTCGGATAGTTACCGGAATCAGCCCTTCGTGTGGGCCACGGGGATGGGGGCCCGGCTGGCCGCAATCTTCGGGGCGCTGGCCCTGTTCCTGGCGTCTCTGGGCATCTATGCGGTCAAGGGCTACATGGTGGCTTCCCGAACCTCAGAAATCGGCATTCGCAAGGCCCTCGGGGCCACGCACGGGAACATCATGGTCATGGTCTTACGGGAGGGAATGGTGCTGACGCTCGCGGGGCTGTTCGTGGGATTGTTGCTGGGGCTGGCCACCGCACGTCTGATCGGCAGCTTGCTCTACGGCGTCAGCCCCATCGATCCGGTCAGTATTGTCGTGACCGTGGTTCTGCTCGGCGCCGCTTCGCTTCTGGCCAGTTACATCCCCGCCCGCCGGGCGGCGCGAGTCGATCCGATGGTGGCGCTGCGGTGCGAATAGAACGAGTGGTCAGTTGACGGTTGTCAGTTGTCAGCAAGAGCGCTGATAGCCAACGGCTGAAAACTGCGAACTGACAACTGGGAACTGAGAACTGGAGTGTTCCACAAACGGGATGCTATAAGAGGGACGGGCTGGACCCGAAGGTCGAGGCGGCGATCGAGGAGTTTCGGGCCTCCGTGCCGGGTCCGCGAGAAGGATGGGTTCCTGTGCGTGACGGAGTCGAAGTTCTTCGAGCAGGTCAACGGCCTGCGCTCCGTCGACGAGAAGCTCCAGGAGGTCAGACCCGCCGTCTTCACCACCAAAGGCGGCGGCACGCTCGACTTCACACGCGAAGTCCCGACGTGGTGCGACTACCGGCTGGAAAAGTGATGAACTACGCTGAGTATGCTTGCACGTGTCCAGATTCGGGCGCGCCGGTTCTGAAAGCGGACACATAACGTTTGCATATCCGCACGCGTCGTTCCTTAGTGGCGTTTCTGAGCGTGGAAGAGGGGTCGAAAGGGACCCATCTGGCACGTTGTTTGCTACCGTATGCCTCGTGAAAGTCCCTGCGCGACCCGCGAAGTGCATGGAGACAGTTCACAGGAGAACGCGATGGGAACGCTCTGGCAAGACATACGGTATGGCTTGCGAATGCTGGTTAACAATCCGGGCTTCACGGCTGTGGCGGTGCT
This sequence comes from Phycisphaerae bacterium, assembly GCA_026386805.1. Classification (GTDB taxonomy): domain Bacteria; phylum Planctomycetota; class Phycisphaerae; order Sedimentisphaerales; family Anaerobacaceae; genus PLanc-01. The sequence continues at coordinate 20,813 of JAPLMX010000115.1, read as the reverse complement.
CACGTTCGCGCTGGGGATTGGCGCAAGCACGGCGATCTTCAGCGGCGTCAATGCCCTGTGGTTCAATCCCGTCCCGGCGGCGGGGGCGGATCGGCTCGTCCAGATTCGCTCCTTCAGTAGGGAGGACAACCAATACCTGGACATGATCAGCCCCGTGATCGTCCAGGAGTTGCGTGCCCAACGGCACTACTTTGCCGATCTGACCAGGATTCGACCTTGGATGATGGTGCCTTGGCAGAATGGCGAATGGACTGAGACGGTCTGTGGCACTCCCGTCTCTCCGAACTTCTTCTTGTTCTGGAGCGCAAGACCCTGGCTGGGGCGCACATTCGCCGCCGATGAGGGTCGGCCGGGCGCTCCTGCGGTTGCGGTGCTCAGTCACGCGTTCTGGAAGAACCAATTGGGCGGCGATCCAGGCTGGGTAGGGAAATCGCTCCGTGTGCAGAACCAGTATTACACCGTGATCGGAGTGATGCCGCCTCACTTCAAATATCCCTTCAATGCCGATTTCTGGTTTCCAGCCGACGATCCGGAAGTAAAGGCAGCGGACCAAGACCCGGAGGGCTCCCGGTTCCGGTTGCACTCCGAAATCATTGCGCGACTTGCCCTTGGAGTGTCCCTGCGGCAGGCCCAGGCCATGGTGGACGTGTTGACACAGCGATACGGGGAGGAGCACCGCAAGTTCAGTCGCGGCTATTCCATTCTGCACCTGCGTCCCGTACGGGAGGTGTTCGCCAGCGCCGACGTGCAGAGGACCATTCCCGGTTTTGTGGGGGCCATGATCTTTGTCTTGCTGATCGCGTGCGCGAATGTCGCGAATCTCAACCTGGCGCGGACCGAAGGGCGGCAGCATGAACTGGCTATCCGCGGCGCGCCGGGGGCTGGACGGCTTCAGCTCTTACGCCAGTTATTGTTGGAGAGCCTGATGCCTGCCCTGGCGGGGGCGATTGTCGGTATTGCTTTGACCTACTGGAGTTTCGGCCTCATGGAGCGGCTGTTGCCGTCTTACCTGCCACGCGTACGGACAATCGAGATCGATCGACAGGTGTTGGCCTATTCTCTATTGATTGCGGTCACGGCAGGTCTGATCTCCGGGACGGTCCCCGCGTGGTACGGGGCGACCCGGCCCGTGGCGAACGCGCTTAAGCAAAGTGGCGTGCAGGCCACGCCAGGCACCTTGAGAAGCTTGTATCGCCGCGGGCTGGTCGTTCTGGAAGTCTCCGTGGCGATGGTGTTGCTCGCCGGTGCCGGTCTGATGATTCAAAGCGTAGCTCATCTGCTCCGGAGCAATCCGGGGTATGAACCGACGAATCTGATCCGGGTTGGCATCAATCCGGCCTTTGACTCTAAGAAATACAGGACGCCTGAGGCCAGAGACTTGCTCTTGGCTGAAGTCCACCGGCGACTTTGTACCGTACCGGGGGTCGAGGCCGTGGGCATTCTCTCCAATATGCTGGGACGACAGGAGTTCACGATCACCGGACAGGAAGAGCCGGTGAAATTGTACTTCCACGCCTCCGGAGTTGGCGCCACGGATGCGTTCAAGGCCATGAAGGTGCCGCTGCTCCGGGGGCGCTATTTCGATGAACAGGACCGGGGCGTCAACGCCACGGGCGTTCTGGTCAACGAGACTCTGGCCCGGCGCTGTTGGCCGGGGGAAAATGCCGTTGGGAAGACCATTCACGCGACAGCCACCGGCGACCACAAGATCTTCGAGGTCATGGGGGTGGTGGCAGACATCCAGATCTGGAGCGTGACAGACCAAGTCTACCCGACGTTCTATCAGCCACAACAGGCAAACTCCGCTGGAGTGGACTATAGTCTCTTTGTTCGAACGCGTACCCAGCCCAATCAATTGATCAAGCCTCTCTTGGCGGAAGTAAGAGCGGCGGGGCCTGACCTGCGCAGACCCTACGTCGAGGTGGTCAAGGATAGTCTCTACGAGAGCACGCGTGGGCATCGGATCTACATGTGTTACCTCGCTGTCTTCGGAGCGGTTGGATTGCTGCTGGCCGGCGTGGGCATCTACGCCATCCTGGCCTATTCTGTCGCCATGCGCAAACGCGAGATTGGAATCCGCATGGCGCTCGGCGCCGCACGACTTGGCGTGGTGCACATGGTGCTGCGGCAGGGGATGACCCTTGTGGCAATTGGGATCGGGTTGGGCTTGGGTGGCGCGTGCGCTTTGACCCGAGTCTTGCGAGGGATGCTTTACGGCGTCAGCCCGATGGATCCCCTCACATTGGCGGCGGGTGCCCTGCTGCTCAGTCTGATCGCCCTTGTGGCGTGTTACCTCCCGGCCCGCCGGGCGGCGAGAACCGATCCAATGGCGGCGTTGCGATGTGAATAAGGCAGGTTTATGAGAGAGCACATGGACATGCATTGGCGAATCTGGGAGGTTGCAGGAACAGCGGCGATGCTGTGGCTGACGATGGCCATGATGGGCTGCGGGACGCCGGAGGTTCGGCCGAAGCCGGAATTGGCGGCCCTGGTGGCCAAGACGGGCCAGATCGAGAGCGTCAAGCTCACGGAGCAGTCCCAGTCGCCGCCGGTCTCCATCGAGCAGGCTACGAAGGAGCTGGCCAAAGGGGTGACGGAGCCGAACCAGCCCCGGCCCGTGGTGAAGCTGACGCTGGAGGAGGTCCGGGCGGCGGCGCTGGCGAACAACCTGGATCTGAAAGTCCAACTGATCAGTCCCGCCATCGCTCAGCAGACGGTGGATGCGGAACGGGCGAAGTTCGAGTCGGTCTTCCGGGCTTCGGCGAGCTATGCGACACCCTCCAGCCGCACCTTGGGCGCGGGCATCACGACGCCGCTGCAGACGGGTGGTACGGTCACGGCCAACCTGCCGGTGGGGGACGAGGACGGTGTCTCGGAGGCCGCCGCCAGTGTCTCCGTCGTCCAGTCGCTGCTGCGGGGGGCGGGCACGCGAATCAACACTGATTCCATTCAGGTCGCCGGATACCAGAAAGGGGCCGTGGATGCGTTCACGAAGCTCCAGGCGATTTACATTCTGGGCGGCGCCGACATTGCGTATTGGCGGCTCTACGCCGCCCGCAAACAGCTCGACGTCAGCCGCGAGCAATACAAGCTGGCCGAGCATCAGGTGAAAATCGCTCGCTTCAAAGTGGCGGCCGGCTCGCTGCCGAAGAATGAAATCGTCCGGGCGGAGGCGGGTCTGTCGAGCCGGCTCGATGCGGTGATCGGGGCCGAGACGACGGTCCGGGACCGCGAGCGGGAGCTCAAACGGATCATGAACCGCGCCGATCTGCCGCTCCATTCACCGGTGGATGTCAACACCGTCACCGACCCGGATCCCAAGGGGCTGGATTTGGATCAGGAGGCCCTGGTCAAGGTGGCCTTGGAGAACCGTATGGAGCTGGCCGAGCTGGAGCTTCGCTTGGCGATTGGCGACATCGACATCGCCCTGGCCCGGAACAACCTGCTGCCGTTGCTGAACGTGGAGTATACCTATACTGCCGGCGGGCAGGCTGGGAGCGTAGGCGGCGCTTTTGACGACCTCGTCCACAGTCCCGCGCAGGATCATTGGATCGGCCTGTCGGCCGCCATTCCTCTGGGCAACCGAGCCGCCGAGGCCCAGTACCGGCGGGCCCGGCTCGAGAAGGTTAGAATCGAGCTGGACCGCCAGCAGCAGCAGCAGCAAGTCCGGCAGGATGTCTACGATGCGCTGGACGGTCTGCAGCAAAACTGGCGCCGCATCCTGGCGGCCGAGCAGGGCGTCATCGCCGCCTACCGCGAGTACCGGGTGGAACAATCCCAGTTCCAATTGGGCCGGCGCACGAGCACCGAAGTCTTGCAGGCGGCCTCCAGTCTCGCGGAGAACCAATTGCGCCGGATCAGTGCCTTTGCCGATTACGAGATCGCGCAGGTCATGCTGGCCCGGGCCACCGGGACCTTGCTGGGCCACGGGCAGGTCCAATTGCCGCCGGCCGTCCTCGAAGGCAAGTGATCTCTACTCCATCGTCATCGTAGAAGTGAATCGAATCGTCCGCCATTACCACTTCCCCTTTTCGGCTTCGAGCGTTGCTCCTCACACCATCGGCGGGACAGGTACGGCTTACTGTCTCTACGCCGGGGCAGATTGTACCCTCGCATTGTCTCTGTGGGAATCTACGTCTACGGAGGGTCGTGCTCTCGCTTTGTCACGCGCGGCGCTTTCAAGGGGAGACTGCCAGGGCGGGCTCCGGATGCTTATCTCGGAGGCAGGGTGGAAAACAGACGGTCGCGGGATTTTTTCGCGGGAATTCCACACAGCTATTCGGCATCACCCGGTTCGGGGTGCCAGGAATCTTCATACGGGCCGGCTCCCGTCAGCATAACGAGGTCGTGTGGCCTCAGTCCCCGAGAACGGAGTCCGGCCAGGTCATCCCGCGAATCGTCGTGCGGCGTCTTGCCTTCCGATGTCCCCGGTTCCCTTCTCTTCTCTGAACCGCCTCTTCTCTTGTTGATCGTTGGGGTCCGGTTTCGGCCGCGTCACGAAAGCGAGACCCGGCCGGCCCCCTCTGGATTCCTACGCCGCCTCGTGCCACGGCTGACCGCGAACGAGCATGGCATGCATGCACCGCAGCAAGTAATGGGCCGTCGCTCCCAAGGCGATCTTACGACGCTCGGGGCGGCCGTGCTGGATCCGCTCGAAATACGCCCGGATGGTCGGGGAGCGATACCCTCCTTGCCAGGCGGCTTCCACGAGATACTGGCGGGCCGTGGCCGGGCCTTGCCGCGTGCTGTGGCCCAAGCGGTTGACCCCGGCACTGGCGTCCTGGCAGGGAACCAGTCCGAAGTAGGCACCCACCTGTGCGCTGCGGAGGAAACGCTTGGCGTTGTCCATATACGCGGCGATCGTCTCCGCCGTCCGGATGCCCACCCCGGGGATCGTTCGCAGCAGGAGCACCGTCGGGTGACGCTCGCCGATCTCGTCCCGAGCCTTCGTCACGGTCCGCACGCGTCGCTTGGCTTCGGCCAACTCGTCCAGCAGCAGGTCGCGTTTCAGACGCGCCGCTGCCGTGGGCATCTCCTCCTGGCGCAACCAGGCCAAGCCCTTCTTGGTCCACAGCCCCTTCGCGGCGATCTTGCCGTCGGAACGCAGCAGGCGGCGGATCGCGTTCTTACACGTGGTCTGGCGGTCCATGATGCGGCGCCGGTGTTCGATCAGCTCCCGCCAACTCTGCACCTCCTCGCTGGGCACATACGCCTGGGGCACCTCGTCCAGATACAGCAGCTTGGCCAGCTTGCGGGCGTCGACACGGTCGTTCTTGCGCTTGGCGCGGAAGATCAGCCGCAACTGGCCCGGATGCGCCACCACGACCCGGCTGGCCAAGCGGGACAACTCGCGATACAGATAGCCATACCCGCACGAGGCCTCGAAACAGATCGTCCACGGCCCCGCGACAGTCCGGAGCCGCTCCAACAACTTGGGCCAATGCCCGCGAATCGTCTCGCACTGCACTTCCCGCCCGTTCTCCTCCAGAACACAATAGGTCGAACTCCGATAGTGAACATCCAGTCCTACGTACCGCATAGCAAGTCTCCTTATTGGGGTTCCGAAACACCCACTCTTATCTCCCCCCGGCCGACGAACCGGAAGGAGGCTTGCTACATAGTTTCACCATACTTATTTCTCCTGGGGTCTTGCCTTGGGGCCGCGTTTGGCCGGGCGGACGCCCCAATAGCCGCCGATGCCCCCCAGGCAGTAGTCGGAGATGTGGTACCAGTTCGAGTAGCTCTCCTCTTTTGTCCACGGGCGACAGCGTTGGTAAGTGTACGGGGCCCAGGGAGCCGGCCCGAGCCATAGATCGTAGTCCAGGCCCGCCGGCACCGGCTGAACCGGCTGATTGGGAACAGGGAAGTCATGAGGCACACCGACCAGGATTGTGTGCAGTTTGCCGATCCGGCCGTTGCGAACCAGCTCGCAGGCGAAGCGGAAATTCCGCTCGGAGCGCTGCTGTGTACCCCACTGGAAAACGGTGCCGTACTTGTGACATGCCTCCTGAAGGGCTTTGTCCCAGGCTACGCCCAAGCCAAGAGCCTTCTCCGTATACATGTCCTTGCCGTTGCGAGCCGCGTCCAGCGACACGAGCACATGCCAATGGTCCGGTGTGGCGATGCTGACGGCGTCGATGTCCTCACGCCGACAGACCTCGCGGAAATCATTGTACATCGCGCAGTCTCTGTTGCCGTAGCGTTGGTCAACGATGCTCTTGGCCTTCTGCCGTTGGCTCTCGTAGACATCGCACACCGCGGCAAGCTGGACGTCCTTGTGCCCCAGAAACGCCTGTAGCAAGCCGGTCCCCTGGGTGCCCAAACCGATGGAGGCCATCACAATTCGCTCGCTTGGCACCGCGCCACCGGCGTTGCCCAGCGCCGACGAAGGAATGACGTACGGGAATGCTATGGCTTCTGCTGCGGCCGATCCCGTTTACCTGAGGAACTCGCGTCGGTTTACCACGGGGGTCTCCTTACTGGTTCTGGGAAGAACCGTCGGTCTGTTTGTAGGCGTCGAAGATCGCCGGGATTCCGGCCTTCTGGGTGTCGCCGGTGTGAACGACGACGCGGTAGGTCAGGGTCAGCTTCTGGCCCTTGGGAAGGTCGAGCTGATCGCCTTCGAGCCAGTTCATGGGCGTGGGCGAGAAGAAGCCGTAATCGCGGGTGAACCACTGGGCCGGGTACCAGCGGTCGCTCGGATGCTGGAAAATGGCGAGGCCCTCCGTGACGCCGGCCCGCGTGCCGTAATAGTCGCACCACGGCGAGGCGACGTTGAACGTGCCTTTTTCCGCCGTCTTGCCTTCGGCGTTGACCAGTGTCCCGCCTGCGGTCACGGCCAGCTCGGGCACAACGCGGGCCGAGAACAGCGAATGATTCGTCTTGAGAATCCGGATGTCGGTCAGCGGCTCCATCGTGATCTGGAAGTCGATGAACCGCAGGCTGTCGCTGGGGGCGGTGATGACGATCCGGCGCTGGTCGCGAATGATGGGCTCCTTGCCGGGCTGCTTCCACAGACCTTCATCCGTGAAGACGACTCTGCTGCCCGAGGCCTCGACGAGCTTGGGTTTTTGGGAGAGGATCTGGCCCCGCTCGTTGGTGTCTTGCCAGTAGTTGCCGCCGTTGACCCGGTCGCAGCCGAAGAAGAGCGAATGGTGGTGCGGGTAGGGTTCGGAGGTCTCCGTCGTGATGGACTTGCCAGACGCCGGGCCATTGACCGGCCAGAAGTAGGGGTACTTCTGGGATGGGTCGAATTTGTAGCAGGTGAACAGTTGTCCGCCCACGGTGACGACCACCTGGTTCTTTTCGAGCTTTGCTTCCAGTTTGCCCGCCTGGGCCTGGGCCTGAACCGAAGCGGCAAGAGTGAAAAATGCCAATGTTGCGGTGAGCAGGTAACCTCGAACGTGCATTACTGTGTTCTCCAAAATCAATGGAATGGTGCGTCATACGCACCCTATTTCTACTGACTACTGATTACCGGCTACTGCTACAGATGCCAGGGGCTGCGCAGCGAGCGACCCAGCAGACGGTTGGCTGCATCGTCGCCGGGGAATTCCTCGGCAACGGGGTTCCACTTCAGGGACCGCTGCAGCTTGTACGCGATGATCGTCAGATGTCCCAGCGATGCGCCGCAGTGGCCGATCTCCTCGCCACAGCTTGTCGGCCTTCGCGTGCGGATGCACTCGAACCAGTTGGCGTGATGATTGTTGTCACCGGGATTCACTTCGCGGGTTGCGAGCTTCATCTCGGCGAAGATCTCCGCCGGGCCGCCCTCGATGGGACCGCCGGTGGTCATCGACGTGACCCAGCCTCGCTCGCCGACGAAGACGCCGCCGAAATTGCCGGCAAGCCGGGCGTCGGCGGGGACCGCCTGGTAGACGGTCTTGACCATCTCCCAGTTGTCCACGAGGTGCAGGAGCGTCCCGTTGGCGTACCGGCACGTGAGCGTTGGATACGCTCCGCTGCTGGGATGGATGAATTCCACCGGGCTGCTGGTCTCCACGCCCAGGGCATACTGAATCACGTCCGCGGCGTGAGAATGATACCACGTCACGGCCCCCGCGCCGAAGTCCTCGCAGAACGCCCAGGGCACGACGCCGGGCGATGGGTTCACGTGATAGACGCTGTTGTAGGCCTGCCACGGGGCGGGACCTACCCACAGGTTCCAGTCCAACCCATCGGGCACGGGTTCGCCTGGCAGGTCGAAGTGCATCGGGGCATAGGAGCGGCCGGATCGCTCCGCATCCATCGCTTGGGCGTAGGGTTTGAATCGTCCGCCCGCGATGGAGCCATTCAGGGGACCCCACAGCGTGAAAACCGATTTGACCTTGCCCAGCCCGCCCGCTCGCACGAATTCACAGACCTTCCGGATTGTGGAAATGGAGCGATACTGGGTCCCGGTCTGGAAGATCCGACCGTAGCGGCGGACGGTCTCCACGAGGCGCCGGCCTTCCTGGACATTCAATGAGATCGGTTTCTCACAGTACACGTCCTTGCCCGCCTCCACGGCATGAATGGCCTGCAACGAATGCCAATGGTCCGGCGTGGCAATCACCACGGCATCGATATCGGAACGAGCCAGTAGCTCGCGGTAGTCGTTGTACGCTGTGCAGCCCTTGTACGTGCTGTCCGACTTACGGGCGGCGTAAGTCTCGTCCACAATCTGCCTGGCTTCTTCTCGCCGCACGCGATCCACGTCGCAGACAGCCAGCACCTGGACTTCCCGGTCGCCGGCCAACCGGTGCAGATGCCCGCGTCCCATCGCCCCGTGGCCGATCAGGCCCATCGTAAGCCGCTCGCTCGGCGCGGTGCTTGTCTGTGTACCTATCACCGGGGCCGGGACGATCCACGGAAGAGCGACCATGGCCGAAACGCGGCTCGTTCGAGTCAGAAACTCACGCCGCGTGATCTTCTTGGTTCTTTTCCCTTGTGTCACGATTTGTCTCCACCTACCAGCTTCATGGCCACATTGTTCCAGAACTTGACGTGTTGGGCCGCCTCCTCCATCGAACCGGGCCCGTCGCCTGCGAGTTCGATGATGACGCTAAAAGGATTATTGGGTGCAGCCCGAAGCTTATCAAGAAGCGAACCGGCTTCTTTCTTGGCGACCCGTTCATCCGAACTCCCGATCTCCAGAGGCACCGGGTCCATGCGGAGTTCTCCGGCATCACGGACAAAGAGATCGGCCCCCATTCTCCTGGCGAACTCGAACACTCTTCGCTGCCCCATCTTATCGGGGGGCATGGGGTCCACACGATACGTCAACAAGCGAACGCCGGCCGCATCGAGCTTCAAACGGATTTGTTTGAGGTCCTCGCTGCCAAGCTGGTCATCAAAGCTCTTCGGGATATCCTGGCTGATCTTCTGTCGGTTGCAGCCGCCGACGTACAACAGGCCCAGGCCCGCCGCTTTGTCAATGGTTTGAAAGAGGGTCAACTCCGTGGAGGGGGCCGGCACAAGGGTCACCCGCCAGCCGAGTTGCTCCTGGGCTCGGATCGCGGGGGTCAACTTGGCGCTTGGGGTCGTTGGGGCGGGCAGATCGCCCAGGGCGAATTGGGTCGCGGCCAGGTAGAACTGGAGCATCTTCGGGTCCCAGAACATCGAGGGGTTGTGGGCGAAGGTCGTGTAAAAGACGCGGCCCCGGCCGTACTGACGGACCCAGGCTAAGGCGTAGTCGTTGTCCGCCCGGATCGTGTTGCCCCGTGGCTGAGCCTGCACGACGGTTTTGCTCATGTCGATGCTCAGGAGCACGCGGACCCGATTTCGGGAATAGGGCTCATGGACGCGGAAGAATTCGTCGCGGTACTCGAAGTCGCCGCCGAAAGGCTGGACGATGGGGTGGGTCGGGTCGTCCAGTTTGATGAAGACGTGCTCGTCGCTGTCGTAGTGATTCGCGCCGCGCGCGCCGAGCATAATGCCGAACTCGGGCCAATCCTCGATTGCACCGGGCCATTTGGTGAATGCTACCGATGTGCCGTGGACGCCCATCAACCCACCACCGGCGTAGACGAACTCGACTAAGCTCTGCCGCAGGGCGGGGTCCTCGAAGCAATTGCCCACGGTGTTGTTGAAGAAAACCGCATCGAATCGCTTAAGACTGTCTGGTGTGAAGACGGCCGGGTCATGGCTGATCTCGGTCTCAAAGGCGCCGGTCCTGGTCCCCATCAGCGTGAATGCCAGATTCGACGTGCGGATGGAAGCGTGGCCGCCGTAGTTGACGTTGAGATCGAAGATCAGGAGCCGACGGGGCTTGCGAGGCGTGACGAAGGCTTTCGCCGGGAGCGCCGCTTCGACGCGTTTCTGCTCTTCGGGGTCTACGCTGGGCTGGACCTTTGCTCCCAGACGTTTGAGCCAGGGTATCATGAGCATGCCTCCCGTCGCGGCAGCGCCGCCCAGCAGACTACGCCGTGTCATTGAATCCTGATGCTTCGTCATCATCGTGGCCTCTCTCTACTTCGTGGGGGTAGTGTTGGATGCCGGCTGCTTGTCCGCAACGACGGGTGCGCTCTGCTCGGGGGTCGTGATGCCTGGCGGCAGCTCGATGATGCGGATGTTGCGGAAGTGGATCGGGGCGCCTTCCGATTCCAGGCAGATGTAGCCTTTCTTCGTGCTGGCCTTACTGATACCGTTGACGAACTTGCCGTTGACGGCCAGCTTGATGACGCCATCGACGCAGACGGCCGTGTACGAGTTCCACTCGCCCTTGCCTTTGCAGCGATTCTCAGCGGACTTGCTGCGGGGGCCGCGCGGATTGTCCGGGACGGTCGTAATCCCGCCCGTGGGGAAGACCTCGCCGTGCACATAGGCGTCGGTCACCTTGTTCTGAACGGCGTAGTCCAGCTCCAGGATTTGGATCTCCATGCCCTTGGGCAGTTGCTTGCCCTCCGGGACCGAGCCTTCGCCCCAGACGAAGACGCCGGAGTTGCCGCCGGCCGTCAGGTGCTTCCATTCCAGCGACAGGATGAAGTTCTCGTACTGGCGGTCGGTCCGCAGGACGCCGGTCGGCTTGCCGCTGCACGCGATCTCCCCGTCCCGCACGGTCCACGTGTCGGGGGCCGTGTTCACGTTGACCCAGCCGGACAGGTCCTTGCCGTTGAACAGGTTGCGGACTTGCAGAAGGTCCTCGGACCACGCCGGGCTACAGCACAGAAGTATAGCCGTGATGCACATCGTTGCCTTTGTCCGACTCTTCATGATTTTGCCTCCATCTATTCGGAAATCGTCAATTTGCTGAGCGGGTACCAGCCATCGGCGGCTCGGCCTTTGATCGCGAGCCGGATCACCGGCTCCGCGGAATTGTCCGCGACGATCCCAATCGCGAGATCGTATTGGCCTTTGGGCGTGTCCTTGGGCAGCGTCACTTGGTCGGGGATCTGCACAACGTCGCCCGGCGGAAGGTCCGGCACCTGCTGGAAGAACTCCTTTGTGAACAGGGCGACGGAGCCGGGCATCCATTGGTTTACGGTGTCCGTCCCCGGTAGCACCTTGGCGTGGCCTTGCTCGTTGGAAAGCCTGTAGGCGACTCGATAAGACCGGTAGCACGGGGCGGAGCCGACGTTTTGCCACCTCGTCTCGATTGCCACGCTGGTTCCGGCGGCGGCTTGCTTCGGATGCTTCATCTCTTTGAGCACGAATCGATACCCGAGCCGGCGCAGGAACCGCTCGATCTCCGGCCGTGTGGCCTCATCCGTAGGCAGGGGGGCGGATTTGTTATTGATGCACGAGCCGTGCAGGGTCAGGGCGTAGTTGAGGATGAAGCGCAGTGACCAGTCTTCCTTGACCCAGCGGCGCATGTCCCAGCAGGTTTCCCAAGCCACCGGGGCGGTCTTCCACGCCTCGCTGATCCCGGCGTCCTGGACCAGATGCGGATAAGCGTCGCGCATGTGGTACCAGCTCTTGGAGAACCCGCCCATGTCCCCGAGACAATCGGCCCGCCATCCGGCCCCGTGCTTGACGGCGTAGGCGAGGGATTCGGTGTCTCCGATCAGCATGAGCAGGGGGGTCTTGTGGAAGGCGTTCACGTAGGCGTCGATGATCTGCTTGCGTGTCTCCATCGTCGGCATCTTGGCCGTCTTCGAGCCGCTCATGTGCCACTCGCCCCACCAGCCGACGGAGCCGAGGTCCACGTGATCGAGGTCGGGGTGCCCATCATACCGCGCCCCCAATCGCTCGATCAGGTGAAGGTGCCGAGCCAGAGTGTCTACATCGTCGAGGTCAGGGACACGGACCCAGTCGTGGCCCTCATTGTCGACGGTGAGCACCTTGCCGCCGACCTCCTCCAACCAGTCCGGATGATAAGGCTGGCCGCGTGACGGGGAGCAGCACATCACGCGAAAGGCCAATCGCTGACCGGCGGCGTGTGACCCGGCCAGGACCTTGTCGAGAAAGGCGTAGTCGATCTCGCCCGGCCGAGGTTCGAGGACGCGCCAGCCCCACCGGGCATAATGCACCGTCGAGGGAATCCAGGCCGGCAGGCTCTTGTCCTTGTCTCGGGTTTTGTCGAAGGTTTCCCATCCGATACCGGGATTGGCGAGCAGTTCATCCGTCTCCTCGGGCAGGATGGTCACGATCTTGGCGGAGGCAGGGGCACTTCTCCCGCTATCCTGGGCGAGCGTCGCGAAGAGGGGGATACAGGCGAGGAACGTCGCGATCAGGAGAATGATTCTGAATCGATCCAAGGGGGATCCTCCAATACGCCGGTGCAGATGCTATCAGACACGCCGAGCACATGCCCCCATGATACCGGTTGTGCGGGCCGGTTCAAGCCCGAGTATCGCGGATCCACGGCAATCACAAAGTTTCAGGAACAACCCCACCAGGGTGTCGGCCATTTTGGGTGACGGGTGGCATCGTCAAGGCCGAAGGCCTTGGCAATGGTCCTACGCACGGCAAAGTCGCCATCGCCAAGCTTCGCTTGACGATGCCACCGGCTGTGTCAGGCGACTCTATGTTTGCCTTGATCGCGGATCAGCGTTGGGTCCGCTCGCCGGACTGCATCCGTTGCAGCCACGGCGGCATTTGCTCGGGCGTCACGTCCTTCCACAGTCCCCGGCTGCCGGAGCGGGCGCCGGCCTCCAATTGCAGGTACTTCTGGTAGTAACTGTGCCGGAACCGCCGGTCGGCGTAGGCGCAGCCTGCCGAAAGCAGCTCTTCGTTGAGGAACTTCCCATCCGGCAATTCGATATAGGCGAGCAACCGCTCGTAGCGGTGCCGGCTTCCCGCCCGCTCGTCGAGGTAGACGCCCACCAGCTTGTCGAGGGCCAGACGCCTGGCAAATGCCGTGGACTGGTCGGCGAAGTACATCTGCTCGCCTTTGCCCGAACCCATCTCCGGGGCGTCGATCCCCAACAGTCTGATCTTGGTTACATCGTGTCCAAGGTCGGGTGCGGCGATGTGAAGCGTGTCGCCATCGACGACCCTGACGACCAGGGACTTTTGGCCGTGGTAGCGGGCCAGGTCCGTGGCGAACGACCGGCGGTGTGAGGCGGACGGTCCCGGCCCTCGCGGCGAGGTGACGCTGCGATCGAACCAAACGAGAAAGGCCGTCCCGATCAGACTGAGGCTGACCAGGACGGCCCGGTTACGCCTGCTCATTGCACGCTTGCTCGTTCGCCTGTGAGCCAAGGATGATGGCTCCTTGTCCGTCAGACCGGCTTACGCTGCCGGGCCGGCTTATCCAGTTCGAATGCCAGACACACCGCCTCCAACGCTCTCTCGACCTCGTCTATGCCCACGGCACAACTGATGCGAATCTCGCTGGTCGTGATTGAGTCGATGTTGACTTTTGCCTTGGCCAGCGTGCCGAACATCTTCTCGGCCACGCCGTACTGCGACCGCATGCCCACGCCGACGACGGAGACTAAAGCAATGTCATCACGCACGAAAAGATCGTCGCAGTTGAGCTCTTTCTTGAGATCCTCCGCCACCTCTTTGGCCGTCTGGAGGTCTGAGGTCCCCACCATAAAAGCGATGTTGGCCTTTTGGGGGCTGACTTCCGTCTGCATGATGTCATTGACAACCACTTTGGCTTCCGCCAGCCGGGCAAATACGTTCGCGGCGGTGCCCGGAACGTTGGGGATTCCAACCAGACTGATCTTCGCCATATCTTTCTGTATCGTCGCACCGGATACCAACACGCCTTCCATCTGCGGCACCTCATGAGTTATGATCGTTCCCGGATTGTTATTTCCGCTGTTTCTCACACGAATCTTGACATTATAGCGCTTGCCGAACGCCACGGACCGGATGTGCATGACGCCAGCGCCAAGGCTGGCCAGCTCCAGCATCTCATCGTAGCTGATCTCATCAAGCATCACGGCCTGCTTGAAGATTCTCGGGTCCGTGGTGTAGACGCCGTCCACGTCGGTGAAGATCTCGCACTCCTCGGCCTTCAAGGCGGCCGCCAAGGCTACGGCACTGGTGTCCGAGCCGCCCCGGCCGAGCGTCGTGACGTTCCCGTACATATCAATGCCCTGGAAGCCGGCCACGATCGCCACCCGGCCCTGGTCCAGCTCGCGGCGAATGAAGTCGCCGTTGATGCTCTTGATCTGGGCCTTCGAATACACGCCGTCGGTCAGCATGCGGATCTGGGCGCCGGTGAAGCTGATCGCCTTGCAGCCCATCGCCTCGAGCGCCATCGCAAACAGCGATACCGTCTGCTGCTCGCCCGTGCTGAGCAACTGGTCCATCTCCCGCCGGGGCGGGTTTGGGTTCAGCTCCAGGGCGTCCCGGACCAGCTCATCCGTCTGGTGTCCGCGCGCCGAGGCCACCACGACCACCTGGTACCCCGCCTGCTTTCTCTCAATGACCCGTCGGGCGGCACGGCGGATCTTCTCCGCATTCGCTACCGAGGTGCCACCGAATTTCTGAACGATGATTGCCATAGTTGTCTTGTCACCCTTAAGAAAGTCCCAAGTTTACAGTGTCAGCTTTGACGTTTGCTGTCAGGAAAGTCTTTGTGCGTCGCTTTCCATCTCCCACAGGAAACTTCAAACTGGACACGTCTATCTCAACTTTTGAGAAAATACTCCATCAGCTCGCATCCCTTGTCGATGCGAAGCCCCGCTTGGGCGGCGTTCGCTTCGCTGAATCCCAACTGGAGAACCCCGGTGATCTGTGTCCCGGCCATGGCGAAGGGGACCGGCTCGGCCGAGTGGGCCCCGCCGTGGACCGGCGTTGGATGGTCGGGCAGCACCAGGATCCGCCAACTTTCGTATTGTTCGAGGGCCTTCAATATCGGACCAGCGATGTATTTGTCCACCTGCTCGATGGCCTTCTTCTTGGCCTCGGTGTCGCCCTCGTGGCCGGCCTCGTCCGGGGCCTCGATGTGTACGAAGACCAAATCGTATTTCTTCAACGCCTCGACGGCGGCCTGCCCCTTGCCCTCATAGTTTGTATCGATGAAACCGGTCGCGCCGGGCACGTCGATCAGGTCGAATCCGATCAGCTTGGCCAGCCCCCGGACTAGGTCCACGGCGGTGATCGCCACCCCCTGGAGGCCGTATCGTTTGCGGAAGCTGTCCAGCCGGGCCTGCTTGCCCTGGCCCCAGAGCCAGATCGAGCTGACTTGATTCTCGCCCAGGTCCTGCCGGACTTTGTTGACCTCGTGCCCGGCGAACAGTTGCTGCGATTGGTTGATTAACTGGATCAGCACGTCGGCCCCTTTGCCACGCGGCAGGATCTTCTCGACCGGTTTGCCGATGTGGTCGTGGGGCGGATACGTGCGGACCTCGAAATCCATGCCTTTGAAGACGAGCAGGTGCCGATAGCTGACCCCAGTGTACAGGGAGACCCGTTCATCCGTGAGGTGGGCCCGCAACTCCTTGATCAGGCTGCTCGCCTCTTCGGTCGAGATATGTCCGGCGCTGTGATCGGCCATCAAGCCGTCGGCGATGGTCACTAAATTGCATCGGAAGACCCAGTCGTCCATGCCGAGCCGAATGCCCCGGGCCGCCGCTTCGATGGGCGCCCGCCCGCTGTAGTAGCGCAGGGGATCGTACCCGAGGAGGCTCATCTGGGCGACGTCGCTGCCCGGCTCGAAGCCTTCCGGCACCGTCCGCACGAGGCCCAGCCGGCCCTCAATGCTGATCCGGTCCATGTTCGGAGTCTCGGCCGCCTCCAAGGGCGTCTTGCCCCCGAACTCTTCCAGTGGCTCGTCCGCCGCACCATCCGGGACTATGATCACATACTTTGCCATGCCAACCCGAGCTTCGGATCGCTCCCATCTCGGATTGCAGATTGGCGCCACGAGTCGAATCCGCAATCCGCATTCATCAATCTACAATCATCAATCAACAATCACTCAGGTATCCTTATCCTGCGGAATGTCCACGATCCGGATGCACACGGGCTTGCCGCTGATAACGTCCGTGCGCGTCAATTCCGCCAGGGCCTCTCTCATGTTCTTTTCCTGGGTCTTGTGGGTCGTGATCACCACGGGCACGGTGTTGGACGGGCCGTCCCCTTCGTGCTGGAGGACCCCCGAGATACTGATCGCGTGGTCGCCGAGGATCTTGCCGTAGCGCGCGACCACGCCCGGTTTGTCCTTGGCCATCACGCGGACGTAGAACCGGCTCACGCAATCGTCGATCTTCTCCAGCAGCGGCTTGACCTCCTCGCGCGGCTTCAAGCGCAGGCTCTCGAAGAGGGTCCGTGAGTTGCCCAGGGCCACGTCGATCAGGTCGGCCACCACGGCGCTGGCCGTGGGCATCATGCCGGCCCCGCGCCCGTAGTAGAAGGTCTCGCCCACGGCGTTGCCGAAGACGCTGATCGCGTTGAACGAGCCGTCCACGCGGGCCAGCCAGGAATCGGCCGCGATGAACGACGGATGGACCCGCAGCGAGATCTTGCCCTCTGCGTTTCTCTGGGCGATGGCCAGCAGCTTGAGACAGTATCCCATCTCGCGCCCGTAGCGGATGTCTTCTCTCGCGATGCCGTCGAGCCCTTGCACGAAGATGTCCTCCAGGCCGATCTCGCCGCCGAACGCGATGGAGGCGAGGATCGCCAGCTTGTGGGCGCTGTCCCCGCCGGAGATGTCCAAGGTGGGGTCCGCCTCGGCGTAGCCGCGTTTTTGGGCCTTGGCCAGGGCTGCCCCGAAGGCTTCGTCCTTCGTGCTCATGCTGGAGAGGATGTAGTTGCAGGTGCCGTTGACGATGCCGAACATGCCCGTGATCTGGTTGGCGGCCAGCCCCGAGCGGATGGCGCCGATAATGGGAATTCCGCCGGCGCAACTGGCCTCGAACGCGATGCACCGCCCGTTCTCGTGGGCGACCTGGTACAACTCGCCTCCGTGCAGCGCCAGCAGGGCCTTGTTGGCCGTGACGACGTCTTTGCCCGCGTGGAGCATCTGGAGCTGAATGTCTTTGGCGATGCCCGTGCCGCCGACCAGCTCGATCCCGATGGCGATGCCGGGGTCGGCGATGAGCCGGTTCAAATCGCTGGTCAGGACCCCCTCCGGCAGTGGCACGGGCCGCGGCCTCTGGGTATCCACGTCCACGACGCAGGCGAGCTCCAGGCGCACGCCCGTCTTGGCCGCGATGGCGTCGCCTTCTTCATAGATCAGCTTGGCCACGCCGGTCCCGACGGTGCCGAACCCGACCAGCCCGACTCGCACATGTTTCTCATTCACGAGATCACCTTCTCATTCGACTTGGAGACCCAGCTAAACCATTCATAAGTAAACGATTCATCCCGCAAGGTCAAGCAAAACCCGCAAAACCCGGCAACGCATTCGGGATTCCAGGCCGGTCGCTGGATCGGGCTGCGGAGGGGGCCTTGCGTGCCGTTCACGGTGTTGGAGGGGGTATGATGCGTGCTTCTCCTCGTGCGGGGTCCGCCTTCGCGGAAAATGATGGCACGATGTGCCGGGCAAATCAGGTGCGTGGGGCTTGCCAAGGGCCGAGGGATGGGCTATGTTGACCGTCGATCGTCAGTGGCTCGGAGTCAGTGACCAACGGCTCACGAATAGGGTAAGGAGACTGAGTGATGGACAAGTCCGGGCAGGGGCGGGTGGCCGTGCTGCCGAAGATGCAGGGGCGGGTGATGACCAGCACGGCGGCCGGCCCGAACGGCTACAGCTTCGGCTGGATCAACCGCGAGCTGGTCGCGGCGGGCAAGCCCGTCCTGCACATGAACGCCTACGGCGGCGAGGACCGCTTCTGGCTTGGACCCGAGGGCGGACAGTTCTCCGTCTTCTTCAAAAAAGGTGTTCCGTTCGACCTGGAGCACTGGTATACACCCACGCCGGTCGATACCGAGCCTTGGGAGCTGGTCGCCAAGCCCACGCGATCGACGCCGAGTCTGGGTGCAGAATCGTCGAGTCCGGTCTCTCGGTCCAGGCAGTCGGTGCTGCTTCGCAAGGTCATGCACGTGCGGAACTATTCCGGCACGATGTTCAGTCTGCGCGTGGAGCGGCGTGTCCAGGTGCTCGAGCGGGATGACGCTCTCAAGTTGCTCGGCGCCACCGCCGACCGGGATGTCAAGATGGTGGCCTATGAATCCGACAACGAGGTGGCGAACATCGGCAGGGAGCCCTGGAAGAAGGAGACCGGGCTGCTGTCGATCTGGATTCTGGGTATGTTCAACCCGTCGCCCGAGATCACGATCGTGGTCCCCTATGTGGCTGGGGCCCAGCAGCAGCTTGGGCCGGTCGCCAACAACTCCTATTTCGGGAAGGTGCCGGCGGATCGCCTGGTAGACAAGGATGGCGTCTTGTACTTCAGCGGGGACGGCAAGTACCGCGGCAAGATCGGCCTGTCGCCCCAGCGGGCCAAGACGGTGCTCGGCAGCTACGACGCCGTCAATGGCGTCCTCACCATCGTCCAGTACAACAAGCCTGAGGGCGTCGAAGACTACGTCAACTCGATGTGGCAGATTCAGGACCAGCCGTTCCGCGGCGACGTCGTCAACTCGTACAACGATGGCCCCACCTCCCCGGGCGGCAAGCCTCTGGGCCCGTTCTATGAGCTGGAGACCTCCTCGCCGGCGGCGGCCCTCGCCCCGGGCCAGAGCATTCTCCACACCCATCGCACGGTCCACTTCGTCGGCAGCGAGGCGCAGCTCGACCCGATCGCGAAAGCCACTCTCGGGGTGACCATCGCCCAGATCAAGTCGGCGCTACGGTAAGCATAACGGACATAGGTTCTTCGATTTTCGATTCTTGATTCCTGATCTATGAATTATCCATCGACGCTCGAACGTCAAAACCGCTTCGCACGAACGCAGATCGCGGTGGTTCTGCTGAATCTCTGTCTTTGCGGGGTTAGTCTCGCCGGGCTGTCGCAACGGCTCGCCAAGGCTGTCGGCTCCCAGCAGGACGCCGACTCCTACGCGATCCAAGTGGTCGAGCCGAACTCCGGGACCGTCCTCTACAGCCACAATGCCCGTAAGCCGTTCATGCCGGCCTCCAACATGAAGGTCGTGACTACGGCGGCCGCCTTGAAGTACCTCGGCGCGAACTTCGAGTACAAGACGCGCGTTGGCCTGCAAAACGGCGCTCTGGTCGTGATTGGCAGCGGCGACCCGCTCCTGGGCGACCGGAGCACGGATGCTCGCTACGACCGGCCGGCCGGCTGGATCTTCGAGAAGATCGTCCAGACCCTGCACGAGCAGGGCGTCGCGGAGGTCAACGACGTCCTGATCGATACGACGGTCTTCGACGACGAGCGCGTCCACCCAGGCTGGCCCCCCAAGGACTACAACAAGTGGTACGCCTGCGAAACCTGCGGCCTGAACTTCAACGACAACTGCATCGAGGTGGCCGCCAGCAATCTCGGCAACAGCGTGGCGATCAGCCTCGAGCCAAAGACCTCCTTTGTGCAGATTGTCAACGAGGTCGAGCCGGCCACCGGCGGCGACAGCGCCATCGGCACCAACCGGACCGCGCAGCCGAACAAGATCGTCGTCTTCGGCAAGTGCCGCAACCGGGAAGGTCCGTTCCGTGTGGCCCTCGAGCAGCCGGCGGCCTATTTCGGATTTGTCCTGGCGGAGAACCTGGTCCGGGCCGGCATCACCCCGAGGGGCCATCTCATTGAGAAGGCCATCAACGAGGACGCCGGCTTCAAGCTGCTCGTCGAGTTCACCACGCCGATGGCCGACTGTCTGCGCCGGGCCAACACCGACAGTCTCGGCCTGGCCGCCGAAGCCCTGTTCAAGACCATCGACGCCCAGGGCAAGCCCGACCGCAAAAACGGCGGCTGGGCCGGTGGCCGCGAGCGGATCGCCAAGTTTCTGTCGGACCTGGGCATCCCCTCGGAGGAGTACGTCATCGACGACGGCAGCGGCCTGAGCCGCAACAACCGCATGACGGTCAATGCCCTCTCGAAGATCCTCCTCGACCTGTACCACGGCAAGAACTGGGAGCTGTTCGAAGGCTCGCTGGCGGTAGGGGGCGAAGACGGCACGATCGACAAATACTTCGGCGAGCCCAAGTACCGCGGCAAGATCCACGCCAAGACCGGCTATATCAGCGGCGTGCGGGCCTTGTCCGGCGTATGTCTCACGAACACGGGACCGTACCTCTTCTCCATCCTCTCCAACGGTCCCAAGGGCCTCAGCCGCGACGCCCTCAACAACATCCCCAAGGCGATCATCGACGAATACGCTGGCAGCAACGGAGCCTCCGCCTCCTGCGTCCGTCCGTCGGAGTTGTCGGGAGAGGCGTTTTCGTTGCTGCAACTTACTGAATTTCGCATAATACAGTGACAAGTCACTCAAAAAAAAGACCGGGGTGCTCCAAGAACCCGAACAGGAGTTGTCCGTTCTGTTGCACACGCTCCATGCCATCCTCCACCGCTTGCCCCACCTCCCCGAGGTTG
>JAPLMX010000066.1 GCA_026386805.1 Phycisphaerae bacterium | reverse complement strand
GGCTATGCCTACACCGAGTGGAGCACCGACGGTGGTACCACTTGGCAGAAGGGTGAAGTCGCGCAGATCAGCGGCGACAGCCCGCTTGACGGCACCGTGGTCACGTACCATGGCGTCGACAAGGTCGGCCTCATGTCCGCTGATCAGACGATCACTGTCTGGGTCGCTTCCACCGGACCGAGCGTCTCCGCCATGAACGCGAGCGTGAAGACGGGCATGAAGGCCAAGTTCCGCTTCAACGTCACTTCAGTGACGCCCCTGGCCTCGCAGGTCACCATCCAGATCCGCACCATGCGCGGCCGCACGCTCACCTCGCATCACTACGACAACGTGACCGCCAACTCTGATCAGAGTCGTTCGTTCAGGGTTCGCCTCAAGGCGGGCAAGTACTACATCCGCATCCTGGCTGTCGATCAGGCCGGTAACAACCAGACCATGAGGGGCAAGGCCACTCTCAGGGTCCGGTAAGTCACGACCGCCTTCACACTCGAAGGCAGCTGCAGTGGGCGGGGCGCCGAAAGGCGCCCCGCCCATTTCTATGCCCTGATCGGGATTGGGTTTCAGGAGCGTGCCACGGGGTTAGGATGCTAGTGGGGATGCCATGGATAGTGGGAAGTGGTGTCAAGTCCATGATTCGCCGCGCACGTGCATCTGGCAACGACCGGATGCGACCTGGAACTTGGTCCGAAGGAGGGGGAGCATGAGAATGAGAAGGAAGACCACTGCTCTGTTGGGAACGTTGACGATCGTGGCGGTGCTCTGCGTTGCCCTGGCCTCCATCGCCCTGGCGCGCGCGGATCGCGGCGGCGCCGGCGCGAGCGCCGGATACGCGGATCTCGCGAGCGGCAGCCAGGTGATGTGGGGCTCCGACGCATGGGGCGGTCGTGCTGCCAAAGGGGCCGAGACGACGCCTACCATCAGTGGTGTGAGCCCCAGCATCAAAGCCATCGGCAGCTCGACCTTCAACATGACGGTGTTGGGAGGGAGCATCGTCACGTCCACGACGGCGATCTGGGGCGGCATACCACTGACGACCGTCGGCACACCCGGCGTTTCGTCGATGGTGGTGTCCGTTCCGGCCGCGCGAGTCGCCACAGCGGGAACGGTCGCTGTCAAGCTCGTGACCGGTTCAATGGTCTCCACGGAGACGGCCACATTCACGGTCACCCAGCCGACCATTGCGAGCGTCACGCCGACGTTCGTGGCCTCCACGGCGACGGCGGCGACCATCACCCTCACGGGAACGCATCTCAGGGACGGCCTCGACAGTCCCCAACTGGCTCTCAGGGGGACAGGAGCCATTCTCGGCACGACCATCAACGCGACCACGGCCGTTGCGGCGGTCGACACCACGATGGTCGGTGTGTTCAGCCTCCCGACGCCGATCGTCGCGCCCGCGGGCGTCTATGACGTCGTCCTTACCTACGGCGCCACCGGTTCGGTGACCAAGGCTGCTGCGTTTTCGATCAACTACCCGACGCCGACCGTCACCACGATCAGCCCGACCACCGTGTATGCGGGGTCGGCGCAGCCTCTGCTACTCACCGTCAACGGCACCGGCTTCGTGCCGGCGCCCGCCCTGTTCGGGGCTGTCGGCTCCGCGATCAAGATCGGCACGCGACTCACGACAGACACCACGTATGTCTCGGCCACCCAGCTCACCGTGCCGCTGACGGCGGCCGACATCGCCGCGGCCGCCACGGTGCCGATCACGGTCGTCAACCCAGCGCCGGGGGGCGGGACGTCGAACGCCGTCAACCTCACGGTCGCCAGTGACACCACGGCGCCGGTCACCACGATCACCGGTGCCGACAGCGCCTGGCACACCGCAGACGTCGTGCTCACGGTGGCGGCCACCGACGCTCAGTCGGGCGTGCAGCAGACGCAGTACGACATCAACGCCACGTCGCCGGCCGTCCTCGTCGGCAGCACGATCACGGTGCCCGCC
>JAPLMX010000057.1 GCA_026386805.1 Phycisphaerae bacterium | reverse complement strand
ATCACGGACCAATGGGTGGAATACCATGTGACCACCCCCGTGTTCACGGCCGACGTAAGCCCGGCGTCCCTGACCTTCCACGTCGGCTTCCTGGCCCAGGAGTTCTGGGTCGACAACGTGAAGTTCTACGAGGGCGACTACGTAGCCTCGAAGTAAGACGCCGCCTTTGGCGTTAGAGCCCTGAGGGACGAAGGTGCCCATGCGGCACGATCTCCCTCGGCAGCACAGCAAGTGAGTCGGGGCCTGTATCCCAGCGGTACAGGCCCCGATCCGCGTAACAGGTGAAGACACAGCAGAGTCTCGGTCACGGCACTGCCGGCCGAAAAGTAGTCAACTGAGTTAGGTCGCACGGCGGCCAATCGTAAGGAGGTAGTAGTATGAGAACTCGAGTAGTCTGGCTGATGACCGCGCTGATGATCGGCTTGGTAGCATCCGCGCCTAGCCCTGCACAACAAGTCACGAACCTGTTTCAGAACCCCGGTTTCGAGACCGGCGCCCTGGCGCCGTGGGGCAGCTACGGCGGCACCGTTACCAGCGCGGTGGTGAAGGACTGCGTCGGCGCTACTGTCCCCGAAGGCCCAATCGAGGGCACCTATTGCCTCAACGTGAAGGTGTCCGGGCCAGGTGCCAATTTCTGGGATGGTGCGGTCTCGCCGGTCCTGGTGGCCGGGCAAGGTACCTTTAAGAAAGGCGTGAAATATACGCTGTCCCTCTTTCTCAAGAGCAAGAAAGGTACGGCGACGATCAATCTCAAGCCGGAACTGGCCCAAGATCCGTGGACCGGATATGGCGAGGCACAAGTAACCGCCACCGAGAAATGGACGGAATACCACATCACCACCCCCGTGATGGCCGCCGATGTGACTCCGGCGCACGTCACCTTCCACGTCGAATTTGCGGCACAGGAGTTCTGGATCGATGATGCCAAGTGGTACGAAGGCGACTATGTCCCGTCGGTCGTGAAGGGCAATTACGCCGCCACGAAGCCCACGCCGGACCAGAGTGCGGTGGACGTGCCGAACGACGTGGTCCTGAGCTGGAAGGCGGGCCCGTACGCCGCGACGCACAACGTGTACTTCGGCACGACCTTTGCGGATGTCAACGCGGCCGATGCCACCAAGCCGCAATTAGTCGGCCAGGGCCAGACAGGCGCCACCTACGATGCGCCTGCCCCGCTGGACTACGGCAAAACCTACTATTGGCGGGTGGATGAAGTCAACGCCGCGCCCAGCACCACGGTCTTCAAGGGCAGTGTGTGGAGCTTCACGGTTGAGACCTATGCCTATCCGATCACGAGCGTCACCGCCACCGCCTCCAGCTATGACAAGTCTACCACCACGCCGACCAACACGGTCAACGGCTCCGGCCTGACGGGCGATCTGCACGGAACAGCCACCGACACCATGTGGACCAGCAGCATGACCGACCCGACGCCCGTCTGGATCCAGTATCAGTTCGACAAGGCGTATAAGCTCTCCGAGCTGTGGGTTTGGAACCACAATACGGAAATGGAGGCCATTCTCGGTTATGGGCTCAAGGATGTCACCATCGAGTACTCTCTCGACGGAACGACTTGGACACTGCTGAAAGACATGCAATTCGCCCAGGGGCAGGCGTCCGCGGGGTATGCTCACAACACCACCGTCGATTTCGCCGGTGTTATGGCCCGGTACGTCAAGATCACGGCCCAGAGCAACTGGAGCCTCTTGGGCCTCAAGCAGTACGGCCTGAGCGAAGTCCGCTTCTACTACATCCCCGTGCAGGCACACGCGCCGCAGCCCGCCACGGCCACGAGCGCTGTGAGCGTGGGCGCCGGCCTGGATTGGCGGCCTGGTCGCGATGCCACCTCGCAGAACGTGTACCTCGGCACGGACCGAGCCGCCGTGACCAACGGGACCGCTCCCGTCCAGACGGTCACCAATCACGGCTTTGCCCCCGGGGCCCTCGATTTCGGCACCACCTACTACTGGAAGGTCGATGAGGTCGGCACCGCCACCTATCCGGGCGAGATCTGGAAGTTCACCACCCAGGAATACGCGGTCGTGGACGACTTCGAAAGCTATAACGACACCACCAACCGCATCTACGACACGTGGGTGGACGGTCTGACCGACGGCAAGAGCGGCTCCCAGGTCGGCTACGATAGCGCCCCGTTCGCCGAGCAGACCACCATTCATGGCGGCAAGCAGTCCATGCCGCTGAAATACGATAACACCAATTTCAGTACCTCCGAGGCCGCGCGGACCTTTGAGACGACCCAGGACTGGACCGCCAGCGGCGCCAACAGCCTGGTGCTCTACTTCCTGGGCTATCCGCTCGCCTTTGTGGACCAGGGCAACAACGCCTTTACCGTCACCAGCACCGGCACCGACATCTGGGGCAACGCCGATCAGTTCCGGTTCATCTACAAGTCGCTCAGCGGCAACGGCTCGATCACGGCCCGCGTGGACAGCCTGACCCGCAGCGACGCCTGGTCGAAAGCGGGCGTCATGATCCGCGAGAGCCTCGACGCCGGCTCCAAGCACGTCTCGACGGTGGTG
>JAPLMX010000090.1 GCA_026386805.1 Phycisphaerae bacterium | reverse complement strand
GAGACTCCACGTTAGCACCTCCAAGAGGAAAAGACCGCGAGAAGCGGGAGGACCAGGGTAGTTGAATGTTCGATTAGTCACGCGATGGCCCCTTTTAGGGGCCTTCCTCATACCACCGGCTCTGCCGGTGGTTCTGATTGTCCCTCGTTGCCTCCGTGCGCTCTGCGCCCTCTGCGGTTGAGAATACGGCGCCGTATTGACCTTGGTTGGGTCGGGAGGTAATTTGAAGGGCAGGAACAGCAGCCGTCAGGTCGTTGGGTTTGGCGTATCGCTATCGGCACAGGTTCGCTATGAAGAGATCGAAATGTATTCTCATTGCCCAGGAGATTCGCAAGACCATCGAGCGGCTTCACGCGCGGATGAAGGACCGATTCCCCGAGTCCAATCTGGCCAACATCTGCAAAGAACTCCATGAAATCTCGAAGGAGACCGATCAGACGGTCCAGTGGATTGCCAAGCCGAACTACCTGCTGCGGTTCGGCACGTATGGCCTCATCTTGATCGCCGCGCTGGTGCTCCTGGAGTTCCTCTCGCAACTGGATGTCCGCGCGGACGGCCTGAACCTGGCCGAGTTTGTGCAGATGGTCGCCTCCGCATTGGATACCCTCGTGCTGCTCGGGGCGGGCATCGTGTTTCTGGTCACACTCGAAAACCGCAGGAAGCGAAACCGGGTGATCCACGCCGTCAATCGGCTGCGGTGCATCGCCCACATCGTCGATATGCACCAGCTCACGAAAGACCCCGATAGTATTGCGGAACACACGATTTCCACGGTTCATCCGCCGCAACGGGCGCTCAGCCCGTATGAGCTGGCCCGCTATCTCGACTACTGCACCGAGATGCTGTCGCTGGTGAGCAAGGCCGCCTTTCTGTACGTGCAGGACTACCACGACTCCGTGGCCGCCGAGGCGGTCAACGACCTGGAGGATCTGACCAACGGCCTGTCGAGCAAGATGTGGCAGAAGATCATGATCCTATCCGCGACCGAGACCGGCGGGCCGTTGATGAAGCCGGACGTCGGCGGGGCATAGCGACACCCGGCGCGACCTTGACCCGACGCAGGAATGATCCCAGCGGCTTGGATACGTTCCATCGCACGGGAAGACACGCTCAAGCTACGCTTGGGCGTGGCACCCAGCATTGAGCTCTCTCCGGCGCAACACGCACAGAAGATGGGGATCAATTCTCCGTTTTCGGTTCGGGCGGGGGCGTAGGAGTCCAGCCACCGCCGAGGGCTTTGTAGAGGGCGACCAAGTTGGTCGAGACCGTACGCGTGCTCAGGGCCAGGGCGTTTTCCGACGAGTACAGGGCGCCTTGGGCCTGCAAGACGTTGAGGAAGTCGGTTTGGCCTTGCGTGTAGAGGCTGGTCTCCAGCTCTACGGCCTTTCGGTTGGCTACGACCGCGTCGGTGAGGGCCTGGTAGTGCTCCTGCTCCTTGGTCGAGGCAATCAGGGCGTTTTCCACCTCCTGGAGAGCGGCTAAGACCGTCTGGCGGTATTCGATCAGCGACTGCTCCTGGAGGGCCTTTTGCACCTCGATGTTGGAGCGGGTGAGGCCGGTATTGAACAAGGCCCAGCTTGCCGACGGGCCGATCGACCAGAAACGGTTGGACCAGTTGGTCAGGGAGCTGAACTTGTTGCCCTGGGTGCCGAGAGTGCCGGAGAGGGACAGGCGCGGGAACAGGTCCGCGGTGGCCACGCCGATCTCGGCCGTGGCGGCGTGGATCTGGGCCTCCGCCTGCCGGATGTCCGGGCGGCGGCGGAGCAACTCCGAGGGGATGCCTACCGGCACCGCCGGCGGGGCGCTGGGGATCGGCGCGGATCGCGACAATTCCTCCAGCAGGGCCCCGGGCTCGCGGCCGAGCAGGAGGCTGAGGCTGTAGATGGCCTGTTGGGCGGATTGCTCGAGCACGGGGATTTGGGCGGCGGTGGTCGCCACTTGGGCGTTGGCGTTCGCGACGTCCAGAGCACCGACGAGACCGCCTTGGAACCGCTGGCGGGTCAGGTCGGCGCTGTGCTGCTGGGCCTTGAGGTTTCGCTGGGCGATGGCGATCTGCTCCTGGAAGCTGCGCACATCGATGTAGTTGGCGGCCACCTCGGCGGTGAGCGTCACCAGGACGTTCAGGCGGGCATTGAGGGAGGCTTCCAGATTGGCGGTGGCGGCCTCGACGCTGCGCCGCGCGCCGCCGAAGAGGTCCAACTCCCAACCCGCATCGAAGCCGGCTTGGTACTGGTTGGCGGTGGCGGCAACGGTTCTGCTGCGGCGATAGTCGCCCGTAGCGTTGACAAACGGTCCCAGGCCGGAGATCGCGACGCCGCGAGCGGCGCGGGCCTGGCGAACGCGGGCTTCGGCCAGCTTCAAATCCAGGTTCGACTCCACGGCCCGTTCGACGAGGGATGGCAGCGTCGGGTCCTGGAATACCGTCCACCATTGGGCAAGGTCGAGCTCGGCCGACGTGGGCGGCGGCAGCGGCCCGACCCACGTGTCCGGGAGCGGGGTCTGGGGCGGCTTGAAATTAGGGCCAACCTTGCACCCCGCCAGTAAGAAGATCAAGCAACACACAAGGCCCACACGGGCCATGCGGGATGACACACGAGTCTGAAGTGTGAAGTTTGAAGTGCGAAGACTCGAGACTTGAGACTTCAAACTTAAAACGGTCCTCTGCATGATAGACTCCCCTTATCCGATGGAGCGGCGCGATTGTCGCAGCATTACTCGTAGCGCAGTGCCTCGATCGGGTCCAGCCGCGACGCTTTCCAAGCCGGATAGTACCCAAACAAAATGCCAACGGCGGCGGAGACAACTACCGACGCCGCGATGGCTGTGGGCGAAGTCTGCACGGGCCAGTGCAGCAGCATCCGCACGAGCGTGGAGCCGCCGTGGCCCAGAAGGATGCCCACGGCGCCGCCGACTAAGCACAGGACGACGGCCTCCACCAGGAACTGCCGCAGGATGTCGCGCGCGCGAGCGCCCACGGACATACGAAGCCCGATCTCCCGCGTACGCTCGGTGACGGAGACGAGCATGATGTTCATAATCCCGACGCCGCCGACGACGAGCGAGATCATGGCTACGCACAGGAGCAGGTTGGTCATCAGCTTGGTCGTGGAGGAGAGCGTATTGCTCATCTCGGTCATGTCGCGGATGGTGAAATCATCGGACTCGCCTGGGCGGATATGGTGCCGTTCGTGCAGCAGGGCGGTCATCTGGCTGATGGCGGCGGGGATCTCCGGCGCGCTGCGGGCGGTGACGAGGACTTGGTCAACGTTGGCAAAGCGGACCGGCAGCGGGGTGTCCGCCGCCTGGACTTCCGACTGCTGGGGGTAGAGACCCGCTTGTCCGCCGGGGTAGAGGTTGCTCAGCGTATTCACCGTGCTGCTCGCCGCGGCGGCCGCACTTTGATTGGCCGATTGCAGCGTCGAGCCCGTGACGCGGTACTTGATCGTGGTCCAGGGGGCCAGCAGGATGTCGTCCTGGTCCATGCCCATCATGTTCGCTCCCTTGGGGCCGAGCACGCCCACGACGCGGAACGCGACGTTCTTGACGCGGATCTCTTTGCCGATCGGCGAAGCCCCGTCGAACAATTCACGGACCAGGGTCTGCCCGAGCAGGCAGACCTTGTTGGCGTTAAGCACATCCCGCTCGGTGAACGAATCTCCATCGACCACCGTCCAGTCGCGCACGTCGAGGAACGCCGGTGTCGTGCCGTACATGGACGAGGGGACCCAGTTGCGATTGCCGCAGACGACTTGCGTGCGTGCGCGGACGGCCGGGGCGGCGGTGCGCACGGCGGGGCACTCACGCAGAATGGCCTGGGCGTCGTCGGGCGTCAGCGTCGTGACGCTGCCGGAGCCGAAGCTGATGCCGCTGCTGGTGGCCGTGCCGGGCATGACCAGCACGACGTTGGCGCCCATGCTGGAGATGGATTTCTGCACGGCGGCCGAGGAGCCGGCGCCGATCTCCATCATAGCGATCACGGCCGCCACGCCGATCATGATGCCCAGTGTCGTCAGCAGGGCCCGCATCGGATTGCGCCGCAGCGCCTTCATCGCCGTGCGAATGGTGCGATAGACCTTCATACGGTATCTCCTGATCCGAGGGCAGTGCCGACGGGGCCCGCCTCGGGGTTGTGAGTCTGTTCGCCATTGACGATCACCCCGTCGTGGATGTGGATGGTCCGCCGGGCGTGCCGGGCCACTTCGGCGTCGTGCGTGACCATGATGATCGTGATGCCGTCGGATTCGTTGAGCTGCTTGAACATCCGGAGGATGTCCTCGCTCGTGTGCGAATCGAGGTTGCCCGTCGGCTCATCCGCGAACAACAGCGGCGGATGGTTCACGAGTGCCCGGGCGATGGCGACCCGCTGCTGCTGGCCGCCGGAAAGCTGGGAGGGCTCGTGGTCCAGCCGGTCCTGGAGTCCGACCCGGACGAGCACCTCTCGCGCACGATGCCGGGCCTCGCGATCGGAGAGATCGGAGGTGTACGTCAGAGGCATCGCCACGTTTTCCAGGGCGCTAGTACGCGGCAGCAGGTTGAAGTTCTGAAAGACGAAGCCGAGCTGGCGATTGCGCACCATGGCCCGCTGATCGGCCGTCAATCGCGAGATCTCCCGGCCTTCGAGCCAGTACTCGCCCGAGGTGGGGTGATCCAGGCAGCCCAGGATGTTCATCAGGGTGCTTTTACCCGAGCCGGAGGCGCCCATCAGGGCGACCATCTCGCCGCGCGCGACGGTCAGGGATACGCCCTTGAGCACCGGGACGTCGATGTCGCCGATGTAATACGTCTTGTAGACATTATGCAGTTCGATGAATTCCATGTGTGCATCTGCTCCCTACGAGGCAGCTACTGCCGTGACGGTGGGCCGCCGGGGCTGCTACCGCCTCTGGGACCGCCGGCTCCGCCCGCGCCACCGGTTCCACCACCACGAGGACCTCCGCGTGGGAACCTCGGGGCGAACGGATTGGTGGAGTCCGCTTGGGTGGTGGCCTTCGCCTGGACGCCTGCGACGATCTCTAGCCCTTCGGTCACACCCGCTCCCTGGATTTCGGTCATCGAGCCATCGCTTTGGCCGACCTGGACAGGAATGGGCCGGACGTATTTTCCTTCGAGGACCCAGAGGGTGCCCTGAGTCGTAGTGCTATCGGAAGCCGATCCGGATTGCGGACCTCTCGATTTCGGATTGCGGATTGCGGATTGCGGATTCGCTCCATCGGGGAGTTTTGAGCTCGCGCCCTGTGCCACGGCTGGGTCGCGGACCTGCGGGGCAATCTGATCGGCCGTCGGGATCCAGCGCAGGGCGGCATTGGGCGCCATCAGAACGTTGCCGCGCCGATCCAGCTCGAACTGCACGTTGGCGGTCAGATAGGGCAGCAGACGCCCCGAGGGGTTATCGGTGATGATCTCGACGGTATAGGTGACCACGTTCTGGGTCATCGAGGCGTTGAGCCGGACCTTGCCCACCTCGCCTTTGAACATCTGGCCGGGGAAAGCGTCCACGGTGAAGCTGACCGGCTGGCCCGCATGAATCTTGCCGATGTCCGCCTCATTGACCGCCACCCAGACCTGCATGCGGGTCAGGTCCTTGGCCAGCAGAAACAGGCTCGGGGCGTTCAGACTGGCGACCACCGTCTGGCCCGTGTTGACGCGCCGGTCGATGATGACGCCCTTGACCGGGGATTTGATGGTGCAGTAGTCCAGATTCCGCTTCGCCCGCTGACCTGCCGCCTCGGTCTGGGCGACCGACGCCTGGGCCTCGAGGATGGAGGCTTCGCTCACGGCGACATTGGCCTGGGCGGTCTCGAAGGCGGACTTGTAGCTGTCGTAACTGGTCTGGGCCAGGGCCTCCGACGATCCGAGCTTCTGCGCCCGGTCCCAGTCCCGCTGGGCCTGGTACAGCTTGGCCCTTGCTTGGTCCAAGTTGGCGTTCGCCACCTGCAGGCTGGCCTTGGCCTGCTGAATCTGGGCGTTGGCCTCGGCGGCGGCGGCCTTGTAGAGGGAATCGTCGATCCTGGCCAGCACCATGTTCGGGTCTACGCGCGATCCATAATCCACGCTCTTGCCGTCCGCGTCCTTGCCGAAGGTGAGGATCTGTCCGGCGACCTGGGCGCCGACGTCGATCACTTCCTCCGGCTCGAGCGTGCCGGTGGCGCTGATCGAGATCAACAGATCGCCGCTCGTCACCTTGGTCATGCGGAACGCCACGGCTTGGTCGCTGTCGCGCTGGAGGTACCAGGCGGCGCCGCCGCCGACCAGCGCCAGCAGGATGATCGCAATGACAACCTTCCTGATCACATGCTTCATGGGAGAGTCCTCGGTAAATCGACGGTCTCCGCCCTCGGCGTCAGTCCGCCGATACGGTTGAGCCACTTGTTGTTTCTGTACGATGCCACTCCTGTCGCCGTTCACATTTAACTACGGTCCAGGTTCTATCTTGTACCCTTTCTGGGCCGACTATTCAAGCCCAAGGGTGACCGGGGGTGCATGATCGTTCATGCGATGCACGGGGGCAAGGTGCGTGACAGCCCGCGCAGCGGACTGGCCCGTCGCCTTGCGGCCGGTGCGACAATACTGAGACGGACACAGTTCTTCCCGACGATTTCCGAATACGGGAGATTGACGCAGACAATGCTCATCGGTTATACTATAGGGGTAGCAATTCGGTAGGAAGTCAGTAGCACACGTGCCGGTGGGCAAGCGGCTGTCTTTTTGCTTGGCGTTGGGGGGAATGGAGGATCGACAATGGTCGAGGTGAGAAGCGCCCCAATCTCGCGGACAACCCCTTTTCTCATCGCAACGCGCAGGCTGTTTGGAACCACAGATGAACGCGGATCAACGCGGATAACGGGAGATTCGATCTTCCCGCAAAGACGCAAAGAGCGCCAAGCTTCAAAGGGATTACTGTGCTGGTTTTCTTCGCGTCCTGGGCGTTCTGGGCGAGAGCAACATGATCAGCGTTCATCTGCATTTATCAGCGGTTTCAGAACTGATTGCGGTTTGACTCGGCATTGGAGGATTGGAGACGATGAGAACTCTACTATTGACCTTGACCACGTGTCTGCTGGTCCTGCCGGCTCAAGCTAAATATAGCGGGGGTAGCGGCACCCTCCAGGACCCGTACCAAATACATGCCGTTGCCGACTGGCAAACCCTGATGAGCGCCACGGCGGACTGGAACAAGTATTTCGTCCTTACGGCCGATCTTGACTTTGGGGGCGGTTCTCTGTCGCCGGTAGGAACCTCCATTAGCCAGCCTTTTACAGGCGTCTTCGATGGAAACGATCACATTATCTCGAATGCGCTTATGCAGAGGCCCACCGGTAATTGCATCGGTCTGTTCGGCTACCTGAGTCTGCATGCAGATGCAAACGGACAAGTTCGCAATCTGGGTGCAATGAATATCACCATTGCCGGCAGAGACTACGTAGGTGGCATAGTGGGATACAACAAAGGTGAAGTGACCCACTGCTACACCACAGGCGCGGTTACGGGAAACTCTTCCGTTGGGGGAGTGGTCGGATACAGCGAGCACGGCCACGTGACTCACTGCCACAGCACGGCCCGAGTCGAGGGAAAGGGTGATTCTATAGGCGGGTTGGTGGGTCAGAACGCTTCCGGTACGGTTACCCGGTGCTACAGCACCGGTGCCGTCAGCGGCCGTGCCCAGACCGGCGGCCTGGTGGGCTACAATTTCGGCAGCCTGACGGACAATAGACGGGATGGTTGTGTGACCCAGTGCTACAGCACGGGACCGGTGAGCGGCACCTCCTGGGTCGGCGGATTGATCGGAGACTGCAACGGTAGACTGGTCGCATCTTATACCACCGGCCGAGTTACCGGGACGCATTCCTTCGTCGGCGGACTCGTGGGGGAGAACTCGCGCATCGTGACCCACTGCTACAGTACCGGCGCAGTCGCTGGGGCTGATCAATCGGTGGGTACCGGCGGGCTGGCGGGACTGAACTCAGGCACTGTGACCCAGTGCTACAGCACAGGTGCGGTCAACGGTGGGTCGTGTGTCGGCGGGCTCGTGGGGCAGGGCCGAGAGGGAGTCTGGCTTTGTGTGTGGGACACACAGACTTCAGGCCGATCGGCGAGTGTGGGCGGAGTGGGCCTGACCACGGACGAGATGAGGAATCCCCAAATGCTTGGCTTGAATGGCCTTGCCAACGACCCGAACTGGGTCTTGAACGCCGGCATGGACTATCCCCGATTGGCTTGGGAGGGAAGGCCGGGGCAGACGGTTCAGCAACCGACTGTTGACTGGCTGCCGGGGCAGGGAACGGCCGAAGCCCCATATCTGATCAGCACGGCCGGTCAACTGATCCGGCTGGGGAGGGCTGGCATCCTGTCGGACAAGCATTTCGTGTTGAGCGAAGACATCAACCTCAACCCCAATCTCGCAAACGGGCAACTCTTCGCCCAAGCACCAATTCCTGCCTTCATGGGAGTCTTCGACGGCAACCATCACGTCATCTCCAACCTCACAATCAGAGGAAGCTCTCTGCTTGGGCTGTTTGGCTATTTGACAGCCGGTGCACGCGTAAGAAATCTAGGCACGGTGAATATGGACATCACCAGCACCGGATCATATGTCGGCGGACTGACGGGATCGAACGACGGCAGTATCGTGCAGTGCTACAGCACCGGTTCCATCAGCGGCGCGATGTATGTCGGCGGCCTCGTGGGGGAGAACACAGGCGCCGTAACCGGCTGCTATAGCACCGGGACGATTAAGGGCCCCTACAATAGTGGTGGGCTTGTGGGGTCTAATCAGGGGGGAACTGTGACCCAGTGCTATAGCACGGGTACGCTCGATGACCGGTGGAATGCGGGCGGGCTGGTGGGATACAACACAGGTGTCGTGAGGGGCTGCTATAGCGCAGGGCGAGTCGGCGGCGCCGGCGGCGGCCTCGTAGCGGAAGGCTCTGGCCCCGTAGTATCGCCAGGGCCGGGTATCGTCCTGCACAGCGTCTGGGACGTCGAGACCTCCGGTCTGGCGGGAAGCGTGGGCGGAGTAGGCTTGACCCGAAAGGAGATGATGGATCCCCACATGCTCGGGCTGAATGGCTTTGCTAACGAACCAAATTGGGTTCTGAATGCTAGCATGGATTATCCGCGATTAGCTTGGGAGGGAAGACCGGGGCAAGTGATCCCTGAACCGGTTATTGACGGATTCGAGGGCAGCGGACTGGAAGAGAATCCGTACCGGATTGGAACGGCCGGACAGCTGATCCTGTTGGGCAAATCGAGCATTCTGTGGGACAAGCATTTCGTGCTTAGTGCAGATATCAATCTGGACCCTAATCTTCCGGATGGACATGCCTTTGCCCAGGCGGTGATTCCTGCTTTCAAGGGAGTCTTCGATGGCAACGGTCATACCATCTCCAATCTGGCGATTCAAGGAAGCTCTCTTCTGGGACTGTTTGGGCGATTGGAGCCGGGAGCCGAGATCAGGAACCTTGGGGTCGCGGATGTCCGTATCACAGGCTCCTCCTACATCGGCGGACTGGTCGGGTACAGCGATGGGGGATATGTAGCCCGGTGCCACAGCACCGGCACAGTCAGTGGCGGCGAACATACTGGCGGGCTGGTCGGGTACAACGGCTCGTCCGGGACTGTTGCCTGCTCCTACAGCACGGGAGCGGTCAGCGGCACGACCGTTGGCGGGTTGGCTGGCTTCAATTATAAGGGCACGCTGATCCAGTGCTACAGCGGAGGCATGGTCAGCAGCCTGTCGTATGGCGGTGGGCTTGTAGGGGTCAACTCCTGGGGCTGCGTGATCGACTGTTACAGCGCCGGCGCAGTCAGTAGCACCGGTACAGCCATCGGCCTTGGCCCCTATCTTGGTGGCCTGGTCGGGGAGAACTTCGAAGGGTACGTGATCGGTTGCTACAGCACAGGGCCGATCAGTGGCACACAGAGTGCCGGCGGTCTTGTGGCGTACAGCTGGTTCGGCGAGGTCGTCACGTCATTTTGGGACTTCCAGACGTCATGCCAACTTACAAGCGCAGGCGGCATTGCCATGCCCACCGCTCGAATGCAAACCGCCAAGACGTTCCTCGACGCCGGCTGGGACTTCATCGGCGAGACGGCCAACGGCGCGGAGGATACGTGGTGGATTGATGAAGGCAAGGACTACCCGCACCTGTGGTGGGAAGCCCAGAATTGATGATTGATGATTTCTGATGGACGATTGCGGCGGAATACGGAGCGGACTCGGTTTCTCGCCAAGGCGCGAAGCCCGCAAAGAGAAAAGGAGAGATTAGGTCAACAAGATCCTTCCGAACCGGGCCTTGGCGTTCTCTGTGAGAGGGCCGGGCGGCGATTAGCTATCGATCTCCATGAGAAAGACATTCGCATCGGTCGCACCGCTGGGCCTGCGTTCGAGAATGCGAATGGGTGCGTCGCCGTCGGCCGCCACGAGGACCTCGATCTCGTCGCCTTCGAAGACCTCGGCCGTGTAGGTCACTTGCATCGAACGAAGCGCCGGGGAGTGGCCGAGCCAACGGTGCAGGCCGTCCCAGGCCCAGCGGACGTACTCGGTGTTGTTGACGTGCCCATTGAAATCCAGCGAGCTGAAGGGAACGGAGAGGGTGTAGGCTGGTGTGTAGGCCTCCGCTGGCCGCAGCCGGCGAAGCTCGGTGCTCAGCGCCTTGGGTCCGGCCTGGGGCAGATGGAGGTCGAGCCGCTGGAGGTTCTTCGGGCGGCTGCTGCGCTTGTCGAGGATCATCCACTCACTGGCGGCACGGAACAGCTCGCGGCCGTCCGCGTCGTGGCCGATGAATTCCCGTGAGGCGACCAGACGCGTGAAGCCGCTGGGCCAGGTCCGGATTGTCACGTTCTGCCCCCATCGCGGAGCATCGGTCATCTCGATGCGGGAATTCACGAGCACCCAGAAACAGTCCTGCCGGTCGAGATCGGCAAAGCCTACGCCGAGCTGCTGGGCGTGCCGTGCGGCGGCCTCTTGCAGATACTGCATCAAGGCGTTCGGCTTGATGCAACCATCCGGCCGGCAGTCGAACGCCTCCACAGTGAACCGGTCCTCCCTGGGCTTGTCCTTCTGCATGTCGTTCTCCGATAAGCGAACAGCACTACGCATAGAGAGTATCGACAAATTCGGGCACAGCCTAAAACTCCTCTTTACTTTTGGCAAGATGATCTGCTTAATATGGGACGGTGTATGGAGACCTTGTGAAGGGTTCCCAAACGCGACGCATCGCATTTGGGGTCCCCATTGGCACGATTCCCCGGAGCGCCGCGGCGCGCCGGGCATGGAAGGGTAGAAAGGCCAACTATGAAACAGGTCGTGTTGCTCGGACTACTGTTGTCTGCGGTCATCGTGTTTGCAGGTTGCCAGACGAAACCCCCTCAGGCGAAGGTGGAGTATGACCGGCCGCTGGCCCCGGGGCAACTGGCCCTGCGAAAGATCACGGACCCCACCCGGATTCCCGACTTCGCCCCAGGCTGGCGGGACCTGGACGGTCTCAAAACGGCGATTCGAAACAGTCTCAACTATCTGAACAAGCCGTCGAGCGCGCAGTTCTTCCCCTATGAGGATATCCATCGGGACGGCGCGGTCAAGACCCTGGAGGCATTCCTTAAGATCGCCGATTCGGGCACCCGGAGCGATGAGATCAACGGTGTGATTCGCTCCACGTTCGACGTCTACGAGTCGGTCGGCTGCGACGACAAGGGCACGGTCCTGTTCACGGGGTACTACACGCCGATCTTCGACGGCTCGATGGAGCGGACCACGCGATTTCGCTATCCTCTGTACAAGGCTCCGGACAACCTGGTGAAAGGGCCGGATGGTCAGACGCTGGGCCGCCGCGCCGCGAGTGGTGAACTCACCCCGTATCCGCCGCGGGCCGCGATCGAGGATTCGGGCATGCTCAAAGGACAAGAGCTGGTGTGGCTGGACGATCCTTTCAAAGTGTACATTGCCCACGTGCAGGGCTCCGCCAAGATCCGGCTGCCGGGTCTGAAGCTCATCACGATCGGGTATGCCGCCAACAATGGGCACGAATACCAGAGCGTCGCCAAGATGCTGATCGACGACGGCCGGATTCCGGGCGACCGCATGAGCCTGGGGGTGATGATCGACTATTTCAGTGCACATCCCGATGAAGTCGACAAATACGTGCGAAAGAATCCGCGCTACGTGTTCTTCCAGATCGGCGAAGGCGCGCCGCATGGCAGTCTGAACGAGCCGGTGATGCCGTGGCGGACGATTGCCACGGACAAGTCCATCTTTCCAAGGGGCTGCCTGGCATTCCTCTCGACGACCCTGCCGCAGATGACTGGTGACAGCATCGTCAAGCAGCCGTATGGCGGCTTCGCGCTGGATCAGGACACCGGCGGCGCCATCCGAGCCGCCGGGCGGTGCGACATCTACATGGGCGAAGGCGATCAGCCGGGCCGTCTCGCCGGCCAAACCTATCAGGAAGGCCGGCTCTACTACCTGTTCCTTAAGCAATAACGCCTTGCGAAGACACCCTGGCGTGCTGACGTGAGCCGGCTCAAGAACCAGGCTTCGCGGTCGCCTGTTTGTCTTCCACGAGCATGTTCCGCAGGTAGAAGTGCAGGTTGCCATTCCAGGGCTTGGTGCAGATGTCGATGTCACCGTCCCCATCCACGTCGGCGGCTTTGGCCTCGTGGCAACGCTTGCCTTCGAGGATCAGATGCTCTTTCCCCTGGCCGGCCCTGGCATCCACGTTTTCCCAGATGAAGCACTTGTGGATGTCCTGGGAGAGCGGGCCTCCGCCGGAGAAGACGTCCAGGTCGCCGTCGTTGTCGAAATCCGCCACGGCCAGCGAATGGAAATCCTGCCGCGTGTGGTCGGCGGAGAGCAGGTGGCATTGCCACGCCTTCGCCTTGCCCTTGTTCTCCAACCATAGGACTCGGCCATCCACCGTATCGGCCTCCGCCTCGATGATGTCCAAGTCACCGTCTTTGTCCACATCACAAACCCAGACTTTGATGGCCAGGCCGAAGCGGTCGGGCCGGTTGCCGCCGGGCGGGGTCAGGTCGGCGTGTTCTTTCCACTGTATGCCTTTGCCGTCGAGGTTCTCGAACCACACATCGCCGCGCACGACATCATTGTCGCCGTCGCCATCCAGGTCGCCGACCCCTTGGGGTCCGACACCCCCGTGAATCCCCGCGCCGATCTTGTGCTCGATCCACTTGTCGCGGGGATGGGCCGGAATCTCGTACCAGACCGTGACTACGTGGCTCTTGTCGTTGCTGCAAGCGACGACATCGAGCTTGCCGTCGCCGTTGATGTCGGCCGCCACGTCGTCGTGGCAACTGATCGTGCCGCTGTCGTATCGCTCGAAACGCTCCGTGCGCGGCTTTCCTGTGTTGCGGTACCACGCCGTGCCGCTGATCTGGTCGATCCAGCCGTCCCCGTCGATGTCGAACGCACAGCCGCCGACGTCCGTGTGGCCTCCTTCGCCCATGTCATGCTGAATCCATTGGTCCGGGCCGATGTACTCGAACCACCACATCTTGCCGGACTGACCGACGACCCAATCCAGGTCGCCGTCCTTGTCGATATCGACGAGCGAGGTCTGCCCCATCTGTTGGCCCACCTCGGCGATCTTGTGATACTCGAATCGCGGTATTGTCGCTTTGGCAGCAGAGCCGATCACCGCTCCGACAAGACAAGGGACAATCAGAACGGCACTGAACTGGCTGTGAATGGCACGCATGTTTTCTCCTTCCTGCATTTTGGTCAACGTTCGCCAATACAATAGAGGCATTTCTTACCCTTGAGGAATATCTCGTTGCCGAAGATGGCGGGGGAGGCGTCGAACTCGTCGTCGAGCTTGTTTGTGGCTAAGACCTCGAGTTTGTCGGCGTTCCTGATCACCTCGGTTGTGCCTTTGCGGCCGACGAAGTAGACGCGTCCGGCCGCTCCGACCGGCGAAGCGAAGATGTCCCTGACCGCATCCAGATGCTCCTCGACAAAGTTGAGCTTGCCCGTCTCAGCGTCATAACAGGAAACGGCCGCACGATTCATGGAACAAACATAGAGCTTGCCGTCATAGAGAATGGGGGAGGGGACATACGGCGTTGCTTTGCTGACTTGCCAGCGAACGGCGCTGGTGCCGGTCAGGTCGCCCGTGTGGCCGAGCTCGATGGCTTGCAGCTCGCTACCGCGAAGGCCGCTGGTGCAGAACACTAGGCCGCTGGCGGCGATGGGAGAAGGGATGACGTTCTCGGTCTGGCCGCCGCACTGCCAGATCAGATCGCCGGTCTGCACGTCGTAGCTGCGGATGCGTTTCGTGGCACTGACGATCACTTGCATCCTGCCGCCCACCTCGGCCACGACCGGCGTGGCCCAGGCGGTGTCCTCGTCACGGGCCCGCTTCCACAGGGTCCGGCCCGTGTTCTTGTCGAGAGCGTGAATGAGAGATTGGCCTTCGTGGTCCATCACAACGATCAAGGCGTCGCCGGCCAGCGCGGGGGAGCTGCCTTCCC
Source organism: Phycisphaerae bacterium (assembly GCA_026386805.1). GTDB lineage: Bacteria > Planctomycetota > Phycisphaerae > Sedimentisphaerales > Anaerobacaceae > PLanc-01. The sequence continues at coordinate 3,008 of JAPLMX010000090.1, read as the reverse complement.
CGAACATCAGCTTCGTCGTCATCTGGCCGAGGTCCCGGCTCCACTGGTGCTCGCCGTTGACATCGTAGCAGTGAACGCCGCGCGAGCCGAAGCCGGCCCAGATGTGCGCGCCGTCCGTGACCGGGGAATAGGAGGCAAAGCCGTGTTCGGGACTGTGCCCCTCATGGGGTACCTCTTCCCGAGCCGTCTTTTCCCAGAGAATCCGGCCGGTGGCCCGGTCGAGGCAGACCACGTCGAACTTGTAGACGTTCTTCGGCGCCTTGCCTCCGTGGAAGGGTGCCGGGGCATTGGGATCGGCGGCCGGGCCCTGCGTCGGAGGAGGTGTCCCCTGGCGGTCCGTCTCGATGGCGGTGAGAAAGAAGATCTTGCCGGCCCACACGATGGGACTCGATGTCCCCTCACCCGGAACCGCTGCCTTCCACTTGATGTTCTGGGTCTCGCTCCAGGTCAGGGGAGGCTTGGCCGTCGGGGAGACGCCGGAAGCCATCGGCCCGCGCCACGCCGGCCAATAGTCGTTCGCTGAATCCGCACGCACCACACCGCCTGGCAGGAGGGAAATGAGCATCAGAATCGTGATTGCCACCGTGATCCTGTTGACCATATTTACTCCTGCATGCAGGGCCCAATGGGCCTCCCGGATCGCCTGACATCGGTATCATGACGCCCCGGCGACCCTAACATGCGGCCGAACGGTTATGGCGTCGGTTGCGTCGGCGCGGGCTGCGGCGTCGGAAGAGCGGGGGACGCCGGCGGCAGGCCGGAAGCAGCTCGGAGCGGGGCGATTGCCTTGACGAAGTCGGCATCGCTCAGGCTCCAGGAACGCGCGTCGTTGACCAATGCCTGGATTGGGTTGGGACCCTCGGCTCCTCTTCGCCCGCCGCCCATGCCGGCCCAGGTCATCCACCAGGTCCAGCCGGGCTGCTGGGTGAGAATCTCGATGGTGGGCGGCCTACCTACCTCGGCCAGAGCGAGCGGTTTGCCCGCCGCCACTTTGAGCAGATCGTCGTAAAAAGACTGCTTGAAATCTCTGTAGTTGTCCAGCGAGGCGATGTCGAAGTACTCGGCGCCGGGGTAGTAGTCTGCGAATTGCCTAGTTGGTCCTTCGGGCCGATCCACGCTCCAAACCCAGACCAAGTTGTTCAGCTTGTGGTGATTTACGTAGCGGTCGAAGATCTGGCGGTAGAGCCTGGCCGTGCTGTACTCGCCGCGCCGGCCGCCCCACCAGAACCAGTCGCCGTTCATCTCGTGATAGGGCCGCCACAGGACGGGAACCTTGGCTTCCTGGAGTTGCTTGAGGAATCCGGCCACGGCATCGACTTGCGCGCACCAGCGATTGTATAGCTCGGTGCCGGGGGTCAGCATGTCCTTGAACTGCTCGTCCGTGAGCTTGCCCTGCACGCTGGCGAGCTTCTCCGGGGCCGGACCGCCGCGTCGCCCCATGAACGTGACCGGCTCATCCGCCGTCGGAGGCACCGCGTGCCAGCAGATCGTGACAATGGAGCCCATGCCATACTGCCGCTTGCACTCGGCGACGATGTCCGGCCGGGCCAGATACGAATCCTTATCCCCCTCCTTGGCGAAGCCCATGTCCTGGCCGTAGATGGCCGGCACCTTGCCCCAGTTCTTGGCTGCTTGCTGGGTGGAGGCGTCCTTCGTATTCGGGAAGTTGTGCTGGCCGGTCATCGTGTGCTTGCCGGAGATACTGTAGATGAATTTCAGCAACTCGACCGCCTCCGGCGCGGCGTTCGGCGTCACCGGCTTGACGCCCTCCGAGCCAAAGAGCGACGAAGTCCCAACACAGAGCAATCCAACGAGCAACCCAAGAACGGCCTGCCGACGCCTCATAAAGCACGCTCCTTTCCTCAGAAAACGGCCTGAATGTTGTCCATCTGCAGCCAAAGAGTACGGACGATTGCCGGTTTGTCAAGGATCGGCCACGGAGATGTGGGACGTAGCTGTCTGTTGCTCCGGTTGACTTGCCTGGCGTGTGATGCTATGATCCCTACATCACTATAGCGCACATTTTGCACGGAGAGCCATAATGAGTCGGTTTCCTTGCCCCCACTTGAAGGGGGAAGTCGAATTGACTGAGGAACGGGAACGTCATATCGCCGAACGACATCCCGATCTACTGCCGGAATACCGGAAACACGTGGTGGAGACCGTGGCGGCTCCCGACCAGGTCCGACGAAGTGTGCGATTTGGGAATGCCAGGCTGTTCTCTCGATGGTATACTGATGTGAAGAAGGGCAAGTATGTGGTGGTCGTGGTGGTTAGCGAGCCGGATGCGGCGAACCGCCACTGGATCATTACGGCCTATCTGACGAGAAGGCTGGTCGAAGGAGAAGTCGAGTGGATGCGAAGCTGACATTCAAATACGACCGGGAGGCGGATATCCTCCACATCGATAAGCTTCCGCCCTACGCAGAGCAGGAATCGGAGGAACTGCCGGACGAAATCGTCGCACGTCTCAACCCGAACACGGGGGAAGTCGAGAGCCTGGAAGTGTTGTTCTTCTCGACCCGTCTCCTACGGACAGACCTCTTCGAGCTACCGATCAGCGCCGACCTGCGCCTCACGGGCACGGGGCGTGCTTAACGTCAGGGCGAGCCGCGTGCTCTCCCGCGTAGCCGAGACCCGACCGCCGAGCTCGCTCGGCACGAATGGAGAAGCGATGCCATGGCCAAACGTATCAACAGGGACGAGTTTGTACGGCGAGTTGCGGAGCGCATGAAGACCAAGGAAGCAACGGCTCAGACCTGGGTCGATGCGGTGCTCGACACGATGTACGACACCTTCAAACAGGGAAAAGGGATAACACTGCCCAGCTTGGGCGGTTTCTATCTCGATAGAAGACGCGACGGCTGCGCCTTCAAATTCAATCCCGGCCAGAGACTGCGTGCGCTACTCGGTTGGTCATCCACGCACAAAGGGTCTCTGTGAGCGCTCTGCTTGAACGGAGCATCCCATGTACATCGCACCTCAGAAAGCCGCTGGCCACAGAGAGC
>JAPLMX010000001.1 GCA_026386805.1 Phycisphaerae bacterium | reverse complement strand
ACCTCGGGGAGGTGGGGCAAGCGGTGGAGGATGGCATGGAGCGTGTGCAACAGAACGGACAACTCCTGTTCGGGTTCTTGGAGCACACCGGTCTTTTTTTTGAGTGACTTGTCACTGTATTATGCGAAATTCAGTAAGTGTAATTCTGCCGTCGAAGAAATCGAATATGGCCTCAAGTCGCTGCTTCCCATCGATGATCGCGTACGGGAGCTTCTTTTGGTTAAGCTTGGAGTCACCCCACGTGAAATCCGCCATGTAAAGTTTGGGGATATCATACCCGTTCAGAATAGAGTCGATCAGGTATGCCTTGTCTGTGTCAGACCACAAACGACCTCTCCGCTGATAAGGGGGTTCCATATCGATTCTCGCCCGGCGAGACTTCCACCAACTGAGCGTTTTGGCTTCCATCAACGTGATCTTGAACCTCTTCGCGCCTATTTCTGCCATATTATACCTCAAACCCGAGTGTTCTCTTTATCTCCTTGGCCAAACCCTCAAGATCCGGGAAAACGACCGACTCTGTAATGCCATGATTCAGGACGGACCTCCGGATTTGTGGGAGAACGCTTCGTTTCAGGGTTACCTTTATCAGACTGTCAGCAGGAAAGCCTTCAGAAACAAATATCTCTTCCATCGGTTTGGTGTCCTGCCCAAAAACCACGAAGACGCCTCGTTGGGCGACGATGCGTGGACTGTTATGCGCACCATAAAGCGCAACGGGATGGTTGTACATGCCAGAGAAAGACGGGGTGGGACGATAGCCCTTCAAAGCATCATCGCCCGGTGCCAATACACCACCATCGAAGCTCTGATGGCTCAGTGAATGCCGGTTCCAGGCGATGGGGTCAAGTATCCATAGTGTAGCTGCTGTCTCAAATCGCAGAAGTCCTGTTGAAGTGAGCCTGTATGGAGATGACATGACTGCAAAGTACAAGCCAACAAATGGACTCTCCGTCCAATCCAGCAGCCGCGTAGGTACGCCATAGTGTTGCATGAAGAAGAACGTGTCCCAGTCATCATACAAGGCACGATTGTGGAAAGGAATGCTCCTCTGTCGAAACATTGTGATCAGTTTCTTCTCAAGGAGCGCAAAATATCATCTATCTTGGTCCTGCTCTGGTGTCGATAGAGGGTGGGAACGAGCTTCTGGTCAGCGCGTCCACACCCCCTGAACCAAAGCGGATTCTCCCTACTGTTCCGAAGGTCCTCGACCAGCGTCACAATCTCCGCGAAACTACGGGGCTTCTCTTCTCGGACTTTAGGCATGTGTGACTCCAAAACCAATTGGTGCAGCAGGTCAGGGCTCTTGTATGCACGGCACATTTACCCCTGTATCCCAAGCTTGGGTGACTAGGGATAGTCCTCCATTTTCTCTCTGTTCCGTCTCATTTTTCTCTCGGCCCTCGGACCTCAGCGGGCATCCCGCTCATTTCGACCTCACCACATCTGTCCGGCCCACACGGGCTCCAACGCCTTCGTCGCAGCTTCGTCTGGGGTGTTTTTCTGGGGAGTATTATGGCAGACGGGTGGCGGGCAGGCAAGCAAAAAAAACAGTAGCCGGAGTGCGGAGAGTTCACCACCGAGGCACGGAGATCACAGAGACAAGCCTGAATTCGGCTATGAACATGGTTTTGATTTGGTTCTCTGGGTACTCTGTGTCTCTGTGGTGAGGAATTATGCAAAACAAAGCCAATTTCCGGCGGCCAACCCGATCCTGTCATCCTGCCAGTGTGCTTCATGGGCGGGACGCCCATGCTACGTTAGCATGGTCTCGCGGAGGTCGTGACGCTGGCGGCGGAGCCACTTGGTTTTGCGGAGGATCATTTCGAGGAACTCCAGGCCCGAATGGTGGCCGAAGAAGCCGGTGGCGGCGACCGGCAGGACCGCCTCGGCGATCATCGTCTCAATCATCAGGTCCACCAGGCCGTAACGCTTGCGCTCGCTGAGCTTGATGATCTCGCGGTAGCCCTCGAAGAATTGGAGGACCCGGTCACGGTCGAAATGGGCGGGCCACTCGGCCGGGTTGGGCCGGTCGGCGATGATGGAGAACTGGAGCATGCCGTTGGCCAAATCCGTCGCCGGCGGCGCGACACGGATCGAATCGAAATCCACCACTGCCACGATCTTACCGTCCGAGAAGAGCAGATTGCCCGGATGCCAGTCGCCGTGAACGACCTGACGCTTCCACGACGCGAAACCCAGCTCGTTCACACGGGTGCTGGATTTGTCATACCGCAGGAGCAATTCCTGGGCGACCGCCTGCATCCTGCGGGCGGACTCCGTGCGTTTATCGGACCCGATCAGCTTCAGGTGCCGTCGCACCAGCGCGGAGTCGTGATAACACCAGGGCGACCGTTCCTCGCGGACGCCGAAATCGGCCAAATGCTTGTGAAACATCGCCAACTGCCGGCCGGCCTCGCGCGTGGCCTCGGCCGAGCCGTCGTAGCGGGTGCCAGCCACGAATCGGAAGAACTCGTAGATGTGGGTTTCGAGGCTCAGAGCGGTCGCTTGCCCGTCGGTCGTCGCCAAGAGCGTCGTCACGGGAAAGGACCGCTGGGCCAAATGCTGCTGGACGGCGTGGGCGAACGCAACACGTTCCAGGTCGTCCCGCCCCCGGGGCCGGCGTTTGAGCAGGAAAACGCCTTTATCCGCCGTGACAATGACCTTTGGGGCCCGGCGGTTCCCGGCCGTCAGCGGCTTGACCCGGTGTACGATCCCGATATCGTAGTGGCTCAAGACGCGAACCAGCTCTTCCGACGAGAAATTGGCTCCACCTCTGGGCATACCTATCCATATCGGCACCCGACCGAGGCAAGTTGACCGCGAGTAGGATGGGCTTTAGCCCATGCTGCTTGTGCCCCGCATACCCCAATGATCCGCATGGGCTGAAGCCCATCCTACAACGGACAACTACTTACGCAGCACCAGCATCAGAATGATGATGACGACCGAGATCGCAGAAACGGCGCCCAGGACCAGGAGATAGAGCCGATACCGCGTGATGGTCTCCTCGCTGTCTTCCGGCCGGTCCACTTCCACGGTGTCGCCTTCCTCGAGCTGTTCGAGCACCGAGACGTCGAATCGCTTGTGGGCCTGCAGCGGCGGATGGCCTTGGCGGAGAGCCTCCAGGTCCGTCAGGAGTTCCTCCACGTTGTTGTACCGGTCCTCACGGTGCTTAGCCATCATGATTTCGATGACCTCGGAGACGCCGGCCGAGAGGCTGGTGTTGATGTGATCGGGCGGCACGAGCTTTTCTTTCAGGTGCTTTCTCATAATCGCCGCGGAGTCGTCGCCGGTGAAGGGCACCTTGCCCGTGACCATGTGGTAGAAGGTGGCACCGAGGCCGTAGATGTCGGCCCGGCCGTCGATGTCGATCTTGCCGCGAATCTGCTCGGGCGAGATATAGTACGGCGTGCCGTAGGCTTTGCCTTCCTCGCTCTGAGCAGCCTCGATATCGGTCGTCTCGCGGGCCAGACCCATATCGGCCAGCTTCACCACGCCCTGGGTGTTGATCATGATGTTCTTGGGCTTGACGTCGCGGTGCACTAAGCCGTGGGCGTGGGCGTGCTCCAGGGCGTGGCAGACCTGGATGATGATCTCCACCGCCTCCTTCTCGGGGAAAACCTGGCCATTGGCGAGGTCGTCGGCGATGGTCTTACCCTCGACGTATTCCATGACAAAGTAGTGGTACCCCCCCGCCTCGCCGACGTCGATCGCCTGGACGATATTCGGATGGTTCAGCTTGCCGGCGGCCTGACCTTCCTTGTAGAAACGCTGCACGTACTCGGGGTTTTCGGTGAACCGCTTGGGCAGGACTTTGATCGCCACGGTGCGGTTGAGGCTGAGCTGCTTGGCCTTGTAGACGACGGCCATCGCCCCGGCCCCGAGCTTGCCGAGGACCTTGTACCCCGGAATTTGCGTAGCGGCGACCTTGCTCTCCCGGATGCTCGTTTTGAGCCGCTCCGCCTGGTGGACGGTGACGTACCCCAGCTCGATCATGAGGTCCTGGAGCATGAGGGGATCGGTCTTGCGGCGTTCCTTGTACTCCTGGATGGCCTTGCGCAGCTCTTCATCCGTGCAGAGCCCCTGGTCCACCGCCATCCGCCCGAACATCGTGTCGTAACTTGTTTCGGCTGTCATCGACTGTCCATCCGTGGGGTCATTATCGGCCCGTGAGTGGGACTGTCAAACGTTTTTTGCACTTCTTGCCACTCACACCCGACGGCTATAAGACATTTCGGCGAATTCTCGATGGGACTTGAACGGTTTTTATACGACCTCCTCCGGCCGTTTGTTCTGGCCCGCGTCACTTTTGGGTTGACCTGCCGGGAAAGACCGCTACAGTATGGCATCCGAACAGCAAGGCTCGCGGTGCGTCCGGCGGTTGGGCGGCTCGTCAAATTTGACGTCGGACGTAACCGGAACGAGCCGCGCAACCGACTGACGTTTGACGATCGTGAATAGGAGACCGTAGGTGGGTTATAATTGTGTGGTGCTGGCCAAGCAGGTGCCGGATACGCACCGGATTACCGGCCAAGTCATGAATGACGATGGGACGGTGAACCGGGCGGCCCTGCCGGCTATTTTCAACCCCGAGGACCTTAGCGCGCTGGAGCTGGCTTTGCAGATCAAGGACCGCTTCGGCGGCCGGATTACCGTCATCACGATGGGGCTTCCCGCAGCGACCCGGATTCTACGCGATGCGCTCTATCGCGGCGCGGACGACGCCGTACTGGTCACCGACTCACGTGCCGCCGCCAGCGATACGCTGGCGACCAGCTACATTCTGAGCTGCGCCGTCCGTAAGCTGGACTATGATATCGTTCTGTGCGGACGCCAGGCCATCGACGGCGACACCGCCCAGGTCGGCCCGCAGTTGGCCGAGAAGCTCGGGATCACGCAAATCACATACGTCGAGGCGATGGAAAGCCTGGAAGGCAAAGCGATTACGCTCCGTCGCAACATCGGCAACGGCTGGCAGCGGGTCAAGGCCAAGCTGCCCGTCCTGCTGACCGTCACGGGCGATGCGGCCGAGCCGCGCGTGGGGGCGGCCCGCAAGATGATGAAGTACAAGAACGCCCGCACCCGGGCGGAGATCGAGCAGCAGGTCAAAGCCGCCAATCCCAGCGCCGACGACGCGACGATCAAAGGGCTGGCGAAAGAGCAGGCCGACGCCCTGGAGCGCAAGGGCCTGCTGATCCGGCAATGGAACCTGGACGACATCAAGGCGGACCTCGCCTGGTGCGGCCGGAGCGGCTCGCCTACCAAGGTCCACCGCATCCAGAGCGTCGTCTTGGCGACCAAAGAGAGCAAGGACATCGCCCCCTCCGACGAGGGCGTCGCCGGCATGATCCACGAATTGATCCAAGATAAAATCATCGCATAAGTAGAGGCAGACAGACAGAACATGAGCTGTACGTGCCCCGTGTGCAAATCAGGAATCACAGCCCAAGGAGAGCTGCGTCCGGTCGCCAATGGCCACGCGGGTACTGAAACCAAGTATCCCTGCAACCGTTGTGGTGACTTCTGGCTCCGGGACGATTTCGGGGGTGGCGCCTTGAAGAGTGTACTCCAAGATGACATTCGTAAAATCGCTACGCTGAGTCATTGGATTCGCAAAACACATGAGTCAATGGGAGAAAAGGCCAGAAGAGACCCCATCGTCTTGACCGAGAAACTGGTAAACGACATCATCGCAGGACCACGTCCATCTCTTCCCGAGCAGGCGGCGAATTTCGTTCGCTGGATAGGAGATAACATCAAGGTCGCCGGTGAGCACGTTGACGTCAACCAATTGACCATCCAGGCAATTGTTGGCTCTGCAACTTTCGAGGAATTCGAGCTCGTCTTTCGGTACGTGAGAGACAAAGGACTCATTGAGCACAAAAGCGGAGCCGGGAACATCTGGGTGAAGGTAACATTGTCTTTCACCGGTTGGGAGCGATACGAGGAGCTCAAACGCTCAACCTCGGACAGCCGCAAAGCGTTCATGGCCATGCAGTACAATAACAAGCAGCTAGCCGACATCTTCGAAAGCGTGTTCAGAGATGCTGTCGCCAAGACCGGTTTCGAGCTACTTAGGCTGGTGGATACGCCCCAGCCAGCAGGGCTGATAGATGACGACCTTCGAGTGAAAATACGAGCGTCGCGTTTCCTTGTCGCCGACCTGACGGACGGGAACGCTGGTGCCTACTGGGAAGCTGGCTACGCTGAAGGATTGATGAAACCAGTCATCTACACATGTAGGAGAGAGGTATTCAAAGACTCCAAGTCCTGTCCTCACTTCGACACAAACCACCACTTGACCATACTGTGGGACTCGGACCCGGACAAACGAGAGGAAGTCGGCGAGAAGCTGAAGGCGACAATCCGAGCCACATTGCCAGCGGAGGCGAAGTTGACAGATGATTGACGCCTATGAAGCCTCCGATGTAAAGTTCGTCCGGCTCCGGCAGTGTCGAACGACCGGGGACGCTGTCCCCGGACCCCTGGCATTTTGCGCTTTGCGCCAGCAGCATGATGCAAGAGCAAGGCGATGCCGGCCCAATCACGACATCGCCCATGCCACTGGACTGCTGCGGCGCTCGGGGTGCTTGCCAGCAGAACGGGACCCCAAACGCGCTTCATCGCGTTTGGGAACCCAGCCCTACCCTCCACAGCAGCAACTCCAGCCTATCGGCAACATCGGCCGTCAGCAAGAGGCAAACCGAACACCTCTACCATGCTATTGGCCTAAAGCGACAAATGCCGGGGGTTTGGGGGCAGAGCCCCCAAGGGGCGGCGAATATATAGAGCGATCCCGCCCTTGCCGCTTGCGCGAGGGTGACAAAAGGGAGCTTATTCTGTAAGATGCTCTCGCGACAGTATAGACGGAATTGACGAGATTCGAGCTATGATCGATGTGAATAGACAAGGTGAAGTGTGGGTGTTCGCCGAGCAGCATGGCGGGCGGCTGGAGGATACGCCGCTGGAGCTGATGGGCAAGGCGCGACATCTGGCGGATACGTTGAAGGTGAAACTGGCGGCCGTGCTCCTCGGCGATGGCGTTAAGGGCTTGGGCACCAAGCTGGTCCAGCACGGTGCTGATAGGGTCTATTTGGTCGAGCACCCGTCCCTCGGGGCTTACCAGACCAATAGCTATGCCAAGGTCATCTTCGACCTGATCCACAAGCATAAGCCACAGATCGTGCTCTACGGCGCGACGGTGTCGGGCCGGGATTTGGCGCCGCGCATCGCCAGTGCGGCCAAGGCGGGATTGACCGCCGACTGCACCGACCTGCAGATCGGCGACCATCAGACGGCCAAAGACGGCGAACTCCATAAGAACCTGCTGTTCCAAATCCGGCCCGCCTTCGGCGGCAACATCATCGCGACCATCATCAACTACGACCGCTGGCCGCAGATGGCGACCGTCCGCGAGGGCGTGATGCCGATGCCCCAGGCGGATGCGAAGCGTCGCGGCGAGATTATCAAGGAAAGCGTGAAGCTGGCCAATGGCGACCTGCCCCTGGAGATTCTGGAAGAGCATACGCGGCCGAAGAAGGTCGATCTCAAAGCGGCTCGCATCATCGTCGCCGGCGGCGCCGGCCTCGGCAGCAAGGACAACTTCAAGCTGATCTGGGATCTGGCCAATTGCTTAGGGGCCGCCCCCGCCGCCACACGTGCCGCGATCGATCTGGGCTTTATCGACCACGACCACCAGGTGGGCCAGACCGGAACCACGGTCCGGCCGAGCCTGTACATCGCGGTCGGCATCAGCGGCGCGATCCAGCATCAGGCCGGCATGGTCCAGAGCCAGAAGATCGTGGCGATCAACAACGATCCCGAAGCTCCGATTTTCAACGTCGCCCACTACAAGATCCTGGGCGATTTGAACGAGGTCGTGCCTAGGATGATCAGAGCGATCAAGGAAAAAGGAATCAAGGATTGACACCGGAGGTCGGCCGCGCGAACGGGCGGCAGCGGTAGGGTGTGCTATGCACACCGCCTCTGTCGCATCGACCTTCAGATTGGTGTGCACAGCACACCCTACGAATTGATGAGGATTCTCAGGGTAGGACATGGGAAACTTTTACCGAGATAATGAAGACATCCAGTTCCTGTTCCGGCACATCGATCTGGGGCAGTTGGCGAAGGCATTTGAAGAGGACTTCCGGTTCGCCGGCGAGTTCGATTACGCACCGGGCAGCGAGCAGGAGGCGGTCCGCAACTACGAGATGGTGCTGGAATCGCTGGGCGAGCTGTCTGCGGACTTCATCGCCCCGCGCGCCGAGGACGTGGACCGCGAAGGCAACCAGCTCAACGAAGACGGCACCGTGACCCGGCCCAAGGGCATCCGGGAGGCGATCGAGAAACTCGGCCAGGCGGAAGTGATGGGCTTCACCCTGCCCCACCGCTTTGGCGGCCTGAACTTCCCGAATCTCGTCTACTCGATGGCCGTCGAGATCCTCTCCCGGGCCGACGCCTCGCTGATGAACATCTTCGGCCTCCAGGGCATCGCCGATACGATCAACGCCTTCGCCTCGGAAGAGATCAAGCAAAAGTACCTGCCGGCCTTCGCCAGCGGCAAGGTCACCGGCGCGATGGTGCTGACGGAGCCGGACGCCGGCTCGGACCTTCAGGCGGTGAAGCTGCGGGCGTACCAGGACGCCGAGGGCCGATGGTTCCTCCACGGCGTCAAGCGCTTCATCACGAATGGCTGCGGTGACGTGCTTCTGGTGCTGTCGCGAAGCGAGCCGGACCGCAGTGGCGGCCTGGGCCTGAGCCTGTTCGTCTGCGGACCCGGCCCGACGGTGCACATCCGCCGGCTCGAAGACAAGCTGGGCATTCACGGCTCGCCGACCTGCGAGATCTTCTTCGATCATACGCCGTGCGAGCTGATCGGCGAAAGACAGCGGGGCCTCGTGCCTTACGTCGCCACCCTGATGAATGGCGCACGGATCGGGATTGCGGCGCAGTCGATGGGGATCGCTGAGGCCACCTACCGCATCGCCCGTGACTATGCGGCCAGTCGCAAGCAGTTCTCCGTCGCCATTGAGAAACTGCCCGCCGTGCGGGATATGCTGATCGACATGAGACTCGCCCTCGAGGCCGGACGCGCTCTGCTCTATGACGCCTCCCGCGTGGTGGACCTGGCCATCGGGTACAATACCCAGGCCGAGAACAACCCGCCGCAGGACAAGGAGCAGTCGAAGCGGGTCAAGGACAATGCCCGCCTGTACAGGCGTTTCGCGGGCATGCTGACGCCCATGAGCAAGTATTACTGCTCGGAGATGTGCAATCGCGTCGCCTACGACTCAATGCAGGTCCTCGGCGGCAGCGGCTTTATGCGGGACTACGCCTGCGAGCGGCACCTTCGCGACGCCCGCATCACAACGATCTACGAGGGCACCAGTCAGTTGCAGGTCGTCGCGGCGGTTCGCGGCGTGTGCAGCGGCACGGCGGAGAAATACCTGGCCGTCTTGTCCGCCCTGGAGTACGACCCGCAAGTGGGCGACCTGCTCGCAAAGCTGGCCGAGGGGACACAGCAGTTGAACGCGGCCATCGAATTCACCAAGGGCCAAGGCAACGACTATATGGACCTCTATGGCCGGGCGTTGGTGGATGTCGCCATTGACTTGATCACCGGCTACCTGCTCTGCGGGCAGGCCGGCACAAAGGTCGAGATGAACGTCCCCGTCGCCGGCAGCGGGCCCGGCCGCAACGGCCAAATGATCCCCATGAAGCAGCGTAAGGCGATACTGGCAAGACGATACGTCGAGAAGAACGCACCGAAGATCAAGGCCCTGACCGATCTGATCCGTCAGGGGGACAGATCCACGTTCAACAATTATGAAGCCCTGGTCGGCCCGGTGCCGGAAGCGTAAGGAATTGATGATGGATGATTTGTGATGGATGATTGAAGAAGGAAGGCTGGGACTCCTCATTTAATAATCAATCATCCCTTATCAATCGTGTGGGATCTATGCTACGGGCGGTGATATTCGATTTTGACGGCGTGATCACGGATTCCGAGATCCTGCACTTTCGCGCCTTCAACGCGGTCCTGGCGCAGTATGGCATCCAGCTCACCAAGCCCAAGTACTACAAGGAGTACCTCGGCATGAGCGACGCCGATTGCTTCCGGGCGCTCATCACCGAGGGCCGGCTGCCGATCCAGGAGCCGCAGATCAAGAACCTGGGCCAGCAGAAGACTCGCATCTTCGAGCAGTTGGCGAGAACCGAGGGCAAGATCATCGAGGGCGTGCGAGAATTCCTCGAGACGCTGTCGGCGGCCAAAGTCCCGATCGCGATCTGCTCGGGCGCCCTGCGCGCCGAGATCGAGCTGATCCTGGAAGAGGCGAGCTTGCGCGGCTCCTTCGACGTGATTGTCTCGGCCGAGGAGGTCAAACGCGGCAAGCCCGACCCGGAGGGGTTCCTCCTGGCCCTGGAGAAGCTCAACGACCTCTGGCCGGAACCCCTCACGCCGGAACGCTGCATTGTGATCGAGGACTCTCACTGGGGCCTCAAAGCCGCCAAGGCCGCCGGCATGCGCACGATCGCCGTGACGAACACCTACGACGCCGCCCAGTTGAAGCAGGCCGACAAAGTCGTCGCCCGCCTCGACGAACTGACAATGGCCGACCTGCAACGAATCTGCGCGTAGGGATGGGGGACAGCCCTTTCTCACAGGTACACCCGAGCCCAAAAGACCATACCTGTCCTCAATAGTCCTGTGGCCCCGGAGAGAATGTGAGATGGGTAGGTTTGCCCCCCTTTCCCCGTGCCCCCCGAATAATTACTATTGCAAGACCTGACCCCGTGTCCCTCCGGAATTCGCCAGGAAGGCGTCAAGGCGCGTGGGCCGGCGGCTCACCCAGCGCATGTACAGGAGCAAATCCATGGGGCCAATCGGTCTTCCCTTGGACTCCAGCAACGATCGGATCCGCCCATAGTCAACGGAAGCATTCTGATCGAAGTCAAGAATCGTGAAGGGAAAGAGGAACTCCAGTAGCGCCACCCTGTTGCGGTCC
>JAPLMX010000266.1 GCA_026386805.1 Phycisphaerae bacterium | reverse complement strand
ACCTCGGGGAGGTGGGGCAAGCGGTGGAGGATGGCATGGAGCGTGTGCAACAGAACGGACAACTCCTGTTCGGGTTCTTGGAGCACACCGGTCTTTTTTTTGAGTGACTTGTCACTGTATTATGCGAAATTCAGTAAGTGTTTTGAATGATCCTACGCGACTCTTCTCGGAATTCCGGGGACATCAATGAGCAAGCCGTTGTCAAGCCTGTCCTGAGCCTGTTGAAGGGACGGTCGCGGGATTTCTTCGCGAAGGAACTTTGGCAGCCAGACAAGCTGTTAGAACCTCTGACCGAATGAGTGCGGACGTCCCCCTCTGTCCCCCTTGCGCGGAGCCTGCCCTGAGGGAAGTCGAATGGGCGCCGGTCCAGGAAAGCCACGGCGTTTCTGGATTCCCGCCTTCGCGGGAATGACAATGGGGAGCAGTTGGGCACCGAATCGTCATTGTGTTAGAAGGTGTTTGAAAAGTAGCACGGGCGTCTCGCCCGTGGAAAAACGACGACTTCCAGGGCCAAGATGGCCCTGTGACACATGGGCAAGATGCCCATGCTACGACAAAGCGACTTCTCAAACACCCTCTCAGGATTTTCGCGCGCGGATCAACGAGTCCATGGCCTGCCCCTGATGGACCAGATCGACATCCGTAAACCCTGCCGAGGTCAGGTCTTGCGCGAATTCGTCGAAGGTGAACGTGCCGCCGCCTTCCGTGCCGACGAGCATGTTGACGGCGAACAGCGCACCGGCCACGGGTTGTGTTTTTGACGCATCCATCACGACATCTCGAATGACCAAGCTGCCCCCCGCCACAAGAGCTGAGTAGATCTTCCGGTAAAGAACACGGTTCTGCTCGCGGGAGTTCTGGTGGGCGATGGCACTGAGCCAGGCGAAGTCCGCCCCGCCTGGAAGGGCATCGGTGTAGAAGTCGCCCGCCACGAAACTGACCCGGTCGGCCAGGCCCGCACGGGCGAGCCGCTCTCGGGCCAGCGGCATGACCTCGGGCAGGTCAAAGAGGACCGCCGTCACCTCCGGCACGGCCCGAAGAAACGCGATTGTCCATGTGCCCGAGGCCCCGCCGATATCCAGCATCCGCTGGAACCGCAGGGGCGATAATCTCTCCACGATCTGTACGACCATTGGCCCGGAGAAGCTGTTCATGGCACTGATGAAGGACTCGCAGTCACCAGCCTGGCCCCGGATACTGGGCTCCCTGCGGGCCGGTCGGCCCGTCTGCACGACGCGGGCAAGCTGGTCCCAGCGGCGCAGGCAGTTGCCCTGATGCCGGACTCCGGCAAGGACATTGACCGGCGAGTCCGCCGTCAGCAGCGCGGCGATACCCGCCGGGACCTCGTACAGGTCGCCCCTCTTCACCAACAACTCCAGGGCGGCAAGCGCATCGAGAAGAACGGCGGTCGCCCGCGGGTCGGCCGTGATCCTCTTGGCCAATCCCTCGGCCGTCATCGGCGTGCTGCCCAACGCCGTGAACAGGTCGAGATCGGCACCGGCCGTGATGACGCACGCCGCCTGAAAGCCCCTGACCTTCTCCAGGAGCTCGTCCGCCGTCCATTTGCGAGTCATAAACAACCGTCCCTAAACGAGTTAGCACTGTCCATACCCCCGGGATCATTATACGAGTCGGCGGCAGGCAGGCAAGGCGAAATCCGTGCAGAATAGCGCCGGAACGCCCGAATCAATTGCGCTCCCTCACGAAGATAAAGCAGGGATTCGCTACTTTTTCGCGTCCTTGGGGCTTGACGCGCGGGGCGACTTGGGCTTAATTATCCATATTGACACGCCGGTGGTAAACGGCGGAGGCGGAGACCCCTGTGCGTGATCCAGACCGGCAAGCAAGACAATGGCAGAGCTTTAGGAGGCCATCGAATGACAAGGATCGTTACAACTGCGGCTGTGATTCTTCTACTGACCCTTTTCGTAGGGTGCGAAGCCAACACCGGGACAAGTCAAAGACTGCCGACGCGGGCCGCCCCCTATGTGAGCGAACCCAACAAGCCATTGGCCGTGCCGACATCGGCCGACGAGATCGACCTTGTCGAGAAGATGGCCTCAAATCGTCAAGCCTATCAACGCAGTTTGCAGGCCCTGGTGCAATACTACAGCGCCTCCGGCAACCACGAGAAGGTGGTCTGGGCCAAGCAGGAGTTGACGGCGCTGGATCGAATCCCCCAGTACCAGTACATCATTGAGGCCCAGGTAATGCCGGCGACTCTCAAGGCCACGGAGAACATCGCCGCGGCCGATCAATTGTACAACGAGGCCGAGAAGCTCAACCGGGATGCCGGGGTGATTCCGGTGGCGCTGACCAAGGACGTGGAGATGCTGCGGGCGGCCCTCCGCAAGTACGGGGAGTTGATCAGCCGGTACCCAACGAGCGACAAGATTGACGACGCCGCGTACAAGATGGCTCGTATTCATGAAGGCCTCGGGGACTACACGATCGCCCTGGCGTTCTACCAGAGAGCCTATCAGTGGGACCCCGCCACGCCGTATCCGGCCCGGTTCAAAGCGGCGGACATCTTGGACAGAAAGCTGCACCGCCGCGCCGAGGCGCTGCAGGTCTACCAGGAGGCCATCGTCAAGGAGGCGCAGTTCGTGGACCTGAAGTCCATGGCCGAAAGGCGGGTCCAGGAGCTGAACACGTCCAAGGATGCCCCCAAGTAAGGCGGCCAGCGTGGCGAGGCGATCCTGGCCTGCTCTACAGGGACTGGAATGCGTCCCCCAACGATCGCGACGCAACGGGTCTGACGGCATGTCGGACCCGTTTCTTTGTTTTCCGGGCGCGCCAAATGCCGGACCGACTTGAAGGGACAGTGGCCGAGTTCATCCGCCGGCACGGGCTATTCGCGGGGGCCGATCGAATCCTGCTCGCGGTCTCCGGCGGGGCCGACTCCATCGCCCTTGCGCACGTCCTGGTGACCCTGAAGGCACAAGGATGGCTCGAGCCGGACCTCGTTTGCGCCCATATCAATCACCAGTTGCGCGGCCCGGCGAGCGATGCCGACGAGCGGTTCGTCGTCGAGCAGGCAGACCAGCTCAAAGTGCCGGTGGTCGCCCGGGCCGTCGAGGTGCGGGGCTACGCGCAAGCACATAGGTTGTCAATAGAAACAGCGGCGCGACAACTGCGTCTCACGAATCTCGGCGCGCTGGCACGCGGCCACAGATGCACGTGGGTGTGCACAGGCCACCAGAAGAACGACAACGCGGAGACGGTCCTTCATCGGCTGCTGCGCGGGACCGGCTTTCGCGGCCTCGCCGGCATCCGGCCGATGCGCTGGGTCGGCGACCTGCGGCTTGCCAGCCCCCTCTTGTGCGTGACCCGTCACGAGATCGTCCAGTATCTTGAGACGCGTGATCTGCGCTGGCGTGAAGACCAGACGAACGCGGACACGGCCTATACCCGAAACTACCTTCGGCACAAACTGTTGCCCTTCTTGCAGCAGGAGGCACAGGGTTGCCTGACCGAAGAGTTATCCGCACTCGCCGCCTCCGCGCAGAAGCTTCATGATCGCGTCGAACGAGAAGCCGAAGAAGCGTGGTCGAGAGTCGTGGAACACGGGGAGGGCAAGATCGTTATCCGTGCGCCGGGACTGGCCGCGCTGCCCGAACTCGTCGCGGTTGAACTGATTCGAAGGACGCTCGTGAGCATGGCCGTCGGCGAGAGGGATCTGGTCCAAGCCCACTACAGGAGCATCCTGCAATTGGCCCGCCGAAACGTGGGCGGGGAGAGCGTCCCGCTTCCCCGTGGGTCGCTTGCCCGGCGGGAAGGCGAACAGATCGTCCTGAGCACCCCGAGACCGACAGGCACAGTGGTGCTGGCCGCGGCGAGCCCTGCTCCGACGACCCTCCCAGTGCCTGGGAGGATCCGATTCGCGGAACGTGAGATCGAGGCAAGGATTCTTCCGCAGGGGGAATTCGACGCGGCGAGGATCGAGGGTGACAAGAGCCGCTTCGTCGAGCATCTTGACCTCGATCGGGTAAAGCAGCCTATCGTCGTGCGGACGCGCCGGCCCGGTGATAGGTTCCGGCCGCTGGGAATGACGGGCGAAAAGAGAATCGGCAAGTTCCTGACGACCGCGAAAGTGTCTCGCGACCTGCGGGAGCAAATCCTGATCTTCGCAGATCGCGAGAGAATCGTCTGGGTCTGCCCCATTCGTATGAGCGAACAGGTGAAGGTCACGGAGAGCACGCAACGCATTCTGCAACTGACTGTCCGGTAAGGAGCAACGGGTATGAATCGAACCACACGTCGAGAGTTCCTGAGAGCAGCCGGCCTGGGTGCGGCCTGGGCTGCGTCTTCTGGATCTTGTGACACGAGGGCACAGTCGCCGAGCGATCGCAAGCGGCGGCCGAACATCCTGTTCTGCCTTGCGGATGATTGGTCCGGGCCGCACGCGAGCATCGCGGGGGACAAGGTGATCAAGACCCCCACGTTTGACCGCGTCGCCCGCGAAGGCGTCCTGTTCCAGAATGCCTTCGTGACCGCCCCCTCGTGCACACCCTCGCGAGGCTCGATTGTCACAGGGCAATGGCACTGGCGGCTGGAAGAGGGAGGGAACCTCTGGAGCACCCTGCCCGCCAAGTTCGCCGTGTATCCCGATTTGCTGGAGAAGACCGGCTACCACGTCGGCGTCACCCGCAAGGGCTGGGGACCGGGACAGCCCCAACCGGGCGGCCGGACGCGAAACCCGGCGGGGCCGTCCTACAAGGACTTCAACGCATTCCTCGCGGCCAAGCCCAAAGACGCTCCATTTTGCTTCTGGTTCGGCAGCAACGATCCCCATCGCCCTTACGAATGGCAGTCGGGCGTCAAGAGCGGGATGAGGCCGGAGGATGTGAAGGTGCCGACGTGCCTGCCCGACAACGAGACCGTCCGCAAGGACCTCTGCGACTACTTCTGGGAAGTGCAGCGATTCGACCGGGAAGTCGGCGAGATGCTGAGAGTGCTCGAAGAAGAAGGCGAGTTGGAAAACACGCTGGTCGTGATGAGCGGAGACAACGGGCTGCCTTTTCCACGATGCAAGAGCAATCTCTATGACTCCGGGACGAGCGTGCCGCTGGCCATGCGATGGCCCGCACAAGTCAGGGGTGGACGAGCCGTCGAGGATTTCGTCAGCC
Source organism: Phycisphaerae bacterium (assembly GCA_026386805.1). Taxonomy (GTDB): domain Bacteria; phylum Planctomycetota; class Phycisphaerae; order Sedimentisphaerales; family Anaerobacaceae; genus PLanc-01. The sequence goes on along the minus strand of JAPLMX010000266.1, from coordinate 14,936 downwards.
TGCAAGACCTCGCGCCGACGTTCCTGGAAGCCGCAGGCATAACGCCGCTGGCCGAGATGACGGGCCGCAGCCTGCTGGGCATCCTGACCTCGGACAAGTCGGGCCGGATCGACCTCACGAGGGACCACGTCCTGACCGGCAAGGAACGCCACGCCTGGGTGCGCAAGGGCGGGCTCGGCTATCCGTGCCGGGCAATACGGACTTACGAGTACCTTTATATTCGCAATTCCAAGCCGGACCGATGGCCCGCCGGCGATCCGGTGGGCGGCGGCGAACCTTACCACCCCAACTGGACCTACGGCGACATTGACGATTCGCCGACGAAGATCTACATGATCGAGCATCGGGACGATCCCGGCGTGAAACGATTGTTCGACCTGGCCGTGGCGAAGCGGCCACCGGAAGAGCTTTATGACCTGCGAAAGGACCCGGACCAGCTCAACAATGTCGCCGACGACCCTCCGTATGCCAAAGTGAAGGAGGAGCTGGCTGCAAGGCTGATGGCGGAATTGAAGGCCACGGGCGATCCGCGTGCCTTCGGCAAGGGGGACGCCTTCGACGGCTACCCGTACTATGGAGGCCCCCGGCCGCAGAGCCAAAAGGCAAAAGGCCGCAAGTAAGAGGAACACGGATCATGATTCGTCCGTGCGAGGCATTTGTCATCCTGAACGCAGCACAGCAAAGTGAAGGATCTGGGCTGCGAATGGACGAAATCTCTCATTCGGTGGCCAGATCCTTCGCCTGCGGCTCAGGATGACAACGCGCCGCCGCGTCAGCGTGTTCTCGAAATCCGCAGGAGACGCCTCGTCGGCCGGCTCAGAAATCGCAGATGCCGCCGGTGCACCCGCCGGCATACTCCTGACCGACCGCGACGAAATCCGGCGACTCATCAGACCGAGACTCTCCCTCCTCGCCCACCGAGAGAACCTGGCCGGACTTGGAACCGTACCGGTAGATCGTAATGCCTTTGCATTTGAGCCGATGGGCGTCGAGGTAGATCCCGCGGACATCCTCAACGGTCGCATCGGCCGGCAGATTGATCGTTTTCGACACGGCATTGTCGGTAGACCGCTGAAACGCCGCCTGGATCTCAAGATGCTGGCGCGGGGCCACGTCAAACGCCGTCACGAAGAGCCTCCTCACGTCGCTCGGAATGTCCTTGATCGCGGCCAGCGATGGGTGCTTCGCCACCTCGGCCAGCAACTCCTGGCTGTGGAAGCCCCGGTCCTTGGCCACCTCCTCGAAGAACGGATGGCTCTCGAAGAGCCGAGTGCCGGACAGGACGTTACGAACGAAACTGACCGCAAACAGCGGCTCGATCCCGCTGGAGCAGCCCGCGATGATGCTGATCGTGCCCGTCGGGGCAATCGTGTTGACCGTGGCGTTGCGCAGTCTGCGATTGTCTTGGAGGTAGATCGACTTTTCGAAATTCGGGAAAACACCCCTCTCCGTCGCCAGTTTCTCGGACGCCGCCGAAGACTCCCGGTGTACGAAGCGCATGAGCCGGGCCGCGAACGTGACGGCCGCGCGGCTGTTGTACGGGATTCCCAGCCGGATGAGCAGGTCGGCGAAACCCATGAGGCCAAGACCGATCTTGCGGTTGCCGGACGCCATGGCCCGTATGGATTCAAGCGGATATCCGTTCACGTCGATCACGTCATCGAGGAAACGGATGCCCCAGTGAATTCTGTCCCGCAGCTTGTCCCAGTCCACGGCGGCGCTGCCAACCCGTGCGCCGGCCGCTCGATCCTTGGTCATTCTGTCGAGGTTGATCGAGGCCAGGACGCAGCTCTCGTAGGGCAGCAGCGGCACCTCGCCGCAGGGATTGGTCGCCTCGATCGAGCCCAGCGCGGGCGTCGGATTGCGCCGGTTGACGTGGTCGAGAAAGATCAGTCCCGGGTCACCCGTCCGCCAAGCGGCATTGACGATCAGATCGAACAAGGAGTGAGCGCCGAGCTGCCTGACGCTCCTGCCCGTCCGAGGATTCAGCAGATCAAACGGCCGGTTGCCCACCACCGCCCGCATAAACTTGTCCGTGACGCCCACGGACAAGTTGAAGTTGCGCAGCGCATTCGAGCCTACCTTGGCTTCGATAAAATCGATGATATCAGGGTGGTCGCAGCGGAGAACCCCCATATTCGCGCCCCGGCGCCGGCCGCCCTGGACGATCACCTCGGTCGCCTTGTCGAAGATGCTCATGAAAGAAAGGGGGCCGGAGGCGTGCCCTTTGGTCGAGCCCACAAGGTCGCCCCGCGGACGCAGGTGCGAGAAATCGAAGCCGGTGCCGCCCCCTGTCTGGTGAATCCGCGCCATGTCGGCCAGGGTCTTGAAGATGCCTTCGACGGAATCCTCCACCGGAAGAACGAAGCAGGCGGACAGTTGCCCGAGCGGCGTGCCGGCGTTCATCAGGGTCGGCGAGCTGGGCATGAACTCGCGATCGCGCATCATTCGATAAAATGCGTCTTCCACTTCGCCGGTCTCCAGGTCCGAGCGATAATTGGCCTCGGCCTGAGCGACATGGTGGGCCACCCTTCGGAACAGCCCGCTCGGCGTCTCGATGATCTGCCGACGGTCGTCCTTGAGCAGATAGCGTCTCTTGAGGACTTCGACGGCGTTGACCGGCAGCTTCAGATCGTCCGTCAACCCCAGAGCCGATTTGGCGAAACGCACCTGCGAGCGGTTCTCACGGTAGAGAATGTAGCTTTTGGCGATTCCGCCATAGCCCTCCTCCATCAGGGTGGCTTCGATGGCATCTTGAATCTCCTCCACCCCGGGGATCTTGTTCTGGTACAACGGGGCGAGGCGGTCGATCACGAGGTCCTTCACGCGCCGGGCGATGGCATCGGCGTGATCCTGGCGGCACCGCACGTCGAAGGCGGCCCGCCGGATAGCGTGCTCGATCTTCAAGCCATCGAAAGGAACGATGGCCCCATCGCGCTTTTTCACACTGTCCGGCGTCGTTCTCGTCATCATCGCGAACTCCGATGAACGATTGATCATGGACGATTGGCGATTGATGACTACAAGTATCTACCATCAATCCTCCATTATCAATCATCAATTTCCTTAAGAATCTTGACGCAATGAACGATGTACAGTATAAGGTCGCGCGTCGTTGCGCGGAGAGTTCACGGCATCGGACACGCGACGCGGATGGGTCCTATAAATCCATGGCAAAAAGGAGATTCAGCATGGATCGATCGAAGACACTGAGCGTGGCGGCTGTCCTTGCGTGTGCGACTCTGTTGGCGGGGTGCTACGCCAAGCCGGAGAACATTCAGGCATGGACCAAGCCCTATGAGACCAATGTGACGGCCGACCGTTACGTCGTGCAGCCGCCTGATGAACTGGAGCTCCGCTGTGCCCAGGTTCCGGAAGTCAACCTGCAACGGCAGCGGGTCCGACCCGATGGCAAGGTCAGTTTCGAGGTGTTGGGGGAGTTCGAGGTCGCCGGCAAGACCCCCGAGGAGATCTCCATCGATGTCGGCAAGCGAGTCAAAGACCATTACACCTTGTCTGAAGATCACGCCGTGGATGTTCGCATCGCCGTCTTTGCCAGTCACGTTTACTACGTGCTGGGACAAGTCGCGCGGCCCGGACCCAGAAATTACACCGGGCGGGACAGCACGCTCATGGCCATCAGCGAGGCCCAGCCCAACTCTATGGCTTGGCAGAGAGTCATCCAGGTAGTCCGTCCGGCGGGTCAGGAAGGCACCGAGTTCCTGGTCTTCCGGTTGGACTATAAAAAGATGGCGGGCCATGGCGATACGAGCAAGGACGTCCTCCTGCAGGAAGGGGATATCGTCTACGTTCCGCCGACCGTTTTTGCGCAGATCGGGATGGTGATCGAGGAATTCATCTCGCCGGTCGCGCGGGCCTTCTACGGTGCGTACCTCGTCCAGAACCCGCCCGCATCGGCTCAAGGCTACATGCCCACCGGCGGCTACGGTCGATAGAATTCAATCGACAGTTGACAGTTCTCGGTTGACGGTTGACGGTTGGCTGAGGATTGCCAACCCGCCTGAGAATTGGGAACTGAGGACTGAGAGTTGAGAACTGAAACATGACCGGAAGGCGAGCCCTACGACGGATTCATCTGCTAAGTACGGTCTGGTTTACCGCCTGCATCGGCTATGTCCTCGTGTGGAAGCTCTGGGAAGCCGGCTTCAAGTGGTGGCTGATTTTCTCTTTATCCGGACTGTCCGCCCTGGTCGTCTTGCTCCTGATCAGTCTGTACCTGTTCGCCCTGTATCGCGGGATCGATGAGACTCAGCAGATCGAGGTCGAGCATCCGCTCACCACCTCCAGCTACTACATGGCGCTCTATGTGGCGATGCCGGTGATCGGTGGATTGGCCAGCACGCTGGGCATGATGGGAGTGACCCGGCTCGACCGGTTTCTCTTGTGGGTGGCCATGGGAACGCTGTACACCACGTCCGCCATGTGGATCGCAGTCGATCCCGCCGTAGGAATGATCGAGATGCTCGTGCCGGCCAGTCGCCGACATCGCATGGAGCGGCTGGCCCAGGCCGAGGCGCAGCGGCGGGCACGCCAGGAGAAACGAGAGCACCTGCTGGCCGAAGCCTTCGCACGGGAAGAGCGAGACCATCAGCAACGGCAGCAGAAGCTGCACGCGCAGGCCCAGAGGCTTGCCGTCCTGCTCGCCTGCGATGCCAACCAGTGGGCGCAGGCCGAACAGGAAGCCGTCGATATCGGCGCCCAGGCTTGGCGTCTCGGCGGCCTAACCTGCATGCGTCAACTCCACGAGATGGCGATCTATGCCGCCCGGGAAGAAGAGCCCAAGACCCAAGGCCTAGGACGGACGACAGACAGCAACGCGGTCCTCCAGGCCCCCTCCTGCTCGCTCCCGTCTGCACCCTGCGACTATCTCTCCTACTGGTGGGATGGCATCGGCGATTGGCGCAAACCGTCCCAGGGCTGAGCGTGACCAGTAGGGTCCGGCCCGGCGGAATCTATCTGTTTGTCCGCGCAAAGAATCGCCTCCATTCCGTGGCACGAACGCAAGACGAGTCGCGTCTCTATGCCACGCAATGGAGGCGATGATTGATCCGCCGTCCTGAGTCTGCTCTCAGATCCCCTTCTGCAATCGCTCCAGCAGAGTCTTGGCCTTCGCCACCTCCTGGGCTGACAGGCCACTGGTTTCCGACAGCCCCAAAGCCACCCGGAGCGGCTCCATCTGTTCCTGCAACTGCAAGGCATCCCGAAGCACCTTGATCGCATAGGTCACGCGTCCGGCCTGGGCCTGCTCCCCGGCCGCCCGGAGATTCGACCGGTTGGTATCCTGGGCCGTCCGCAGGTGTCCCACGGCCTCGGCATTGCGTTTCATCGCCGCATAAACAAGCGCCATGTGGAAGCGCGGCGTGGCCACCAACGGCGAATTAGCCGGATAAAGCTTGATGCACTTGTCGAAATCCGCCATCGCTTTGTCGAATTCGCCCAAGTGGTAGTACGCATACCCGCGCGTATCGAGAAGATCCACGTTGTCGGAGACGATCTGGAGACCCTTCTGGGCCAATTCCAGGGCCTCCTTGTACTCCTTCTGCGGCCGGTTCTCTCGGTCGCAGAGGATCCACGCGAGATTGTTCATGGCGATCACATTCTTCGGATCGATTTCCAGGACCTTGCGATAGCGCTCCGCCGAATCCTCGTTGCGTCCTTCATCCTGCATCATCATGGCCAGCAAGCTCAGGGCCCCCAGGGATCGCGGGTTGCGATCCAGGGTCATCCGCAGGATGTCCTCGCCTATGAGAAGGGCCTGCTTGTCACCGGCGGCACGCAGCACTCCGGCAATCCTCGTGGCCACGTCCGCATCGTTCGGATGGGTGGCAAGCCAGCGGCGCACGAGCTGGTTCATCTCTGTCCATAGCCGCTCTCGCCGCAGTTGTTGCGCCAGACTCATCGTCGGCGTGGCATCATTCGGATCCGCCTGCGTGAGCTTATCAAAGAGGGCCAGTGCTTCATCCCGCTGCCCGTTGGCGTACTGGGCTTCCGCGTAAGCGATTTCACAGAGTCGGCGTGCGTAATCTTTGAACTCGGGCAGCTTCAGCTTCTGACCCAGCAAATCGACGGCCTGCTTGGCGTGCCCGGAACGGGCGTAGGCGTCGGCCAGATCGATCAGGACCTGCACGTTATTGGGTTCCTGATCCAGCAATTCCTTGAGCGTCAGGGCCGCCATGGCCGGCGAGCGTGCCTTCTCGGCGCGGGCCTTGAGCAAGAGCAACGGTCCGCTGCCCTTGTTGTGCACCAGCCCTTGCACGGCCACGTCCAGCGCCTTGTCGGGCTCTTCCTGATCCAGCTCGATCTGGCCCAGCAATCGCCATGCCTCCGGCAGCGCCGGCTGGCGGGCGGTCACATCGCGCAGGATGCGGCAGGCCTCGTCGATTCCCGGGCCGCTGCCCTTGGTCACAAGGATCTGGGCCTTGAGCATCAGTAACTGGGCATACTCCGCCAGTTCAGGCCCCTGGGCGCTGGTCGGAGGCGCCTTCTCCAAGGGGGCTAGAGCCTTGTCCAGGAGGGTTTCGGCTTCGCCGAGGAGGGATGGATCTCTCGAGTCGACAAACAGCATGACCGCAAGCCGTTGCAGCGTCCTGTTGTCCGGCGCCAGCTCCAAGGCTTTCCGGATATCGGGAACCCCATCCCGAGCTCGGCGGATCACACGATAAAAGTCAGCACGCGACGCCCTGCTTTCCGCATTCTTGGGATCCAAGGCGATGATTCGGCCGAAGTCCTCCAACGCCTTCGCGTAGAAGTCCTCCGACGGCTTCTCGTATTGTTTCAGAGCCGTGTAGACTCTCGCGCGAAGCATATAGGCCGGTGCGTTAGGGAGCTTGTCCACGATCTGGCTGCAGAGCCGGATCGCCTCCTCGGCTTTGCCCTGCTGGATGTAAAGGTTGATCTGGACTGTCGCCACAGGCATCGAATCCGGCATCTTGGTCCTGAGATGGTCGAGAATCTTCTGGGCCTCGCCATACTTCTTCTGTTGCGTGTAAATCGCCGCAAGCCTCAGACCGGAGGCCGTATCGTTCGGGTCTCGGCTCACCATTTTTTCCAGGGCGATCTCCACCTCAGTTAACTTGCCCTGTTGGGCATCGTCCCACAATCGCAGCTTGTCCAAACCGGGGTCGTGCAGGTTCCGCCGATCTGCTTGATCGAGAAGGCGCCGGGCCGCATCATAATCCTTCGCCTGGTAGAGGGTCGCAATGGTGCGTACGAGAATCGGCACGTTATCGGGCAGGGCGCGTTGGAGCTCCTGATACGTGGTCGCGGCCAGCGACCACTCACTGGCTCTCTCATACGTCTGGGCCAGGAGCAGCCGGCTGGCATGGTCCTTCGGGTTGGTCAGCAGGTTCTCCTGCAAGAGCTTGACGATCTCCGGATAGCGGGTTTTGAACTCCTCCCCGCCGCTGCCGCTCCAGAGCCGCGCCTGCTCGAAACGCCATTGCCAGCCTCCGTCGCCCTCCAGCGATTTGATCTCATCGACGAGGCTCTGTGCCTTGGCGGGGTCTTTCACAATCTCCGGGCGGGTCAGAAGCTGACACCGGAGCTGGATGTCGCTGGGGAACTGGGTGGCCAAGTCGCTCAGCCACGGGGTGAGCTTGTCCTCCTGTCCCCACTGCTGGTAGAGTTCCGTCAGCATCAGGCCCAGGTTCCGCCGTGAGCGCGGCTCCTGCATCCGCGCAAGCCCCTCCTTGATCACCGATTCACACTCCTCGTGCTGGTTCTGCTGGTTGAAGAAGAGGGCCAGCGCTCGAGCGGCCTCGGAGGCCTGCGGGAACTTCGCCACGGCCTCCTGGAACCGGGCCTTCGCTTCCTCCTTCTTGCCTTGCGCCAGACACAACTGGGCCTGGAGCATCGCCACCCGGACCTCGGACGGATACTTGCTCTCCAGGTCCGTCAGCATCGACGTCGCCTCGGGAAGCTTGTTGCGGATCATGGCGACCCGCGCCTGGAGAAGCTTGGCAGACAGGGCCACTTCCTCTGTTTTACCAGGTGTCTTGTCAAGCTGAGCCAGCCGCGTCTCGACGACCTGCCAAGCCTGCTCTCGTTCCGCGGCCGGACGTGTGTCGGCCTCCAACAAGTACGTTCGGGCCTGAAGCTCCGGCAGGATCGCCTCCGCGTAGTTCGGGTCCGGAGAAAGCCGTTGAGCCTCGAGCGCTTGATCCTGCGCTTCCTTCCATTCGCTCGTTTGCACCAGGAGCTGCGCCAGAGCCACATGGCCATCGAGGTTGCCCGTGTCATCGGTCAGCAGAATACGAAGCTCGCCGATCGCCGATTGCGTATCACCCAGGCCGGCCAGGGCGGAGGCCAGCAACCGGCGGGCGGAGGCCAGCAACCGGCGGACCGTCGGATCCCCGTAGCCGAGGGCAATGGCCTTTCGCCAGTCCAAGATCGCATCCCGCGACCGTCCTTCCCGATCCGCGACAAGCCCTTCGAGGTAGGGTGTGGTCACCGGCTCAACGCCTTTTTGCCGCATCTGGGCAATGCAGTCTTTGGCTTCCTCGATATGGCCCGACAGGACCAGCAGCTCCGTGGCCATCCGCATGAAATCCCACGGTTGAGCCGCCAGGGCTTTCAATCCTGCCTCGGCCACTGTGTGCATCTCCTCGATAGTACTGGCCTGTAAGGCCGGGTCATTGGCCCGCAAAGCCAGACCGCTGGCCTGGCGAGCCAATTCCGCCCAGTATTGCCAAAGCAGCAAATCCGTTGGGTCTTTGGCCTGCCATGCTTTCAGTTGCTCCCTGGCTTGGTCCAGGAGCTTTGCGCCTATCAGTCCTCCCACAAGACGGCCTCTCGTTTCCGTATCGGGCAGGTCGCACTTCTGAGCCTGCTCCAGATCGGCCAGGGCCTTGTCTCTGTCTTTCTGCCACAGATGGAAACCGGCGCGGGCGATATAAGCCAGGGCCGAACGGGGGTTCTTGGCGATGGCGTCGTCGAACCAGAGCACCGCCTGCTTGCTCCCAATATCGGGATAGACTTTCGCCAGCCACCCCATCACCTCGTAGGATTGGACATCGTTGGGATGCTTCTCCAGGTTCTCCTTCAATTCGTTCGCCAGCCACCCCATCATCTCGTAGGATTGGACGTCGTCGGGATGCTTCTCCAGGTTCTCCTTCAATTCGGCGGCGGCCTCCTTGGGCTTGTGCAGCAGACGCAGTGCTTCGGCGTGCATGCGGCGAATGCCCACGTCGTCGTTGTTCTCCAGGAAGTGCTGCGCAACCAGCTCGGCCTCGCCCACCGAGTCTCGGGATAGCAGATACAGTTCCATGAGACCCCGGACCGCCTTGAGATTGTGGCTGTCCAGACGCAGGACGGACCGATACGCCTTGAATGCCTCTGCGGCATTGCCCCTCGATGTGGGGCGTCTCTTGAGCTGTGCCTCGGCGTACTTGAGCAGGATTTCGACGTCGTCACCATTGACGGCCACATAGCGGCCGTACTGGGAGGCCGCCTCGTCGTAGTCTTGCTGGGCGTATGCGGCATCTCCCAGCGGAAGCGACTGGACGGCTCGCGCGGTCTTCTGCCACTGATGCAGCGCATACGCCGCCACGGAGAAAACGGTGATCGCCGCCACCAGAACCGTCGCCAATTTCCAGTTGAAGTATCTCGCTGCCATGAATGATGTCCTTTCTAACTGGAGTTTTGCAAAAGGGAGATTAGGCCTACTTTGGGAAGGAAAAATCTCTTTTCTCGATTTTTCCTTCCCAAGCCGTAACGAGTCGATAGAGACGAACTGGCACCGATTCTTCAAGGAAATCGAGGAAGGAGATTTCCCTGAAGAATATAGGTCTAATCTCCATTTTGCAAAACTCCAGTTCTAACTAAAACTGGCTGACGAAGTTCTCCACCATCCTCCGGAACGTCCGCCAACAGATCCACAAGTCCAGACCGAAGGAAAAGTCCCGGACGTATTGCGTGTCATACAAGATCCACTCCTGGAAGTCTTTCTGGGGATCCCGGGTCCTGCGAACCTGCCATAGCCCGGTGATCCCCGGACGCACGGAGAGCCGCGCATCCCGCCAGGAGGGGCACAACGTATTCTCCGATTCCGGTGAAGGCCGGGGGCCCACGACGCTCATCTGCCCGCACAGGACGTTGAAGAACTGCGGGATCTCGTCCAGATACGTCTCGCGCAGGAAGCGACCGACCGTCGTGATGCGAGGGTCGTCGGCCATCTTGAACTGGGGACCGTCCACCTCGCTGACGTACCGCAGCTTGTCCTGCATCTTGTCGGCGCCCTGTCGCATGGTCCTGAACTTCACACAATGGAAGGGCCGGCCATGAAGCCCCTGACGCTTGTCCCGGAAGAACACGGGGCCCGGAGAGCTCATTTTGACCGCCAGCGCGATGACGGGAATCACGGGAGCAAAGAGGATCAGAACAAGGACGGCGGCAACCACGTCCGCGATCCGCTTGAAACACCGCGCGTAGGAGAACCTCGGCCACATGCGAAACACGCGATGGTCCTGGGGGCAAACGTGCCCCTGCGGCGACCAGCCCGTCGAGGCTTCTGTGGGCTCCGATGCCGAGCGCCGCTCGGCCCCGGTGACAACACAGGCTCCCAGCGACCGGTTCGGCTCGACCGATACCCCGGCCCCCACGATGGCCGAATCGATGACGGCATCCCGCCCCACCGTACAACCGTCGCACAGGACGGCAGGTCCGACCACCACGGCCCCCGCTTCGACGGTCACCTCTCGGCCCAGCACCACCGGACCCACCAGATGCGCTTGGGGGGAAATCTCCTGGCCCGCCGCGGGCGGCGCTGCCCGCCCGGGTACCGGCCTCACCGTTGACCCCCGGCATGACGAGCAGCTCAGGACCGCCTTGCACACCGACAGCATCCCCTCCGGCGATTCCAGATCGTATGCCGAGCCGGCGATCGCCGCACTCTGGAATCGCAGACCCGCGGCCCGGCACCGCTCGACCCAGGCGGCGAAGCTCGCGAGCAGTCCGCTTTCCAGGGCGGCGCCGAACGCTTCCCGGCGCACGAAGAGGATATGAGGCCAGTCAACCGGGATCGGCGTCACGGACATCGAGTCCGCATAGAGCCTTCGATACCCGACCACCTGGTTGTCCTGCGTCAATCGGAGTCGTTCCTGACAGGCCAGCAGATCCGAAGCGGCCGTCACGGCCAGACAGTCGGCGGGTGTGGTTTCCAGAAGCCGTCCAAGCAACTGGTGGTTGACGTGGGCGGCAAAACGGCCGTTCACGATCGCAAGCCACGAAGACCGGCTCCGGCCTTCCCATGCCCGCGTGTCAAGGCTCAATGAATCGCCGTAGAAGACCATGTGGCCGCAAGCAGCGGCCAGGCCGGCCTGCCAGCTTCCGGGCAGGACCCACAGCAACTCCTCCGGCGCCGGCCGGCCAATCCGCTCCCCCGGCTCGCCGGCGGCGTGACAACCCCACAGGTGACGCAGACCGTCCAGGACCACGGTATGGAGGGGGGCCGTGGACAGCGCATACTGCAGAAGACCCGGCTCACCGTCGGTGCTGTGGTCTCTTGCCTCTCGAACGACGATCAATTGCATAACCAATTCGGGTCACAGTTCAACAAAGATCCCACGGCTCTACCATCTTGCGACCGGCACTCAGGCAGTGCCGCCATTGTCGCCGGGTTTCTGACTCGCCAGCAGCAGCTTCTTGGACTTGCGCGTCTTGCGTCCCAACGCCGTGCTCCGCGCCCGATACGTATAGGCATGGCGATACAGGCTCTGATCCACGGGGACGTTGCTCAGAACGGCGCCCAGCACGCGTGCCCGCCCGCGGGTGAACCGTTCCTTGGCTTCCTTGAGATCGGGGGCCGTCGTTTGACCGGCCAAGCCGACCAGAACGACCGCGTCCGCCAGCTTGGCCCAAACCAGGGCGTCCGGGAACGCCAACGCCGGCGGGCTGTCGATGATGATGTGGTCGTATTCCCGCGTCAACCGCTCGATCTGCTCGGCCGCCATCGAGGACGTCAGCAACTCGTAGGGATCGGCCATGTGACGCGGATTGGCGGCCAGAACGTGCAGGCCGCTCGAGGGCGACACATAGATGCCGCTCGAATCCCCGCCCAGCAGGACGTCCTGAAGATATCCCGTGTCTTTGGGGACATTCAACATCTGGCCCACGTCCGGCTTGCGGAGGTCGCCGTCGATCAAAAGCACCTTCTTGCCCGACTTGGCCAGGCTCGTGGCCAGGTTGACGGCAAACGTCGTCTTGCCCTCGCGGGTGCCGGCGCTGCTGACGACGAGCCGGCGGGGCAATCCGCCGTCGTTCATCAGGCCCAGATTGGTTCGAATCGTCTGGTAGTCGCCCGCAATCTGCTCGGCGAACAGGGCCGGCTTGATGGTCCGCGAGCTCGTGGTGGTCCCGAGCACCGGCAGATCGAGCTGCCGCGTAACATCCTCGGGGGTTTGCAGTGTCTTGTCCATGCGGTCGCGCAGGAAAGCCAGGCCGAACCCGCAGGCCAACGCGCCGATCACGGCCGCCGTCGCGAGCTGGACGCGCCGGTCTTTCGTCTCGACCACGTCCGCCTCGTAGGCAACATCGATGCGAGGAGCGAGCTGTGTCCGTCTCATGTCCATCTCGAGCGCCTTCAGGCGACGATACAGCGTGTCGTACTGATCCTGGTCCACCTGCACTTGAGCCTTGAGGTCCTCGATGTCCTTGTGGGCGCGTCCGACCTTTTGGGCCTGGGTATCCTGCTGATTGACCCGCTCGCTCAGCGCCTTGTAGTGAGCATCGATCTGTGCCAGTTGCATCTCGGCCGCCGCCAGGCGCTGGTCCCCCGCCTCCTTCTGCTGCACTTGCAGCCTCTTGTCGTACTCATCTTCTATCTCCTTGCACTTGGCCGCCAGCCTGGTCTTGAGGTTTTCCAACGCGGTCTGCTCTTGCGCGAGCCTCGGGTGCTCCTTGATGAGCGCCTGCTGCGTGATCAGGTCGCGTTCCATCGACACGATGGTCCTCGACAGCTCAGCCACCATCGGGTCCGAGTTCACATACTCGCGGCGCTGCCGCACGACCTGCTCCGACGGGAGCTCCGGCTGGTGCGTCGTCTTGAGCAAATCGACATTCGTCTGGGCGGAAACCTTCTGGGACTCCAGATTGATCATCTCCCCCACCAGCCTAGCCTGCACGTTCAACTTCATCGCCTCGAGGGGGGCCAGCGAGGTGGTTCCGTACGGTTCCGCCACCTCGTTGATTTGCCCACGCTTACTCTTGATCGTTGCCGCCTGCCGGTCGATCTGTCCGGTCAGGAGCGTGAAATGGTCATCCTCCTCCTTTCTGTCCTTGCTGCCGAAGCGTAACGCGCAGGTGTGGAGGAATTGATTCACGATCGTCTTGGCTTCCTCCGCGTTGGCGCTCCGCATCGCCACGCCGATGAGATCCGTACGCGGGAGGGCGGTCGCCGTAATGACCTTCTCCGCGATGGCGTCCCGGAGAATCCGCTCCGGACCGAGATGGCGTTTCGTCGGCGAGACCATCGCAATGACCCGCTCGATCCGGCTTTGCGGCGTACCGCTGAGAAAGGTCAGATTCCGGCCCGCCAGCTCGTCGGCGACGTCTTGCAGCAAGGCGTTGTTGCTTGTCAGCATCGTCGCCTGCGTGTTGATGAACGCATCGCCCCCGCTGAGATCTCCGGCGAGACTGGACTCGGTCAGGATCCCCGGGACCACCGACCGGACCTCCACCGCCCCCTGCACGACATACTGGGGCTCGACCAACAGCCATATGGCCGGCAACGCCACCGCACAGATGACAATGGTCGCCACGAGCACGAGGTACCACCGTCTTCGCACGCTCGCCAGCAGATTGATGGTCGGCGGCTCCTCCGGCGGTCGTTGAACTTCGCCCGGCGGCCGTTGAATTTCGCCCGGCGGCTCGTACGCGGCGGGTTTCTGCTCGATCACCTGATCCAGGTACTTTTCCAGATTATTCATACGCCTGTTCTCCCATTATTGAGATCTGGTAGATGCGGGGTGTCTTGCCGGGAGATGATGGCCAGCTCGATTTCCATCGGAGCAGTGGTCAGCCGCGCCAGGAGCCATAGCTCCCCTACGACCAGGGCCAGCGCCAGAGGCATCATGGCGTACCCGGCCCAGTTATGGCACCACTGCTCCACTTCTTCTCCCTTGATGATCGTAAAGCATACCGCCGTGGCGGCCAATCTCAGCGTATTGCAGAGAAAGGCGATCGGCAGACTTGACGCCAAAATGATTAGCTTCTCCCACCAGGCCCGCTTCACCAGAAGCACCACCAGGCCAGTGATCACGAAGAAAGCCGTGATCATCCGCAGGCCGTTGCACGCCTCCGCCACGGCGACATGGACCGTCCCCATGGTGATTTCATTGCCGTCTTGCCGGACCTCATAGCCGGCCAGTTCCAGGCAGAAGACCGCCGAGGTGGTGGACCACCTCTGGAGGGGCAGAGTGACGATCCCCTGAACACGGTGCGGCCAGGGAAGCATCAGGCACAAGAACAGCAGGACCGTGGCAAGCTTCGCCAGGTATCGCCAACCCAATATCAGCAGCACGAGGGCAGCCAGGGACAGAACGATCGAGAATCTCTCCGCAGACGAATAGAAGTCGAGTCCCAGGGCCCTGACGGCCTGGGCGAGAAGGAAGCCGCCCGTGCCGAGGAGCAGGGCCGGTCGAACGGGAATGGGCCGTAAATCCCGGCGACGTAGCCAGAGGATGTAGGCCGTCAGGAAAGGAACGAGTATGCCGCACGAATATTCGTCGCTGAGATTCCATTCCTTGATGAGATCGGTGATCGTGGGCCAATAGGACCAGAGCAGCGCCGCCAAGACGATCAGGCCCCCGATCACGTAGGCAAGATGGCTCCCGGAGCGAGGGGCCCATGTGGGCAGCCTCGCCGCCAGACGGTCAAAACAGGATCTCATGCACTCCCTCACTTGCTCCAGGCCCCGCGGC
>JAPLMX010000233.1 GCA_026386805.1 Phycisphaerae bacterium | reverse complement strand
AGTTCGGCGACTACGAGTTGGTGGAGGAAATCGGCCGCGGCGGGATGGGCGTGGTCTTTAAGGCGCGCCAGGCGAGCCTGGACAGGCTGGTGGCGGTCAAGATGCTTTTGTTTGGTCCGCTGGCGAGCGCCGAAGTCGTCCAGCGGTTCCGCACGGAGGCGGCGGCGGCGGCCAGCCTCCAGCATCCGAACATCGTGGCCATTCACGAGGTGGGCTTCCGGGGCGGCCAGCATTTCATTGCGATGGACTACGTGGCGGGGCGGAACCTGGCGGAGATCGTGCGGGATGGCCCGCTACCTCCCAAGCGTGCCGCCGCCTATGTCCGGACCATCGCCGAAGCGATTCAGTTTGCGCACGAGCGGGGTATTCTGCACCGAGATCTGAAGCCCTCCAACGTGCTGATCGACGAGCACGACCAGCCGAAGGTGATGGACTTTGGACTGGCCAAGCGGCTGGAGAAAGAGAGCGAGTTGACCTTGAGCGGGCAGGTGCTGGGTTCGCCGAACTACATGCCGCCGGAGCAGGCGGCGGCCCGCCGGGGGTTGGTGGGCAAACGCAGCGACATCTACTCGCTGGGCGCGATCCTGTACCATCTGGTCACGGGGCGGGCGCCGTTTGCGGGCGACACGGTGGCCAAGACGCTGCAGCAGGTGGAGAATATCGAGCCGGTTTCGCCCCAGTTGTTGAATCCCGGCGTGCCGCGTGACCTGGAGACGATTTGCCTCAAATGCCTGGAAAAGGAGCCGGCCCGCCGTTACGCTGCGGCGCAGGAATTGGCCGATGAACTCGGCCGGTTCCTGGATCGCAAACCAATTCTGGCCCGGCCGGTCAGCCGTCCGGAGAAGGTATGGCGCTGGTGCCGGCGCAATCCGGTCATCGCCACGTTGGCGGCGGCAGCGGTAGTCATCTTCCTTCTCGGCTTTGCCGGCGTGACGTGGGAAGGTCAACGGGCGCGTGAGGCCGCGGCGGACGCCCGGAGACAGGGCAACATCGCCCAAGGCAGACTCTATGCCGCGCAGATGAGACTGGCGCACGCCGCTTACAAGGAGGGAAGGACTGGGACTGGGCTTGCCTTGATACGGGCACAACGACCCGCGCCAGGCAAGCCGGATTTCCGCGGGTTCGACTGGCGCTATCTCTATCGGCTGTGCTCGCAAAGCCAAGGAGAGGTCATCGCCAAAAACGCCAGCGGGTTCCATTCCGTGGACTTCTCGCCGGACGGTCGCACGGCAGCCTTTGGCACCGGTGACGGAATGGTGGAGGTCTTCGATCTGAACAGCCGGCAGCGTGTGGATCGCTGGCAGGCCCACAGCGGCGTCCTGGCCGGCTTGGTGTTTTGTCCGGGGAACGCCAACTGGCTGGCGACTGTCAGCGGAGACGATGGATTGCTGAAGCTGTGGGACCTTGCCCGCAAACGCGCGGTCTTCACGACCAAAACCCTTATGGGGATGCACACCTTCGTGAGGGTCGCTTTCAGTCCCAGAGGGAGATTCCTGGCGGCCACCGCCCCTGATGGACAATCACTGAACCTTTGGGAAGTTCGATCCTCGCTCCCCGGCGGTGTGCCCACCGTGGGACTGAAGGCGAACCTGCCTTTTGTGGGTCCGGCAGCGTTTTCACCGGATGAGCGAACCATGGCTGTCTGCAATGGGTCTTCGCCAACTGATTTCTTTCAATTCAATGTGGCGCTCTACGACTTGTCCGATGGCACCCTGGTCGATCTCGGACACGCCCATTTTGACGGCATCACATCTGTCACCTTCTCACGGGATGGGAGCAAGCTGGCCACGGGCAGCTCGGACGAGCGCGTCGTGCTCTGGGACATCAAGAGCCGGGCGACCGATCGCATCTGCCAAGCTAACTTCATCGCGGTCAGTTCAGTTGCGTTCGCGCCGGATGGTCGGACGCTCCTCGTCAGCGGCTGGGACGGGAGAATCTACGCCTGGGATCTCAAGGAGCCGGCGCAACCGAACATCCTGGCGGGTCATAGTGCGGCCGTCAATGGCCTGGCGGTTTCGCCTGACGGGCGTTCGCTCGCCTCAGCTAGCCAGGACGGCACCGCTCGTCTCTGGGATACGCGGACTGACGGCACCGCGTCCGCTGCCCAACCGTATCCGGAGTTCACTACGTTGCTGCGTCCCGAAGACACCATCTCACCCGCCACGGGACAGCGTGGGATCTGGGGCGTGGCGGTCTCGCCCAACCAACTTCGCCTGGCTGCCGCGACGCTGGACAAGCTCATTCTGTGGGACCTGCAAACGGGCGCTGTGGTGACCCACGTGGCCGCGATCGATCTCTTCAGGGTCGAAACGGCCAAGTTTCGGAGCGTCACGTTCGCGCCGGATGGCGTTCGTCTGGCGGCCGGTGGCGATAACGGAGCGGCCGCCCTCCTGGATGCCGTCACTCTACAGCCATTGCAGGGGCCGATCCAACTACATGGCTCGCAGATCACTGACATCGCCTACGGTTTGAACGGCACGGTCCTGGCCACAGGGGGCGGTTTCGGTACGGGGGTCAAGCTCACCGATGCCACGACCGGGCAGAGGATCGCAGACTTCAACGGGGTGGAGGGTTTCTATCCGATGCAGCCGCTGGCGGTCTCTCCCGACGGCACGCAGCTCGCCATGGGTAGCCCCGACCAATCGATTCGATTGTGGGACATTGCCTCGCGTCGCCTCCTGGCCACAAGCCCAAAGAAGGTGCGGTTTCCTTTCTGCATGAGGTTCACGCCGGATGGCAGATTGCTGGCCTTCTCCGACACCTTCGGCTTCCTCTACCTCTGGGATCCGAGCGGGCAACGGCCCTTGCGCAGGCTGGCCGGCCACAATGGCGCGGTAACCGCGCTCGCTTTTGCCCCAGACGGCACGCTCGCCAGCGGCGGCATGGACCACACGATCCGGCTCTGGCACCCGGATATTGATCAGGAGGTCGCTATCCTGGAAGGGCACCGTGGATCCGTCTTTTGGGTCGCCTTCGCCGAGCACGGCAAAACCCTTATCAGCGGCAGCACCGACGGCACGCTGAACCTGTGGCGTGCCCTCTCATTCGAGGAAACGGAGGCCGGCGAAAAGGTTTCCCAGACCAACCCGTAAGCCGAGCGGCCCAACGTTCTGTCCTGCAGAACCTCGAAGTTTGATCCTCCAGACCGGCAGCCACGTCAACCCAATCGGAAATCCGTGTAACCTTTCCGCGCGTTTGTCATAGGAAGAAGTAGATAAAGGCGCCCGAGTGTAAACGGACGCAAGGCAGCCACGCTTTTTTGGAAAGGATGGCACGATGAGACGCACAGATAGTACCGCGATTAAGCTCGTATCACTTGTCCTGGTCACTACGCTGGTAGCGGGTGTCCAAAGCGCGAAGGCAGAATTCGTCTTCGGCACCCCCACCAAGTTCGGGCCGCCAGTGAACAGTTCATACCTCGAGACGGTAGACTGCCTTTCGGCTGATGGCCTGGAACTGTACTTGGACTCAAGGCGGCCCGGCGGGGTCGGTGACTATGACTTGTGGGTAGCCAAGTGAGACACGACGGACGCGGACTGGGGCGAGCCTGTGAATCTCGGGTCTGCGGTCAACAGCGCGGGTGCTGATACCTATGCGTGCATCTCGCAAGATGGCCTGGAACTCTATTTCAACTCCGAAAACCGGCCGGCCGGATATGGCGGCTGGGACATCTGGGTGACCCGGCGGGCAACGAAGGACGCTGGCTGGGGCCCCCCTGTCAACCTGGGCCCTACCGTGAATGGCCCAGCGGAGGATGCGATGCCCTGGGTATCTGCCGACGGGCTGGAACTCTACTTCATGGTAGGCACCTATGGCGGCGGTAGCAGCATATGGGTGACGCAAAGGAAGGCCAGGAATGATCCCTGGGGTATCCCCGTGAAGTTGGGGCCAGCCATCAACAGTTCCACCTACCAAGGGCTGCCATGCCTCTCCGCCAACGGCCTGTCGCTGTTCTTTTCCGACGCCTGGCCTACAGGTCCGTATCGGCCGGGCGGGTTCGGGGGAGAGGACATCTGGGTGACGATACGGGCAACAACCGACGACGAGTGGGGCATCCCGAGGAATCTTGGGCGTCCGGTGAACAGTTCCTTGAACGAGGACAGTCCCAGGTTATCGCCCGACGGCTCCACCCTCTACTTCACCCGAGGATCCACCTTCTATGTGTACGAAAGCTGGCAGGCACCCATCGTGCCCATCGTCGACTTCAACGGCGACGGAAAGGTCGACATGACGGATCTCCTGAGACTCATCGAACACTGGGGTCAGAATGAGCCAGCCTTCGACATTGCCCCGCCACCCTTTGGTGATGGCCTGGCGGACGCGAAGGACCTGGAGGTCCTGATGAGCTACTGGCAACAGGAGGTGAATGATCCCCGACTCGTTGCGTCTTGGAGACTGGATGAAACCGAGGGGCTCGTTGCGGCCGACAGGGTCGGTGAAAACGATGGAACGCTGCACGGCAGCCCCCTCTGGCAGCCGGAGGGGGGAAAGATCGGCGGAGCACTACGGCTCGACGGCGTGGACGATTATGTCAGCACCGCGTTCGTGCTGGACCCGGCAGCCAAGCCGTTCAGCGTCTTCGCCTGGGTCAAAGGTGGAGCGCCGGGCCAGGTCGTCCTCTCACAGGCGAGCGGAGTGAACTGGCTGATGGCAGCGTCTTCCAGCGGTACATTGATGACAGAAGTGAGGCAATTGAGCCGCCAGAGCAAACCACTGACATCGGCAACCGGCATCACGAATGGCGCATGGCACCGTGTCGGATTCGTCTGGGATGGCTCCAACCGGATTCTGTACGTCGATGGCGTCGAAGCCGCAAGAGACGCACAAGCGGGCCTGGCAGCTTCCACCGGTGGCTTGTACATCGGGGCCGGCAGCAACAGGGCACCTGCGAGTTTCTGGAAAGGCCTGATCGACGATGTCCGGATCTACGACCGAGCCGTGAAACCGTAACGCGTGTTACGATTCCGACAGGTCGGCCCATTGGACGCCGATTTTGCGGGTGGCGTAGGCGAGCTCTTTGAGGTGGTCGCCGTAAACCATCATCCAGTGCGAATCACGGACCTCGTTTCGGAGTTTCTGCCAGTCGCTCTGGATTTCGACGTCCTGCTGGGACCGGCAAATTTCATAGGATGGGTTGCTCTTGACCACGCCCGTGAAGCCGAGCCAGCGGCCGGTGCTGTATTCAGGGTCGAGGAACGTCACCTGCTGGCCAATCGGCATCTCGACTTTCGGCGCGGCCCCGTACTCGGACTCGTAGTGCGTCACGATCTTCGCCGGCTCGTAGCGGCGGCCGTCGAGCCGGCGCGGGCTGCTGCAATGGGCGCACGTCACGACCCCATCGTGCGGGAAAGTCGAGTTGTGCAGGAAGACGGGCTTGCCCGAGACGTGGTGCAGCAGGATGCCGGCGGGGATGATGACGAAATCCGATTCGCAGAAGGCCATCAGGCCCTCGTCGTTGAGCAGGCCCAGCGTCAGGCACGGCGTCGTTTCGGCCATCGGCATGATCGTGCTCATGCAGTTGCGGATCGTGAACGCCGAGGCCTCGTGCTCCCGTATCAGGTCCTTGAAGAGGCCGTACAGCACGAAGGCGTTCGTCACGAATTCCTTCGTGGTCGCCAGCGTCGTGTGAGGCAGGGCGAGATATGCGTCGGCCCAGGCATCCGCCCGTCGAAACGGCACTTCGCGCCGACGACTCTTCTGGCCCGCCCGGCGCGGCGGCCGACGCCCCTGCAGGTCCCGCACCGGCGTGTGGCAGGGCACCTCCAGCACGTAGGCTTCCTGGCGATCCCGCAGGCCGGCCCGAAACGCCGCCACCCGGCCGAACTCGTCATCCGCCGCCACCGCTCCGTGCGGAACCGAGGCCCCATGACGGTCCAGCATCGCCAACGCCATCCGCCAGCGTTCCTGAAACTTCACCTCGGCTGGCACATAGCATTCGTCCCGACGCGTCCGATCGGCCGCCCACTCTTGAGAGAGATACAGCCGACGATCCAAGGGACCCTGCCCTCGGCCGGTCGCATCGGCCAGGAACAGCCCGATCTGGCAGTTCTCCACCTTGCCCAGCCGACCGCACCAGTCCCGCGCCACCCCGCAGGAATGCGTCCCCTTCTTGGGAAAGGCGCTCGGATCGAACCCCCCCCTGCGGATCGCCCAGCGTCTCGACCACAGGACGACGCACCTCCGCCCTCACCGCTTCGTCATCCCACTTGCCGCTGCCGACGAAGAATTGAATCGGCTTGCGAGGCACCCCATGCTCCCGCGCGATGGGCTCGGCCGTCTTTCGTTTCCGACCGCTGAGCAGCCCTTCCACCACGATCCGGGCGTGGTGGCCCTGCTCCTTTCGCTAGAACCGCGGCACGTACCGCTCCAAGAACTTCTCCAGTCGCCGGTGACTGCCCCAGACCTGCCCGGCCGTGACTTCGGCATCGGCCAAGAGCACCTGCGCCTGCGGATGTTCCAACAATGACGTCCCTGTCTCTTCGATGGTATCCATACCGAATCCATCGGCATTCCCCGCCCGGCAACTATAGGAAATCGGTTACAGTAGAAGTAGTAAAGAGACCGGTGGGGCAAAGAGGTTGCCCCACCGGTCGTTCTGCTCTGAAGGAGCGACAAGCCCGATTGGCTTAGCCGTTCAGGGTCCAGCCTTCGCGGTACTTGCGGCTGAGCAGCGCGTTGGCCT
The DNA here is from genome assembly GCA_026386805.1 of Phycisphaerae bacterium. Classification (GTDB taxonomy): domain Bacteria; phylum Planctomycetota; class Phycisphaerae; order Sedimentisphaerales; family Anaerobacaceae; genus PLanc-01. Next base: position 5,810 of record JAPLMX010000233.1, on the reverse strand, counting down.
CGTCGCTGTTCGTGACCTTGCCGGCGGCGCCGTCGTACTCGAGCTTCTTGCCCACGCGGTAGGCCACGAGGCCCAGGAGCATCGTCTCGGTCATCGTGCCGCCGTAGTCGAAATCGACGGAGGTCTTCAGGTTGCCCTTGCAGGCGTTGATCCATTCCTTCTGGAACGAGCCCAGCGGCGGGAGCATCTTGTCCTTCTCCCGGCGGTTGTAGTAGCTCATGTCGTCGCCGTCGCGGAAGGGCACGATGATGCGGGAGTCGAAGTTGCAGATCAGGTAGCCGTTGGAGCCTTTGAACATTGCGCCGTGGTCGATCTTGTTCAAGTCGATGTAGGGTCTCGGCGCTCTCGGCATCGCGCCGCCCTGGTACCAGCTCACCGTCATGGGGCCGCGCCAGTCGTTGGCCGGCATATTGAAGTGGCTCTCGAACTCGACCGGCGTCACTTCGGGGTTGAAAGGCTCGCCCTTGGCCTCGAAGGTGGTAGGCAGTCCGCCGCCCATGGCGTTCCAGATGAGGTCCATCGTGTGGCTGCCCATGTCGCCGATCTGGCCGCTGCCGAAATCCCAGTACATGTTCCACTGGAGGCAATTGGCGCCCTCGCCGCCGGTGAAGTAGCCCGGATTGTAGGGATGGAAGGGCACCGGTCCGAGCCACAGATCGTAGTGGAGGTTGGCCGGCGGCTCGCCCTGGGCGGCCAGGTAGCCGGGCCGGCGAATCTGGCGATTGCCCCAGGCATAGGTGTCCGAGACCTTGCCGATCGCGCCATCCCGAATCAACTCCTGCACGCGATTGAAGTTCGGGTTGGCGTGACGCTGCGTCCCGAGCTGCGTGGCGAGCTTGGTCTTCTTCTTGAGCCAGTTGGCGCGGACCACGCGGGACTCCTCCACGGTGTTGCCCAGCGGCTTCTCGCAGTACACGTGCTTGTCGCGATTGAGAGCCCAGTTCGCGACGAAGGCGTGCGTGAAGTCCGTTGTGCAGCAGACCACGGCGTCGATGTCCTTCTGCTCGAGGCACTTGCGCCAATCGACGTACGTCTTGGCGTTCGGGAACCTCTTGGCGGCGGCGACCATGTGGTCTTCGTTGATGTCGCACAGGGCCACCACGTTCTCGCTCGACATGGCGCCCATGTGCGCGCTGCCCCGGCCCCAGGTCCCGATCAGGGCGAGGTTGAGCTTGTTGCTCGGCGCGCTAGCGCCGGAAAGCATGGTCTTGGGCAGGATGAGCAAACCGGCCCCGGTCGTTGCGGCGGATTTGAGGAAGTCGCGTCGTTTCATGCTGCGTTCTCCTTTCGGCTATGAGTAGTGGTTGCACGTTCAAAAAGCCTTGACTGGTCATGGTAATGGAGAACGCCGGCGAGATCAAGGTCTGCGTCACGAGTTACGGCTGAATTCCGGTCAGATAGCACGTGGTGGCCGTAAGCACCCGAACAGAGCGTCTGACCCAGTGGTTTGCTGGCGGGACTGTGTCCAGATTGCCGCCGGCGGAGCAAGACCTGAGCGTCCTTTCTATCGATTTCCTAACCATACGCTGACAATTCTAATCATATTCTAATGTTTCGCAAGGCAGACTGAGCCGCAGTTGGTGTGCACCTCGGGCTGCATGTGAACGCAGGTCGAGTTAGTATGGAAGTCTGAAAGGAACGATGAAATGAGCAAGAGTAAGTCGGTAGGGCGTGGCGACGTTCACGGGGTCCAATACGCGGAGAACCTGTTTGACGGTCAACCCAAGACGGGCGCCGGGGTGCATGATGGGCTTTCGGCCCTGGTGGCCGCGAAATGGCAGTTTGACTTTTTGTGGGTCAGCAGCTTTTGCAGCTCCGCCGCGGCGGGGCTGCCGGACACGGGAATTATCGGAGTCGAGGAGATGTTGGCCACGGTTCGGACGGTGCGCCGGTCCGCGGCTCTGCCGATCGTGGTCGATCTTGACTCGGGCCACGGCGATCCGGTCAAGGTGCGCTATGTGGTGGACGCCATGATCTGCGCCGGGGCCACGGCCCTGTGCATTGAGGACAATCCCTTGTCCAAGCGGTGCAGCCTGTACGCGGGGTACGAACGCAACCTGGTCTCCATCGAAGAGCACGTGGCTCGTGTGCGTGCGGCGTTGGAGGCGGTCAGGGCGAGCGGCAGCTCCGCCAAGGTTATTTGCCCGCACCGAGGCGCTGGTCGCCGGCATGGGCGTGGAGGAGGCCCTGCGGCGCGCCACGGCCTACGCCGATGCGGGGGCTGATGCCACCTTCATTCAATCCTTGGATGCGACCGGCAATGAGGTTCTCACGTTCGCTCGCCGGTGGAAGCGAAGGACCCCGATCTTCATCGCCCCCACGCGGATTGCCAGCGTGAGCAAGGACCAGTTCTTCGAGGCGGGGATCTCTCACTTCATTTTCGCCAATCATGGACTTCGCGCCGCACACGGGGCCATGGATCGCGTGTTCGGTATCCTATCCAAGGCCCAGTCGAGCATAGAGGTCGATAAGGAGATCACCAAGGTCATGGAGGTGGCCAACCTGGTGGGCGCCAAGAAGGTACAGGACCTGGAGGTCCTCCTCGGCATGGGCAGTGAGAAAGGAAAGTAAGCATGTTAGCCGAACGGATGAAGCACCTCACCGGCTCGAAGACGACGGGCATGCGAAACCTCGCCCGCAAACTGCGTGCCGAGAGGGTTCGCGTCGTCAACTTCGCCGCGGGCGAGCTGGATCAGGACACGAGTCCAAGCATCAAGCAGGCCGCGAAACAGGCGATTGACGCGGGCCGCACCCAGTACACCGATACGTTGGGCATCGCCGAATTGCGCGAGCGACTGGCCCAGAAGGTCACGCGAAAGACGGGCATCCCGTATGCGGTGGACGAAGTCGGCTTCAGCGCGGGAGCCAAGCAGGCCCTATTCAACGCCATGTTCGTGCTCTTTCAGCCCAATGACGAGGTCATCATTCCGGCCCCGTATTGGGTGACCTTCCCGGAACAAGTGCGCCTGGCCGGGGCGACGCCGGTTTTCCTGCCGACGCCGCACCACGATTTTCAGATCGATGTGGAGGAGTTCGCGAAGTGCATCACGCCCCGAACCCGCGGGATCGTTCTCAACAGCCCGCACAACCCGACCGGGGCGGTCTATTCGGCCCGCACCCTTGAGGCCATCGCGCGCCTGGCGATCCAACACGATCTCGTCTGCATCTTCGATGAATGCTACGAGGAGCTGGTGTATGCGCCGGCCGTCCACCACAACATCGTGAAGCTCGTTCCCGAGATGAAGGGCCGGACCGTACTCGTGGGTTCGTTCTCGAAGACCTATTGCATTGCCGGCTGGAGGGCGGGGGTCGTCGCGGCGCCTGGGCCGATCCTGAAGGCCATGGCCAATCTCCAAAGCCATACCGCGTCCAATACCTGCAACATCGTGCAATATGCGGCCCTGGCCGCCCTCGATCCCTCCAACGATGCCTTTGTCGCGGGAATCCGAGCGCAGTTGTGCACCCAACGCGCGACGGCACTGCAGCTCATCGGGAAGATCCCCGGTCTGTCTTGCGTGGTTCCCACGGGAGCGTTCTACCTTTTCCCGGATATCAGCTCACTGCTGGGCAAGTCGCTGAAGGGGCAACGTATTGAGACCGTGGATCGGCTGGCGGAACTCCTCCTGGAGCACGCGCACATCGCCATTGTGCCCGGGTCCGCCTTTGGCGCCGAGCACTACATCCGTATCTCCTATGCCATACCGGCCGAGGAGATCGTGGCCGGGCTGACCCAGTTGGAGCAGTTTGTCCGGTCGCTGACGTGAACGCAACCCCGTATGCGACTGAATTTCGTGGTGCATGTACGCTCCTTTTGTCATCCTGAGCGTCAGCGAAGGATCTGGTCACGGATGTGTACGTGGACTCGATGCCGTGGGGGCTTCTCCTGCGATGCCCAGATGCTTCGCTTCGCTCAGCATGACAAACCCAGATGGGGGCATCACAGAACGTGGTCGCACAAATGGCCCTTGGAAGGAGTATGAGGAGCTTGACAGTGGAGTCCGGGATCGTATTGTTTGTTGGCATGGTCCGTCGCGGTGAATTTGAGAGCCTCCAGAAACGCGGGGTGCCGCTGGGGGTCCTTGCAGACACCAATAGCAAGCATCGCCTCGCCGATGTCTCCGGGTTTGTGGTCGTTGAGCGATTCGATTTCTCTCGGCCCCACGAGGAGCTCATCGAGGCTTTCCGCGGCATTCAGAAACGGTGGCCCATTGCGTGTCTCTTCAACGTGGGCGAGTTCTACGTTCGCCAGACGGCCGACTTGGCTGCGGCCCTGGGTCTTGCGGGCATCCCCTCTTTGTCCGCTCGCCTGTGCCTGGACAAGAGCATCATGCGTCGGCGCTTTCAGGAGCGGATCAGGCCGGACGCCACCGCCCGCTTTCACGTCGTCAATTCCGAGTCCGAGTTGATCGACTTCGCCAATCGACTGGGATATCCCGTCTTCCTGCAGCCCTCCAATGTGGCCGCCAGCATGTGGGCGACGCGGAATACCGACCCGGACACCTTGTTGTGCAACTACCGTACCATGTTGAGCGAGGTGCCCAGATACTATGAGAAACTCGGCAAGAAAGACACGCGTCTGACGGTCGTCCTGGCGGAATACCTGCCGGGGAGCAACACGTCCGTCGACTGCCTGGTCGATCCCGAGGGCCGTGTCTACACGACACCCGTGGTTGACGTGCTGACGGGGCAGGACGTCGGAATCGACGACTACCATCACTTTGCCCGTCTGGTCCCCACGCGCCTTGGTGCACCGCAGCAGGAAGAGTTGAGACGGCTCGCCGTGGCGGGCGTACAGGCTCTCGATATGACGACGTGTGCCGCCCACGTCGAATTCATCGGTTCGCATCTGGGGGAGATCGCCGCCCGGCCCGGCGGCAACCGGCCCCGCATCCTGGAATTGGCCTATGGCCTGGATGAGATTCACGCCTATTGTCAGATTCTGTGCGGACAGCGTCCCGATCTGCACCAGGAACGTCAAGAAGCAGCCGCCGTTATCACGCCGTTTGCCGGCAGAAACGGCACCTTGCGGGCCATCCGCCATCTCGACCGGCTCACGCAACTCCCCGGCTATCTCTACCATGAAGTGCGGATTCAACCCGGCCAGCCGGTCGGTCTCTCCAAGAGCGGCTACCGGGCTCCCCTTTACGTGGAGTTGATGTCCACCGATGCAGTCATCGTCCGCCACAGCGTGGACCAAATCGCCTCCTGGTCGGATCTCTACGAGGTGGAATGAGGTGCGCCAGCGCTCGGAATCGGCAACTGCGATCTGGCTGGTATGCGTCGGGATCGGTCTGTTGTTCCTGGCCCGAGGCGCGTTCCAGCCCTACATCTTTCCTCTCTTTGAGGATTTGGGAGGGTTGTCGTATGCCCGCATCGCTTTGCTTCTCAATGGCTACGTCCTGGCGCAATCGATCTGCGCGCCGCTTGCGGGGTGGTACACGGATCGGACTTCGGTGCGTATGGCGCTATCCACGAGCATCGTCTTTGGGCTGTTCAGTTTCCTCCTGATCTCCACCAGCCCGGGGTTCCTGGTGTCGGCCCTCGCGGTCTTTAGTCGCCGTTAATGAATGAAGGTATCAAGTAGGCTATGTCGATTGGGGCCGAATCGTATAGTTCCAGTCCCCATGAAACGTGCTACGCTCCAGATTCACACGCTTCATTTCTTCATCGGTCACCTTGCGGCCCGTCGGATACTTTCGCCGGTCCAGGCGGCAGGTCACTTTCAACCCCTTCGCCGTGGTCGTTCGCGCAATGAGTTGCACGATCGTCTCGTAGTCGCGCAACGGTTCGCCGCGCCAATTCGAGGAGAG
>JAPLMX010000228.1 GCA_026386805.1 Phycisphaerae bacterium | reverse complement strand
GAGGTCGGGGCCGATGTAGTGCTCGAAGAGCTGGCGGCCGACTTGGCGGTTCCAGAGAATGGTTCGGGGAAGGTTACGGTCCTGGGCGGTGGCCCCGGCCGATTCGTCGAGCGGCCACTGGCCGGTCAGGCCGTCGGACATGAGGCGGTGGTACGCGCTGCGGCGCTTGCCGTAGCCGGCCTCGCGGAGGAAACGGATGAGGGCGTAGGATTGGCTGTAGAAGGCCATCACCGCCTCGGCTTGGTCCGTGGCCAGGACTTCGCCGGGACTGGTCGAGACCAAGTCGCGCAGGGGGATGGATTTGCCTTTGGTCAGCGTGTCTTTGAGGGCGCCGAGCCGCTGGAGGTTCGCCGTCGGGTCGAAATGGAACAGGCTTCCATCGCTGACGCTGGTCTCGAACTGCATGCCCACGCCTTCGTCCAGCCAACTGGGCAGGCGGTACTTGAAGTGCCGGCTGTTGAACTGGTGCCAGGCCTCGTGCCCCAACGCCGAGAGCGTCCGCTGGGGGCCGATATCGTAGACGACGCAGGCACCGTTGAGGTAGTAAGCCCCGGTCTTGATCTTGCAGAAGATCGGAGCCTGGTCGCCCGCAAAATCGCGAGTGAAGTCCTCCCACTGCTGTCGGTCGGCGAACAGGTAGACCTGGAATGGGCTGGCCGTGTCGATGGATTCGGGCAGTTGATCGTTGTAGCCACGGTAGGCGGATTCGATGAAGCCGGGGACCATGCGCAGCATCAGGGGCTGCGTGACGGTCGAGAAGATCTCATAGTGGTCGGTGGCGAGCTTCAGCCCCGGGCCGTACTTGCTCTCCCACGGCTCGACCGACACAAGGGCCGGCAGACGCTCGCCTTGCAGCCGCTCCATGATGGCAGCGCAGGCCTTCTGCGCTTCGGCCGGCTTGGCCGACGGGGTGTGGGCGCGGTGCGATGGCGAGCATCCAGTCAGCCCAATCGCGGCAATGATGAGAGCGGTGGAAAGCCCCCGCGCCATACTCCTCCTCCATGTCCGATCCGTGAGAAGTTTGATTTGTGATTTCTGATTCAGCAATCAACAATCAAACTTCACACTTCAAACTTCACACTCTTCCCTTCCAACCCTCTTGAAAGTATAACAAATGCCGGCCGGAGAGGACGCAGTTTTTCTACAGACGAGGGGGCAGATTATGGCCGAGAGAAGCGATTATGAGGCGTGCAGCGGTCAGTCCGCTTTGGAGGGAGTGCCGAATACTTCGGCACTGAATAGATAGACCTCCGTCTTCGGGTCTTTCCAGGCGTCGGGCGGCAGTCCCGCTTTATGGGAACAGCAGTAGGACAGGAACTCCTCCTTGCTCCAGCCGGTCTCTTCCGCGACCTGGGGCAGAAAGCAACCGGAGGCGTATCCTCTCGTGATGTAGATGCCGTCGACGCCAAGCCGCAGATTCAGTGGATCGTCCGTCCGCTCCAGCGGAGACAGGACGGAAATCTCGATCTCCAGGCCGGCCAGGTCCTTGACGGTCAAAGGGTGGTCGAAGAAACGCGGGTCTTTGGAGGCGGACGCCTCCGCCATCTCCACCACCAACTCGATCAAGGGCTGATCGGAGGTGAACTGGCCGATGCACCCGCGCAGCCGGCCTCGGCTCTTGAGGGTGACGAAACACCCACAAGGGGCAGTCAGGGCCGGATCGTCCGATTGCGGTTTGGGCGGCCCAGCGCCGATAACCGTGGCTTTGACCGTCTCCCGGGCGATTGCAAGCAGTGTTTGCTTTTGTGCTTCGTTCATACGGGCGAAAACGTTCCAGGAATCGCGTTGCTGTACGCCGTCGCCTGCCTGGTCAGTAGGCTGTCTGTCGTCTTCTTTCTTTCAAGATCTCGATCACCGCCGGCAGGATCGAGACGATGATGATCGCAATGATAACAAGTCCGAAGTTCTTTCTGACGACCGGGATGTTCCCGAAGAAGTATCCGCCGAAGACAAAGAGGGTGATCCAGAGAAGCCCGCCCGCCATGTTGTAGGTCAGGAAACGAGGGTAGCTCATGCGCCCGACGCCGGCCACAAACGGGGCAAACGTCCGGATGATCGGAACGAACCTCGCCAAAACGATCGTCTTCGAGCCATATTTCTCATAGAACCTATGGGTGCGGTCGATGTGCTCCTTCTTGAGGAACCAAGCCCCCTGCTTCTTGAGAATGATCGAGCCGAAGTACTTCCCGATGGCATAGTTCGCGCTGTCGCCCAGTACGGCGGCGACGGTGAGGATCACGAACAGCCATCCGATGTTGAGCGAGCCTGTAGCCGCCAAGGTGCCCAGGGTGAAAACGAGGGAATCTCCCGGAAGAAAGGGCGTGACCACCAGGCCGGTCTCCGCGAAAATCACCACGAAGAACAGCAGGTAGCTCCAGAGGCCCGCGCTCTCCAGGATCAAACCCAGATGTTTGTCCAAGTGTAAGGCAAAGTCAATCAGTGATCCCATATAGCTACTCAAGGTAGCCGCCGGCCGATACAATGTCAACTCGCAAGTGCGGCAAACGCCAATACATAGGAACCGCAGCATCCTTGGTTGCAGACCCGGACAGAAACATGACAGATGCACGACAGTTCGAACGCGTTGGGGACACCCTGCTGGTGCGGGCCCCCGCCAAGATCAACCTCAGCCTGCTGATCGCCGGCAAGCGGCCGGATGGCTTCCACGAGATCGAGACCGTGATGGCGAAGATCGACTGGTACGACGAGATACGGATCGAGCCGGGTCAACAGGCGGGTATCGAGTTCTCCTGCGAGGGACCCCGGTGGGCGCCGGGCGACCGGACGAACCTGGTCTACCGGGCGGCCGAGCTGGTTCTCCGCGAGTCCGGCCGGCCCCCCAAGGTCCGGCTGACCCTTATCAAGAACATCCCCGCCGGCTCGGGATTGGGCTCCGCCAGCAGCGACGCGGCGGCGACCCTCATCGGCCTCAATACGTACCTGGACCTGGACTTACCCAAGGACCGGCTTATGGAGATGGCGTCACAACTCGGCAGCGACGTCGCCTTCTTCCTCGGCGGCCCGCTCGCCTATTGTACCGGAAGGGGCGAAAAAATCGCAGAGCTGACCGGCAACTACCGTTTCACGGCCCTGCTGATCCTATCCGACGTAAATGCCTCTACAAAAGAGGTTTACGCCAACTATCATCACGATCCGGCCCTGTATGGACGGCTGCACGCGTCAATAACCGCCCTTTTGGAAGAAAATAGGGTTGATTTAGTGGCCGGATTGTGCGCAAATATGCTCGAAAGCAGTTGCTTTCATGTTTACGAGGAACTGGGCAAACGTAAGGAAGCTGTCGCTTCGCTCGACGCGGGGCCCGCCTGTCTGAGCGGCAGTGGTTCTACTGTGTTCATGATCTGCACTGATGAGAATCTGGAACATCTCCGCCACGCGCGAGATGTCCTGATGAAAGAGACAGGCTGCGGAAGCACTGTCGTGAGGAATAACACATGGTAGGGCTTAAGCGAGGCAACAGACATGCAGATTACGGAGGTCCGAGTCAGGCTGGTGAGGAACAAGGATGACCGGTTGAAGGCATTCTGCTCGATGACGCTGGACAACGAGTTCGTGGTTCGCGACATCAAGGTCATCGATGGTGCCAGCGGGTATTTTCTCGCGATGCCGTCACGCAAAATGAGCGGTCGTTGCTCCAAATGCGGCGGGAAGAACCATCTGGGAGCGAAGTTCTGCAACAGTTGCGGTAATCGCCTGCCGCAAAATCGCGCCAGGAAGGATCCCAGGGGCCGAGTGAAACTTCATGCGGATGTCGCCCATCCCATCAGCGTAGAATACAGAAAGCGAATCCAGGAGGCGTTGATCGGCGCTTACGAGGAGGAACTGGAGAGATCGAAACAGCCGGGCTACAAGCCCCTTGAGGATGAGTTGGACGACGACGCCTTGGTATGACCCGATGATCGTGGCCTGCCGTCGCCAGCGGGGCCAGGACCTGCACCGTCTTTGCCCAGGCAACCGCTGATCCCTGCGCCGGGTCCGGCATCGGGATCGGCGCCGCCCCTCATGCGACGAGGTCTTCCAAGACCTTGTCGACAATTTCGTCCAGCCGCTCCGTCAGGTCGTATCTGCCTGTCGTGATCTGGCGCCGCAGACGGAGCACCTTCTGCTGACGAATCTCGGGCAAAGAAGCGATCTTCTTCAGCACCTGTCCCAAAGGTGTGTGGTTTATGTTCTCCAGGATCTGCTCCATGATCAGGTCCTCATCGTGGGCGAGACCCGCTTCAATAGGATTGGCCCACTGCTCACTATCTTCTGCAAATCCGTTTGGATTGAGATCCGGCATTTGCCTTACCCTGCAAAAAAAACTCGCTCTACATGACTTGCCCGCCCGCGACGGGCACTCATCCATACCACTATATGTTGTATGCCTCGCAATCCCTTCTGAGGCTTAGAACACTATTGATATCGACATGAGGCACGCCAAAACTTTAGAAAAGTTTCTGCACCAATGCAGACGTTTCTCTCGTCGGACAATGGCTTTGGAAGGCAGAAAAAATGGGTCTGGCGTACTAGGAAAGGCATTTTGCGTCGATCGGCGGCTGTGGATTTCAGCCTGCGCAAGGACCCATCGTACCAGGGGCGTCAACATAGGGAACCTACTACATATAGTGATGCCTGGAATCCCACGATTATTGAAGATGGATACGGCGGCGCGGTGCACGAATCGTCGATCGGCCGGCCCGACTCAATAGTAGTAAAGGAAGCTGAAATCGACGTCCCATTGATCCGGCATCCCCTTTTTCTTCTGGAGCTTCAGGTTTTCACATGTCAGCCGGCTCGGCCACATCGATTGGATGGTCGTAAGGAATTTGGCGGCTTGAGAAATGCTGACCGCCGTGAGTTTCACCCTGGCATCCTGGCGTTTCTTGCCGCTGGCAACCATGGGCTTGCCGGCCTTGCAGCCCCAACCACTGGACGGTATCTTGCAGAGGTTGGCCACCCGGGTCACCGCTGCGCTGTACGAGAACTCAGGCGGCATCGGATTTGTGGTCGTCATGTTCGGCCGGTCCGGATCGATCTTCAGGATCTCTAAGACAGAGGTTTGCCCCTGGACGCACAACCCCCCTTCGATCTCCCGCCCGTGCTCCGCCCTGGGCAGATAGACACCCCAGACCAGCAAAGGCCACATCCCCACCAGCACCGGGATGAGCAGGTAGTATAGCATCGGGTTCTTATGGAGTTCTCGCATCTCTATGCTCCCTTTGTCGCTTTCGCCAACTCGGCCGTAATGGTAAACGCGTCGCGTTCGCCTGTGCCGCCGATGCTCTCCGAACCACCGGTGATGCCCGCCTTCTTCATCATCTCACGCATGGTCTTGATGGCGCCTTGGGTGTTCTGCCGGCTGGAGGTGTCGGCCACGATGACGATATTCGTCGACGTGATCGTGATCGAGCCGACGTTGAGGTCCGTCTGGCGTGCGCAGGCATTGAGCGACTGAAGAACCAGCGTCAGCATGGCAGACACAGACCCCTGGTTGGCGCCGGCGCCCGTCTTCTCCGCCCTCAGATGCCTGAGGGCCTTCTCCAAATCATCACTTGCTTTCTTCATGGGCGTCGGCATCGCGCCCGGCATGACCGCCAGGTAATCAACTTCGAGCTTATCCCGCAGATTCTCTCTCTGCTTGCTCACCCGGATCAACTGGGAGTGGAAACACACGCCGACCGCCAGCAGGAGCATCGTCACCGAGATGCTCAGCAGCCGCACGGCGTTCTGCTGCCGGCGTTTCTTGCCAAGATAGGGCATGTGGTCGTGGCGAAGATTGACGCTGTCGGCCTTCTCGGCCGGTGCCAAGGCGGCCCCGCAAGCGAGGGCCAAATCCACGGCATTCACACCTTCGCCGCCGTCGCCCGGCTTGGCTCCCGCCAGGCCGGCGGGATCGCATGTGCTGACTTTCAGACCCGTCCCTTCCTGGAGAGACTCCGTACGCAGGCCACCCGTGGCGTCAAAGACACACAACCGGCCCACCGGATGAGCGGCATCGGCCAATGCCGTGGTAACCAGAGTCTCGCGAATCAGCAGCCCGGTCCTATCCTGGGCGGACCCAATCAGGAAGGTCCGCAGTACGGAAGCTTGCCCCGCTCCCGATACCGCAACAAGGTAGCCGTGGCTGCCCGAGAGCATCGCATACAAGGTGCTCTGCTCCGGCGTGTCCTGTGTCTTGGCGTATTCCCCCAGGTACCGGGCCAGGCAACAGACATCGGGGTCCACGGCCACCGGGTCGATCCCGTTGCTCTGCAACGATAGAAGGATATCCGACAGCACCGACCGCTGCACTGTGAACACATCGAGATTCGAGCCTTCTTCCGCGCCCGAGGTGACCCGGAACGACACGGCGATTTCCGAAATGTCCGTCGCCAGGGCCTCTTCTGTGTCAAAACGGATGGTGGCCGCAATCCGCTTGGGATCGCGGAACTCGCTGTGCACCGTGTGCTGCATGAACGAGGCACAGTCCAAGGCCACCGCCGAACTGGTGAATTTGACCTTCCGCTGGCGGCATGCCTGGACGATGCGATCCGCCAACGCCTGCTGGCCCTGCTCCTCGCCGTCAACCGAGACCGAGAAACAGTCGAGCACCTTCCTCTCGCGGCCCGGCGACGCCAAGCAAACGACCGTCGCCTTGTTCTTGCTCCAACAGATCCCTAAGTGGTTTCCAGATTCCACGATTCACCTTCTCCAAAGTGTATATCGGCCCTTCTCCCTTTGTCGTCAAAAGCGACCTCGGCATTCACTTGCCGGCCTGGAGTTCTGCAACGGAGGCCCCGTGGCCCTTTTACACGACTGGCGTTCAATCCGAGATTATCGCGATGGGCTGTACCTTATTGCCCTCTTTGCTCACGGCCGCCACGGCGGTCACCCGGGCCACGCCACTGACGGCGGTGATCCGAATGGTGAACACGCTGCTCTTGGCCGTGATGAAGGTCCGACAATCATCGATGGCGCTGGAGTACCGGGGCACCGCCTGCTTGAGCTCATTGACATCAGCAACAGGCTTGACCCGCCTGTTCTGGATGATCTGTTCCGCGATCTTGGGGGCATCGGCCGCACTACCGAAGGTGAGCGCCGCCTCCAGCACCTGCCGGGGGGCCGTGTTGACGTTGACGTGCCTGGTCGCCCACAGCCCGAGGTACTTCATCGCGGACTCCTTGCGCGTGTCGCTGGCGATACTCGGACGCGAAAGCAGGTCCTTGTTGATCAGGGAGCTGTGCAGAAGCTCGGCGTATTCCTTGTTCTGCCGGTTGATCTGCTCCTCGACCGTGATGGGCTTTCGCGATACGGTGCGGCGGGCCACCGTGGTCGGAGCGCCTGGAGTAGGCCGGGTGATTTTGTTCCTGAGGTTCGCCGGCAGCTCGACGTTCTCCGTCTCCTGCTTGAACTCGATCCGGAACGGTTTGGCCTTGCCGATCTTGCCAAGGTCCTCGTTCAGCAGGCCGATCTCCTGCGGCAGGTAGCCCATCCACTCGCAGAAGGTGGACCATCCCGCCCCCGCTACGGGCTTGAGCTTGTCGTCCGCAATCAGCGTCCAGCCCAAGGGGTACTTCGCGTTCTCGTCCTCCACCTCGATCTTCACTTTGGCCGATCCGATCTCGAGCTCCATCGGCTCGGTCGCCAGCGGCCAAGGTGGACCGTACGGACCCCGGATCTCCGGAGGCTTCGGATTGGCGAACCCCTCGTTCGGATCGAAGTCATTGACGTCGTTGACGTCATTGGCGCCCCGGATCTGGGCCGCTTTCTTCAGAGAGGCGTTCTTCGGCGTCTTGATCTTGGTTTTGGCCTCGGCCTTGGTCTTGGTCTTGGTCTTGGCGTCCTTCGCGGACGTCTTGTTTTGGGCGTCCGTCTGCGCCGTCTTCTTCAGGGAATCCCGGTCGAGCGGTTCCTTCGCGGGACTCTCCGGCGGGAGGTTGCCGTCGGCCGCGCGCAGGGCCGCCGCCTGTTCGAGGAGCTTCTGGTACTGCGGCTCGCTCAGAGCGAAGACATCCGAGAAATCCGGCTCGTTGGGCCGGCTGACCAGGTCAAACTGAAGACTGCCCACCGAGGCCAACGCGTACTTCAAGCCGGAAGCGCAAGCATATCTCGCGGCACAGTAGTCGATCATGTACTGGTCGCGATGCCGGCGTGCGGCCACCTGGACGCAAAGGGTATACCCCAGCGTGGATAGGATCACCAGAATCACCAGGGTGACCAGCAAGATCACTCCCCGGCGACTCCAGCCGTTATCGGGACTTCCTTTGTGCGGGCATTCGTTCATTCGTCATGCGCTCGGCGGCCGATGGCTGTTTCGGCGGCTGTCCTCTGGTCGACTGCTTATTGGCAGACTTCTTTCCGCTCGTGTCGCGTACCGGTGCATTCGGGTCTGCAGGTGCATTCGCGTCCGGCCCGGCCGGCGAGCCGAACTGAATCTTTCGCGTGGGATCGATGGCCACGATCCGGCTGATCTTGTCGCGCTCCGCCACGTCGTAACCGCCACGAACCATCTCGTGCGGCTCGGCAAAGGAAATCGTGATCTTGACCCCCGGCGGCGGCGGCGACGCCGGCCACTGGTCGAGCAGCTCGTCGCCCCGGCAGGCCTGGATCTGGAAAAACGTCACGCCCCGGCAGATCGGCACGAAAGGATAGTTCTTCTCCCCGTCCTCGCGGTTGTCATCGAGGAGCCGGTCTTCCCGCGCTATACCCTCGTACCCACGATAAACCACCAAGCCGGGGGTCTGCCCCTCATAGTCGTACCCGGCCCGCCAAGTGATCTCTTCCAGGGTCTGCTCCTTGTTCTCATTGTCGTGATACGTGCGTCGCAAGACCAGCTCGGCCCTTGGAAATCCATTATCGAACCCATTTCGGACCCGAACGGTCACATCTTCTTCCGCGCCCAAGGCCCGGCCGAGGTCCTCCGCGATCAGTTGCAGGACCTCCTCGGCCCACGCGGGACTGTCGATCTTCCGCAAGACCGCGTCCGCCGCCCGATTTGCCCGGGTGTAGATGGTCAGAATGGCCACCAGGACCATCGAGCCAATGATCACCACCGCCAGCATCTCGCCCAGCGAGAAGCCCGACCGGCGTCTCCATTGTCTATGCTCGAATCCCATGCCGCGTTCCCCTGCCCCCGGCCGCACAACGAGGGGCCTATTCCCGCCTTCTCTTGACAAGATCCTTGATCTGATCGGGACCCATCTTCTCAAGTCCCGGCTTGGACGGCGCGATCGTCCCCTTTTGCCCGTCTGCCCCCGGGGGCATCCCGGGAGAGCCGTTTTGCTCCAGCTCCTTCTGCTGCGCCCTGAGTTTCATCGCCAATTCCTGGACCGATTCGACCTGCTGGGCCTTTTCTTCCGGAATCGGATTGCCCTTGCTGCGGATGAACACATCCAGGTTGTAGCGGAGGAACGTGTCGTCCTGCGTCTTGACCAAGCCATCCGCGACCCATTTGCGAAGGGTGTCCGTATCGATTTTGGCGTATGCGGCCGCTTCTTCATCAGTCCTCATGACCTGTTCCATCTCGAGCTTTTCCAGGTCCTGCTGACCGACAAGCTGCCCGGCCTGTTGATCGGTCAACGGGGTCAGCCAGTGCACCAGCTCGACTTTCTGCTTCTCGCCCTTCGAGTCGATGTAGTCGGCCGAGCAGACGGCGCGCACCCACATCTGGCCGCTGAGAGGTTCCGAAAAGCCTTCAATGACGGTCTGCCACGAAATGCTGGGATACTTGTCGCTGGTCCCATAATCAGCGGTCTCCTCCACCGCGTCGAGAATGAGGATCTTCTCCAGGTTCTCGCGGACCAGCTCGAAGGCCTCCATGCGCAGGGTCGAATCCGACGCCGAGGCCACACAGCGGTCGATCACAATCATCACGCTCGAGCTGGCCAAGGCAAGGATCGCCAGCGCGGCCAGCACCTCGAGCAGGGTAAAACCGGCGTCGATCTGCCGACCGGCTCGCTGAACCATGCGCAGTTTGTCTGCCCTATCGCTCATATTCAGTTACAGGAATGGGACTTGCTCTTTGGTCTTGGGGGTCATCAGGGGCGGATCGCCTTCGATCAACTGAATAATCGGAGTCACCCGGTTGACGATCACGGCATACGGCTGCTCGCTTTCGTCGAGGAACACGACTTTGCCGCCGTACTGCCAGCCGGCGTGGCCGGCCCGGAACCGCGCCTTGTCCTCATTCGTGTACGTGCCGTCGTCGAACTCGACGTACGCGATCCGGCAATTGCCCTGGAACGCCCCTTCTGTCACGGTCTGCTCCACCGACGGCAGCGCCGTCAGATCCGAGTCGGTCAGCTCGCGCAGCAGGTAGCTCTGCTCGGCCAAGTTGATAATCATCTCGTACCGCTGGCCGCTCTCGGCCGCGTGCGAGGCAGCCATCTGCATCGTGGAGACGAAATCCTGCACCTGCGATTTGAACGTATTGCGGCGCAGCATGCCGAACAAGTTCACTTGCGCGATGAGGACCAGCAGCGAAAGGAGCGACATGACGACGATGAGCTCGACGAGCGTAAAGGCCTTGCTGCGGGCGCCACCCGACCGGCGAACGACCGATCCGGGCCGCAACAACGGAGCGCGGGACGGGCTGCCACGAGGCCGATCAGTTGGCATCTGTGCTGAGCAAGTCCGCATTGTACCCTTCCCCACCTTCCTGGCCATCGGCGCCCAGGCTCTTGATGACGAAGGGCTTGCCGGTTTCCGGGTAGAGCTCGAAGATGAAATCGTGATTCCAGGCGTCCTTCGGGACTTCGGTCGTCTCGATGTAACCGCCCGGCGGATAATTTTGGACGTCGGCGGGTTGCTGGACGAGGACGCCCAAGCCCTCGTCTTCCGTCGGCCAGCGGCCGCTGTCCATGTGGAACTGGTTGATCGCGGTGTGCAACTGCCGCAAGCTGGCCTTGGTGGTGATCACCCGCCCCCGATCCACCTGGCCTACGAAATTCTTCACCACCACGGCGGCGAGCAAACCCAGGATGATCAGCACCGCCATGAGCTCGACCATGGTGAAACCGCGCCGCAACCGTCTCTGTCCCTTGTTCTTCATAGTCCTTCTACTCCAGATTCAAAGAAATCCCAAAACCGATTTCCTTGAATGATATAAGCCTAATCTCCATTTGGCAAAAGTTCGATCCCAAGAAAGCTTATCGCGCCACCGCGGAAATCCGCAGAATCGGCAGGATCGTCGCGTAGGCGATCAGCCCCACGACCCCCGCCATGAAAATGATAATCAGCGGTTCGACGGCCGCACTCAAACGCTCGATGACCACGTCGGACGAAGCTTCGAGATTCTCGCTGATGTTCTTGAGCATCGCCTCGAGCTCGCCGCTTTTTTCGCCGACGGCGACCATGTGGGCGATCGCCGGGTCGATCACGCCGCTGTCGCGTAGAGGGGTGGCGATATCGGCCCCCGCCAGGATGCGTTCCCGCGACTGCTGGATGGCGCGTCTCATGAGCGTGTTGCGCGTCGTCTCGGAGACGACGCGCAGCGATTCGGCCACGGACAGGCCCGAGCCGATCAGCGTCGAGAGCGTCGAGGCGAACCGGGCGACCACCCGCTGCTTGATCAGCGGCCCGAAGATGGGCAGCGCCAGCAGGAACCGGTCCCGCAGGTAGGCCCCGCGCTCCGTCCGGAAGAAACGCCGGAATCCCATAACGATCAGGACGAGCCCCGCCAGCAGGATCAGCACCCGCCAGCTCGTCAGCACGTGGCTGAAGTCCATCAACTGCTGCGTGATCCAGGGTAATTCCTGCCCGGCCCGCTGGATCTGCGCCCCGATCGTCGGAATCACCTTCGTCGTCAGAATCAGGATCGCCAGCAGGCAGAAGCAGATCAGGACCACGGGGTAGATCATCGCGGTCAGTACTTTCGACTCGACCCGCTGCCGCTTCTCCATGAAGTTGGCGATGATCTTGAGGCTCTCGCCGAGGGTGCCGGTGACTTCCCCGACGCGGACCATCGCCACGTAGATGACGTCGAAATACTTGTCGTAGTCCTTCAGGGCGTCGGTGAACGATTCGCCGGTGACGACGCGGTCACGAATCTCGATCAGGGCGGTCTTGAACCGCTGATTGGGCGTCTGCAGGGTCAGGACCGACAGCGCCTCCGTCAGCTTGATCCCGGAGTTCAGCAGCGTGGCCAGCTGCTTCGTGAAGTCCGTGAGCTGCGACTTGCTGATCCCCCGGACGAAGGAAAGAACCGCGCGTTGCTCTTCGACCTCCGAGGAGACCTCGGTGATCGACGAGGGATGGACGCTGCGCAGCCGCAATTGCTTCCGCGCCGCAAAGGGGCTCTCGGCGGTGATTGTCCCTTTCACCTTTTTGCCACTGCCCGCGATCGCACTGTATTGGTATCTTGGCATGTCGTCCGCACACCTTACTATACGTCCGCCTGGGTCACGCGGAGCACTTCCGCCACCGTCGTTATGCCGGCGAGGACCTTGCGGGCCCCGTCCATACGCAACGTCTGCATGCCGGCCTCCAGAGCCATCCGTTTGATGGTACCGGCGGTCTCCCGGCGGTAGATGAGGTCTTGGATTTTCTCACTGAGGAGCATCACTTCATAGATCCCGGTTCGGCCGCGATAGCCCGTCTTGAAGCACCGGTCGCACCCCGCCCCCACGTAGAAGTGGGCGTCCTTATTGTCCTCGGGGGTCCCCAAGCCCAGCTCGCTGAGCTCCTGGGCCGTAGGCTGTGAGGGCTGGCGGCAATCCGGACAGACCTTCCGCACGAGCCGCTGCGCGATAATGGCGATCAGCGAGGAGCTGACCAGGTACGGCTCGACCCCCAGGTCCAGCAACCGCGAGACCGCACCGGCCGCGTCGTTCGTGTGCAGCGTGCTGAAGACCAGGTGCCCGGTCAGGGAGGACTGGATCGCCATGCGGGCGGTCTCCACGTCGCGGACCTCGCCGACCATGATGACATCGGGGTCCTGCCGCAGCACGTGCCGCAGGGACGTCGCGAAAGTCATGCCCTTTTTGCTGGCCACCTGGATCTGGCTGATCCCTTCGAGCTGATACTCGATGGGGTCTTCGATCGTGATGACGTTCTTTTCCGCCGAGTTGATCCGGTTCAGGTAGGCGTAGAGGCTGGTGCTCTTGCCGCTGCCGGTCGGTCCCGTGACGAAGATCACGCCATGGACGCGGTTCAGCAGCGAATCGAGCCTCTTGAGATCGTCGGGCCACAACCCCAGCTCATCGAGGCCGTACACGCCCGAGCTCTTGTCGAGAATGCGCAGGACGCAGCGCTCGCCAAAGCTGGTCGGGACGGTGCTGACGCGGAGGTCCACTTCCCGCTGGCCCAGCCGCACGCTGGAGCGCCCATCCTGCGGCATTCGGCGCTCCGCGATGTCCATCCCCGCCATGACTTTGATACGCGAGATGATCAGCGGCAGCACGTTTTTATTCAGACTCAGAACGTCGTACAAAATTCCATCGACCCGATAGCGGATCTGGAGTTTGGTCTCATAAGGATGCACGTGAATATCGCTGGCCCGCATCTGCAGGGCGCGAAAGAGCATGTCGTTCACGAGCCGGATCACCGGCGGGCGGTTCACCACGTCCAGCAGGTCGTCGGAGGCGGACGCCTCGTCGACCAACTGGTCCAGGTTCTGCGAGTCCAGCTCCTCGACCACCTCGTCGATCACCGTGCTGCGTTGCTCGTAGGCGGTGTCGATCACCGCCGTGATGGTGGCCCGCGTCGAGACGGCGGGCCGGACCGGCAGGTGCGTCATCTTCGAGACGTTGTCCAGCGCGTTGGTGTCCAGCGGCCGCGACAGCACGACCATCAGGCCGTCCCCGTCGCCCTCCGGCGGCTTGATTCCGATCAGGTGATGGTGCTGGGCATAGGTGGCCGGCACGTTCTGGATGAACTCCGGGGGGACCTGCCGGTCCGAGATTTCCGCCAGGTACTCCCACCCGAGCGCCGCGGCGAACAGCCGCAGGATCACGTCCTCCGTGAAGTACGGGCACGTGAGCAGAACCTCATCCAGCCGGCCGTGGCCCTTGTTCTCCTCCAGGAAACGGACGAGTTGGTCCGTATCGACCAACCCCGTCCGCCTCGCCGTGCGTATCAGCAATTCCTTCATAGTCACACTGACTTTCCAGGGAGCAGCGTTTCATTGTGCATCCAGTACCTTCGGCGGATCGACCCGCTTGGATTTGATTCCCGGCCAATCTTGATTGGTCTGGAACTCCAACTCGTGCTTCTCGAACGCCTGTCGATTCCTTTCGGACAAAACCTCCAGGCCCTTCATGCCGTGTGAGGACGTTTCGTCGGGCCGGATGATCTCCGCCTTGACAAAGATGTAGAGCCTCGTCCCATCCTCCAGGTTGTGAATGCTCCGGAAGAGGCCGCCCAGAAGGGGGATGTCGCCCAGGATCGGCACCTTCTTGCCGCCCTTGGTCTGCTTCATCTTCACCATGCCGCCCAGGATCACGGTGCTGCCGTTGGGCAACGTCACGGCCGTCTCCACTTCGCTGCTCTTCTTGTCCGGCGGTCTCGTCCCGAGAATATCGCCGAAATCAGATCTCGCAATCTTGATGTCCAGTCGGAGCAGATCGCCTTCACTGATGTGAGGCGTGATGTCGAGCGTGATGCCCGCATCATAGGAGTTGAAGTTCGTGGACGACTGAACGAGACCGCTCGTGGTGCCCGGGACGCCCGAACCGACCGGCATGGAGGATGTCACTTCGACGTAGGTGGTGTTCTTGCTGTCGATTTTGCCCTTTTCATTGTCATTCACCAGCAGCTTCGGCTTCGCCAGCAAGCGCCCGTAGGTCTTCGCCTGCACGGTATCCAGGAGGGCCTGGATTTGCTTGTCGCCGTAGAAGGCGGAAAGGCCTCCGGTGCTCGGGGTCTGAACGGCCTTCCCGAGCGTCGTCGCAGTGGACGAGACCCCGGTCACACTGGAAGTGCTGGTCAGATCGGGCACGCTGCGCAGGAGGTTCAGATCATAATCGAACTGGTCAAATTTCGAGATCTCGACCAGGGTCACGTCGATCAGGACCTGCGGCCGGCGCTTGTCCAACTGGAGGATCAGGGTCGAGATCCATTCCTGGTTCTTCTTGTTGGCGTAGACGATCAGCGAGTAGGTGTTGGGATCGGGAACGATCTTGATCTTCTCGTCCTTGTTCACGACCACCTTCTCGATCTTGCCGCCCTCCTTCTGCTGCTCGACCGTTTCTTGAATCAAGTTCTGCAGGACCTCGGAGAGATGCTTGGGCGAGGAGTTCTCGAGCGGGTAGATCTTGTACGGGATCTCATTGCTGAGGGTCTCACTGTCCACATACTCGATGATGTGGGCGATCTTCGCATGTTGCTCGGCGGTGGCGTTGACCAACAGCGAGTTCGTCGCTTCCACCACGACCACCTGCGGCTCTTCCACCAGGCCCTTCTCCGTCACCTCGGTGGTCGCCGCGATCTGCGGCTCCGGCATCGGCGTGTTCGGCAGCCGGGGTTGACCCGGCAACTGGGGCGTAATCCGGGACGACGTCGAGGGGTACCGCGAGGACGTGCCGTTGTCCGGCAGCCGGCTGATGACGCCCAGCTCTTGCAGCTTCCGGGCCACGTCGTCCGCGTCCACGTGCTTCATACGGTACAACTGCAACGCCCGCAAGTCCTGCTGCTCCACGTCCAGGGCATCGACCAACGTCTCAACGACCTCCAGTTGCTTGGCCGCACCGATCATCAGGACCCGGTTGGTCCGCTCATCGGCGTCGAGATAGACGCTGGGCTTGGTCTCCGCCCCGCCCGTCTGCGCCCGCAACACCGCCTGTTGCGCTCGCAACGCCGCCTGCTGTTGCGTCTGTTGCGCTCGCTGCACCATCAACCGGGTCCGGTAGGCGGCATCGCTCTCGCCCGGCGCCCGGCCGAGCGACGGCGTACTGTCCGACTCCGCCACGGTCACGTTGACGCTCTCGAGCATCTGCTCGGCCATCGCCTTGACCTTGTCCGCCAGGGTCTTGGCCATCGTGTAGCGAAGCTGGCGGAATCGAAACTTCTTCGGCTCGCCCGGCTGATCGATCATTTGCAGCAGCCGCTCGATCCGCTCCATACGATAGGCGTAGGTTGTCACGATCAGCATGTGCTTTTCCGGAATCGCCGTGATGTCGATGCCGACTTTCATGCTATCGAGCAGGTTCTTGGCCGCGGCCGTATCGATGTGCTTGAGCTCGAACTTGCAGGTGACGACCGTGTCTCCGGTCTCCACGCGCGAGTCACTCCGATCGAGCAAGACCGGATCGAGTTCCACCGCTCTGGAAATGGGCGCGATCGTCACGATGTTGCCCTTGCGCCGGGCCGTGACCAGACCGTTCTGTCGGAGGCTCGATTCGAGCAGGGTATAGAGATCCTTGACTTTGACCTGCCCGTGCAGATCCCCGTTGAGTTTGAGAGAAACCTCACCCTTGACCTCTTCGGGGTTATAGACGTAGCTGAGACCCAGGTACTTGCCCACGAGATCCAGCAACTGGATGACCGGCATCTTCTCCTGCAATGTCAGATCGAGCACTCGATCACCCTCGGGAGTCTCCACCGGCCGGAACGGTGAGGCCGCCGCAGTCCGTGCCTGCGGCGTCGCACTGGGGGCCGCGCTCGGAGTCGTCGGGGGCTGCGGCTCGGTCGGAGATTGCGCCACCGGCGTCGCCGCGGACGGCGCAACCTGTTCCGGCTGGCGGGAGGTGGATTCCGCGGCCGCCGGCTCGGTCGGTTTTGCCGGTTCTGACGGCGTAGCCGTCGGCGGGTCGGATCGCCCCTCGGCAGGCTTGCTGCTGGTTGTCGGTTGGCTCGCGGGCGCCGGCGGCTCAGCGACGGGGCCGGGTGACGACAACGGCGCAGGCGAAGCTTGCGGCTCGGCCACAGGCGCACTCTCTTGAGGCTGCTGAGGCTGCTTTTGCGGCGCGCCGGTTCCGGCGGAGAGATCCTTGGGCTGGCTGTCACCGGTCTGGGAGAGATCTGACATCAGAGGCTCAAAGCTGGGCGCCGGCTTGAGAAGTTGAATGTCGCTGGCCGCTTGCGGCTTCAAACTCGAAGTCTTCTGGGAGGAATCCAGCATGGCCGCTGCCGAAATGATCTTGCCGGTCGGCGCGGTGTTCCCCGGCTGGCCCGGCGTTTGGGCTACCAAACGCAACGATTCAGATTTGGAGTCCTCTTTACGTCGTTTGAGGGTCTGCACGGCGAGCTTGATGTCCTGCACCTGGAAGGCCGGGGCGATCACCACGAGGGTCCCGTTGTGGACATCGACAATGGCTTGCATCTTGGACTTGTCCTGGGGCGGGTGGGCGAAGGTCCCGATGGAAATGCCGCCCACGGCATTGGCGATCTGCAGGTTCGAAGGCATCTGGCCGGCCGACGCAGGGCCAAGCTCTTGGATGTCGAACTCGGTCCGCGAGTCCACGAGATTCAGAATGGCCGCCGCCTTCTGCAGCTCGCTCAGCTCGGCCGTGACCAACAGGGCGTTGCTGCCGGGCAGCTTCGACGCCGTGGCGGTCGTGAGCCGGCCCAGGAACTCCCGGCCCCGCTCGGCAGAGATGTTCGTCAGAGGAATGACTTCGTGGCCTGCCGTCCCGGATGCGGCGCTCGCCTCGTCGGCGGACAACCGTCCGCCGCACAAAGCCAGGACCGCCAAGAGGACGATAGAACGTGACTGATACGACTCCTTGCGGAAGAGATGCCATCCGGTCATCGTGCGTTACCTCGAATCCAATTCTCCCTGCTCATTACGTCAAGAACGTCTATACAATGAGACATGCGGGTCGGCCGAAAGTTCCCACCGCGACCACAAAAGACAGCACTTTCAGCACTGGCACGAGCCGGCTTGGGCCGGCGGCACAGAGGCCCGCGGGCACCCAAGCTTTCCTGTCGGCCGGGTGCTCGCAGGAACAAGTCCGGTAATCTGCAAAGCGCCGCCGACAAATCACCCGCTGGGTGCGAAATCGAGGGGACTCTCACGGACGATGACTCCGTCGCCCTGCCGGGCTGGAGCATGACGAGGAGGAAACGGAGGGGATTCAAGGCATCGGCCTGTGAATTTCCTCAAATCCCCGGGAGCGTCTTGCGGCCGAAGGACCGATCATTTCTTCGTCGCGCGCGGCATGGTCAGGCGCCGTTGCCACTGGCGGCGCGTATCTTCTTTCATGTTCTCTTTCCAGGCGCCTTTGTTGGCATCCGCCGGCGCGACGGGATTGGGCACGCTCATAGCCTGGGATGGGTTCGCCTGGGCGGACTTGAAATCGGAGATCAGCCGGCTGACCTCCGGATTGGTGTCGGTGTCCTCGCCGGTCTTGAGCCGGTTGCCCAATTCGGTCAGATTCTCCTGCTCCTCCTTGCTGATCTGCGCCGGCGGCACTCCAAAAGCAACCCCTCGGTTCGACGCAACGGAGGGTCGGACCGGATGGACCGGGGCACTGGTGGGAGCCGGCAATTTGAAGTCGGCGGCTCGGCCGAGCGCCGGAGGCTCACTGGAGGCTTGGGACTGATTCGCGGCGTCTTTGGGCGCCCTGCCCGTCTCCAGCAGGCTCGAGGTCTCCGGTGTCGCCACCGTGTTCATCTCCACGTCCCGGCCGCCATCCCAACACACAATGGAGCCTTTGCGCACCTCTTTGATGGTCACGCGGCCGATCTCAGTGCCCACGCCCGCCCATTGGCACGTACCGTCCGGCAGACGAATGTAGGCGAACGAAGTGCCCGGGGTGTCGGAATAGCAGGTCCCGAGAAGCTCGAATTTGCCGGCTACGGGAACTGAAGGCTTCACGAACGAGGGTCTGGGCGGCTGACCGTTGGGCATCCCGCCCGGCAGCCCGGTCGGGGCCGACGGATTGATAATGTCCGCAAAAAGCTCCGCCTGTTTGACCAGCGGCGGGGTCGTGTCCTCGCCGCTCGGGACCTTGTTGCCGTGCTGCTCCTTGAAGCGGTCAACCGCACTGGGCCCAGTGAGGATCTTCTCGATTTGCTTATCGCTTCGCACCCCGAAGTTGAGGTGAGAGAGCGAGTCAGGCCGCAGGTATCCGAGGACCGAAGCCAAGACAACGACCGCTAAAAGCACCGCCGCCACACTGGTGATACGCAATGTCTTGATCATAATACCGCCATTGATGATCGATAATTGATTATTGACGATTGAGAATAGGAGGCGCGGACTGAATCATCAGTCTCAAATCGTCAATTATCCCTAATCCTTCATCAGTGTTTGACATTGCCGACCGTGGCGGGTTCCCGCCCGTGCATGATTTTCTTCATAAACTCCTCCTCGTGTCCAGCGAAACCCCCGCTCTGCTCGGGGGTATGGCATTGCGTACAGGCCGTTCTGGGCTGTCCGGGGGCCGTCTGGCCGGCGGAGAGCACGTGCCCGGAGCCGGGTCCGTGGCAGTTCTCGCAGCCGACGCCCGCCAACAGCGGCGTCTTCTCCTCGTTCACGAAGCCGCCCTCGGACCCCAGCCCGATAACGTGACAGATCACGCACTCGGGATCGCGATCAGAACCCACCCTTTTGAGCGAGGCAAAGGCGTGGGCATGAGCCGTGGCGGCCCACTTGTCATACGCCGGCTCATGGCACTGCTTGCAGCTCCCCGAGCCGGCAAACGCCAGCTTGTCCGCCAGGGGAACACGCGGGTAGCTCTCCAGCAGGCTGCTTTGAGCGACCAATTGCTGATACTGGCGATAAAGCTGCACGAGGGCGGGATCGTCGGGCAGCTTCGCCTGGACGGCAACGGACTCGAAGTGCAGGATCGGCCTGCTCGTCCTTTCCTCCAGCGTCACGTTGATCCGGCATATATAGCGGCCGAATCGGCCGACGGTGCAGACCAAAGGCACGTCCCCCGGCTTGCTCAGAAGCTGCGGTTCATCGGAGCTGGACGGGCAAACGATGCACTGAACACCGGGCCACTGCTCCTTGACGGCTTTGAGCGAGTCGGGGTCGCCACGCTCCAGGATCACGATGTCTACCGTCGAGGCATCCACCGCCTCCGGCGTGCGGCTGCGACTTGACGCGACGCGAATCGTTGCGTCGCGGCCCCGCGTCACCAATCGTTTCACGGACACCGCCGGCCGATCCGACGCATCATCGATGATGTCAAACGTGTGTGGGTCCTCTAATACGCCCAGGCGGGCCGCAATTTCGTGGTCCCGGCCGGTCAGGTGAACAACGTCATAGTTGAGGCGGTTGTACGCCTCGAAGAGGATGCGGAACTTCATCAGGTCCTGCTCGCGATCGCTCGGGGCCAGGGACCCGGTCTCGACGACCAGCCGACGGGACGCCGGTACACTGTCGAAGACCGCAGAACGCTTCTCGATGCCGCCAAGCTGGCCCCCCGAGCAGCCGCAAGGACGCAACGAACCCAGCTCGCTGCCGGTAAGAAACACGACAAGTTCGTCTTTGTCTTGCCGCGGCGGCGCTGCCAACCTGACCGTCCTGGAGGGACAAGACAAACCTGCGGCCAGTATGCAAATACTTGCCGTCAAATAGGTTATACGGACTACGTTCGAGAATCTCATGGCTTGGGAAGTGCGAAGTCTGATGGTTGATTGTCGATCTGCAAATCAAAAATCATACATCAAAGACCTCACCTATCTTGATAGAACCCTCGCAGCGGAATGGTCAGCGTCTTGCCGTCCTTGATCTTGATTTCGAGCGTGTCCGAGATGACGATGACCCCCTTCTCCCGCGGCGGAGGCACGACCTCGACCCGGAGCTGATACCGATTGCCGACCTTCGTCTTGTCCACGAGCTTGATAATCCCTTTCTGGGACGAAACGGACTCGATCTCGAAGTCGTCCTCGTAGTTGCTGAGGATCCAGATGTCCCGCCGGACGCCCTGGCCAGCCTTGAGGCTAAACATCATGATACTGGGCACGCTGATCGTATATTCGGGCAGGACGTCGTACATCAGTTCCACATTGGTGCACTCCGGGTGCGTCAGGTTGATGCTGACCCTGCCCCTCATGTTCTGCTCCAGCTTCGCCAGGTCCACCTTCGGCTTCAAAACGAACTCGGTCGCCTTCGCATTGGGGTCGAACGCGGCCGTGATCGAGTTGGCGGTCGCTTCGAAGCCCGTGATCGAGAAGGGCCGGTGGTCGAGACTGGTGAGCGTGATATCGGGGCAGCCGCCGTTTTCCCGCCGCAGGACCAGTTTCAGGACCTCCGGGTTATAATCCACCCGCCGGACAATGGCCGCCTTGATGGTCAGCGTCGAGATCTTGCACGCGGGATCGTTCGTTTGCAGGTAGAGCACGCGCACTACGGCCGGGTTGGGCATCGTCAGGGCATGATACTCAAATTCGAGCGCGCCGCTCTGGCCGGGAGCATACTCCTGACCGACCTCGACCCCCTTGGTCGTAACGCCGCAGCAGCCTTGAACCAGGGCGATCTTGAGCGGGGCAGTGCCGGTATTCGTGAATTTGAACTGCCCCGTGAGTTTGGCGCCCACGCCGACCTCGCCCAGATCGCAGATATCCTTCTCAAACGTGATCTGGGGTTGGTGCCCCGAGACCTTGCCCACGACGGGTTTCACCATCTTGACCTGCACGTCACTTGCGGCCGGCTGAGATTGCTCCCCCGCCGTCTCCGGCCCCTGCTGCACAGCCGGCACGGTGGCCGTCGAACCTGGTCCCTGGCAACCTCCCACCCATGCCACGACCAGACCCAGCGACACCAACCATAGGCGTAGGGTGTGCCGGGCACACCAATTCCAAAGGCCGATAGAGTTGCGGTGTGCCGAGCACACCCTACACGCTTGGCTCTTCGCGATCATCGCACGCACTCCAAAACCAGGACATATTGCGATCCGTCTCAGAAGAGCCATTGTAGCTTCGGGCGGTTTTGCAGGCAAGCGGTTCCATCCACCGGGCAAAAGACGTGCGAGACCGGATTCAGTCCAGCAGACCGTTCACAACCAGCACGGCCTCCTGCCGCAGGTTCATGATTTGGCGCAGCGACTGGCGTGCCCCGGCTAATTGCTGGTTGGCCTTCTCCTTGGCGGCCCGAAAGGCGGTCAGCTTGGCCTTGATCTGGTCCGCCTCCGCCTTGTCAGCTTGGAGCAACTCGCGTAGATCCCTACTCCTTTGCTCCAGTTCGCTCTTCGGCGGCTCATTCCGGCCTGCCCCCGCGACTGCGGGACGCACCAAGTCGTAGACCGCCACGAGTCTCGGCTTGACGACCGCCCATTCCTGGTCGGAAACCCGCAACTGGTTCCTCAGGCTCTCGATGGCTATCTGGCGTTGCGAGGCCATCAACTCGTTCATGGCCTGTCGGCGTTCTTCGCCGCTACCGGCATTCTGCATCCGCTCCATGAGGGCTTTGGCCTTCTCCGCGCTTTTTTGAGACTCCCTGGGGGGCTGAGCCGCCGGCCCTTTCGCGTTGCCTTCCTGGTTCTCAGTCTGGCTGAGGGCGGAACCCGATAGCACCCCCAGGAGGGCCAAGCCCGAGGAACCCAGGGCCGACCGCCGGGAGAGCGTGGGCGTAGGGTGTGCTGTGCACACCGCTGCCTCGCCCGCGTCTTGTCCCGACCCCTGTTGGTGTGCATAGCACACCCTACCCGCTACGTTCTGATATCGCTGCTTCATTGTTTGCCTCCTGTGTCTACGCCATCCACCGATATCAACTCCATGCTTGCGGTCGCGTAGCGCTTCCCGCCGGCAATCGTCTTCGTGTTCCGCATCCATCGGGCCTATTTGAGAGGGTGGCCGTACCCGATGTCATCAATGTACAGCGTGCCAGCGCCGCCCACCGCGGGGCTGTTCTTATCGCCTACGCCGAGCGTGACCTTCTGCACTGTCGTCAAGCTGACGCCCGCCAGATCGCTCAACGGAATCCGCCATTCGGTCCAGTCCGTCATGACCGTGGCGGACGGGTTCGGGTGGATGACCGTCTTACTGGAGCCGGCCTTGTCCGTGACAATCAGGTACAACGATGTCGGCGTATTGATCCGCGTCCCTCCGGTGGCCGGATAGCCGCGGAACCACAGATCCAGGTGCGTCGCTCCATGGGCCGTCCAATCTTGCGTGCCACCCAAGTACCGCCACGCCTCACTGTAGAAGGGCGACTTGCTGTTGTCGTAGGCCAGTGGCATCGACTGGCGGCCGCCGTGCACGATGGTCTGCTCGGCAAAGGGGGGATTCATGTAGCCGACTGTGGAACCGCTCTTGCCGTCGGTGTAACCGTCGGTCCAGGTGCTGTAAATGCGAAAGTCGGTGTCGTTGTAGCCCTCGAAGTCATCCACGACGCCGAATTCCTGGGTCGTGAAGCTCCAGACCTCGCCCGGATAGGTCACGGTATTGACCTCATCGACGCGCCAGTAATAGGTCGTGCCGTAGTTCAGCGCCCCCGGATTGAAGGCGGAGTCGGCCACGGTCTTGGCGGTAGCCGTACCATTGCCGACGGCGCTGGGATCGGTGCCAAAGAACACCTGGTGCGAAGCCGCGTCCCGGCCGGGCCGCCAGCTCAGCGTGGTCGTGAGACTCTGGGCGGTAGCGCCGTTGGCGGGCTGCGGGGTATGGGCCTGCACCGGGAGATTGGCAGGGTGCCCAAATCCAATGTCGTCGATGTAGAGCAGGCCGGTGCCGCCCGCCTTGGGACCATTCCTATCGCCGATCCCGATGGTGATCCTGCGGACCTGGGTCGACTGGACCCCGGCGCCCGTCAACTCGGTGAGCGGGATCGTCCATTGTGTCCAAGTGCTCGCGTTTGTGGCCGAGGGATTCGGGTGGACGACCGTCTTGCTCTTGCCGGTCTTGTCAGTGACGGTCAGGTACAACGGTGCCGGCGCATTGGTCGGCGTCGTCATCCCGGTGGCCGGATAACCGCGGAACCACAGGTCCAGGTGCGTGGCCCCGTGGTCCGTCCAATCCTGGGCCATGCCCAAGTCTCGTGTCGTTTCACTATAGAAGGGCGCCTTGCTGTTGTCATAGGCCAGCGGCATCGACTGCGCGCCGGCGTGAACGATCGTCTGCTCGGCAAAGGGAGCGGTTAGGTAGCCGACGACCGAGGCGCTCTTGCCGTCGGTCAGGCCGTCGATCCAGGTGTCGTGGAGGCGGTTGTTCGTGTCGTTATAGCTCTCGAAATCGTCCACAGCGGCGAATTCCTGGGTCGTGAAGCTCCACACGTCGCCCGGATAGGTGCCGCCGGCGCCGACTTCATCGACCCTCCAATAGTAAGTCGTGCCGTACGTCAGCATCCCCGGATCAAAGTCGTGGTCGGTCACGATCTGGGCGGGGGCCGTGCCGTTGGCCACCGCGTTCGGGTCGGTGCCGAAATACACCTTGTGAGAGACGGCCTCGCGGCCGGGCCGCCAGTTCAGCGTGCTCGTGAGGCTCTGACCAACAGCGTCATCGGCCGGCGCGGGCGCGTGGGCCTGGAGCGGAACGTAGGAGAACCGGACCTCGCTCAGACCCGTCTCGGGCTGGCCGCCCCAATTGGTATTGATGGTCAGCTTGACGTACTGGGCCATAGCGCCGCCAAAGCTGACGGTCGTGTTGGCGGCGTAGTTGGGTTTGCCGGTCGCCATGGCGAACTGGGGTAGGTTACCCAACACCGTCCAAGTCGCGCCGTCGGTGGAGTACTCCACCTTGACATTCTTGGCGCCGGTGCCCACGAAGAATTCAACCGCCTGGTTGGAGTTCCAGACCAGCAGCTTGTCCAGTGTGTAGACCTTGTCGAACTGATACTGGATCCACTTCGGCAGCGTGCCGGTGCTCCACCACATCGTCCGATTGTCGGTGCCGTGCAGGTCGCCTGTCATGCCGGCGCCGTTGACGGTGTTCTCCGGGCCCCAGCCGACTGCCGAACTGGAGGCCGTGGCGATGATCGATGTACCGGCGATCGGATACGAGTACGGCTCGACAGTGAAACCCCAGACGTTGCCCTTGTAGGAGATGGTGCCGTCCGGCGCTTTGCCGAGCTCATCGACCCGCCAGAAGCAGGTTTGGCCAAAGTCGAGTACGGCGGGCGGAGTGTAGGTGGTTCCCGTCTGGCCCTGGCTGACCAAAAAGGTGCCCGGCTTGGTGCGGCTGGCGCTGTCCACGTCCGCGAAAGTCTTGCCCAGGTATACGTCGTGGGTGACGGCGAATTGCCCCGCTGTCCAACGGAGGGCGGTATCCCGAGCCACGTCGGTGGCCCCCTGGGCAGGACTCGGCCTACTCGCCAGTTGCGGCTGAATCGGCCCCTGCATGACCTCTTGGACCTGCTCGTCCGTCAGGGCCTGGTCGAAGATATAAACGTCATCCACCAGGCCGGCGTACCAGGAGTAGCCACTGCCGCCGGGATCGCCGCCAATGTACAGGTCGGATGCGTTGTCGTAGGGCCGCGGGGCCGCCACGCTGCTCTGCAAGATGGCGTCCACGTACAACTTCAACGTGGCGCCGTCGTACGTCGCCGCAACGTGGGCCCACTGGCCGGCCACCGCCGCGCCAGTGGCAACGGTGGGGGCGATGGCGTTGCTCGCGCGGACGCCGAAGACGAAGCTCCCGGGATAGAGCGTCACGCTGGGATATGGGAGGTCGCCTTGCACTGCCAGAGACCAACTGGCCCGGCTTGAACCGAAGCGGCCGCGCAATAGGATGACCTGCTGATTCAGGCCGGCGGGTTGCACGTATGCGGTCACGCAGAACTGCTGGGTGCTGCGCAACTGGATGGCCGCGTTATTCGCCACCTGGAAATAGTCGCCTTGGCCGTGGAATTGGGCGGCTGGGCCGTGGAGCCCCGGCACGTAGCTGATCTTCCCGTGTGGCTTCGCGTCATTGTGGTTGCCGCTGGAGTCCAGTCCGCTGCCATCGAAGGACCAATGGGCCACCGGAGTCGGAAAAGCGCCATAGGCGCGTTCCGATACAAAGCACGACACGCCGGCAGCCAACGCCAGATAGATGAGTTTCTCGTGCATGACAGTTCTCCCCAAAATGAAGGCCATTCCATCACTTCCCCGGTTGCAGCCTCACGGTAACGCGTGCGCCCCTCGCCCACGCAGGATAAGCAAATTCCCTTGAATCTCACTTCTCATTTTATCACCGTTCCCGCGAATTTATCAAGAAGAATCGCACGCGATCTTCGATTTTCGATTCGAAGGGACCTCATCCGGCGCCTCCTGCCAAAGGAATCGGTTTAGAAGAGATCAAGATCGTTGTCCCTTTCCAGGCGTCCAGGTCACCACGATTCAGGATGTACAGGCATTTGCGCGTATCGGATTGTGAAACCCACACGTCTTTGCCTCCGTACACGCCGACGAAGATCGTGAAATGTCTCCGGTTGGGCAGGTGCATGATGGCCATGGTGTCCTTCCCGAGAGCGGCCAGATGCTCGATGTCCGTGCGAACAATCTCGCTGTAAAGGCCCTTGCTGCGGACCATGTCGCGGATCTCGATGGCGCTGGTGGTCCCCACCGGTTTCTTCCCGTCCACCGGATTCGCATCCGGAATGTGGACAATGGCGGAGGTGTCCCCGAAGGCCACGCCGAACCTGTCCTCCACGGCGTTCAAGACCGCCGTGGCGCAGTTTTTGGCCTTCTGAGGGCTGAGCGCGAATTGGAATCTACGCGCGATCAGGGCCTGGACATCGATGGCCGGATTATGGATATAGACGATACTCTGCGAACTGTTGCTATTTGGGGGCGGGAAATACTGCACGGGGGTGCCATAGGCGAATTCCACGCGAAAGTTTTCCGCCTTGGTGGCGTCCGACACCAGTTGGTACCGGAAATTGTCCACCTCCGAGGATTTCTTGGACTTCTTGGTGATCGTGACCTGCGCCGGAATAGACCTTCCGTCATTGGCCCATTCGTATTCCCACAACTGCGACCGCTCGTTCTTGTCATCGATCTTGCACGACAAGGGACGCAACGTCTTCGGGTCCAGGGCAATCATCACCGTGAAATCCGGCCGCGCGACCGTGATCTCCAGGAGATTGGCGGCGGGGCCCTTCTTCCCGGATACGGTTGCCAAACGCAGATTCTCTGGGGACAAGAACCCCTGTTTCTGGAACAGGCCCGCGGAAAGGAAGAGATTATACTGCTGGTAGGGAAAACGGCCGGATTCATCAATTGTGGCCGAGTGAAACGGCTCGCTGGCATAAGTCAGGAATCTCTCCTGTTCCATGAGCGTGATCCGCTTCGTTGGCGGGGGAATGAGGGTACCCAATTCCTTCGCGGTATCGATTGCCTTCTTCGCTTCGGGTCGCATGGGGACGGGTAGTTCCATGTTCCCGGTCTGGCTAACGACCTGGAACTCCTGGAGAACCAGATTAGGTTCGACGTAATTTGTGATCTTCTGAACCAGGACTGCCTGGCCGTCGTTCTGCAATCTGGTGTGGTTTATCTCCAAGACCCCCCTCTCAATCCATCGATCGGCGGGCAGAGAGTCCATCATCTTTTGGAGGATGGCGCGCGACTCTTCGGAGGTCAAATCCTGGGCTCCCGCGCCGGTCCCCCACGTCGCCCATAGGGCCAGACCCACCATCCACATCTGAAACAGCTTCATGTTCTTCCCCTCTCAATTGGCGCCCTTGATTCCGTAAGAAAGGGCCGAGGCACGGGACCCGCGCCTCGACCCTGCAACGATTACCCATCCAGCGCGATCAGGTCCGAATGGCGCGAGCGCTGTCACTACCAGCAGGTCGTACCCAAGAGCGGCACCCAGTCGCCGACCTGCTGACATGCGTTAGTCCATTCGCATTCGGCGTACCATCCGATGATGGTCGGCTCGTCATAGCACTGTCCCGAGCCCGTATAGGCGCAGGTGTATGTTGGGTCAAACGCATACGCGGTGGAGCATTGGGACTGCGGTTCGCTGCTGCACGGCAAATAGATCATCGGGCTGGTCAGAAAGCACTCATAGCCGACGCCGTCGCCACCGACGATCAGTGCCGCCTCGCTCTCCGGGACGGCCGTGAAGCACGGGGCGCTCGAAGTTTCCGCCGAGGCCCAGACGCGCCCAACCGTCAGAGCCAACACCACAACAGCCGATAGAATCTTCTTGGTGTTCATCTTTGTTCTCCCTTCAAATCCGATTCCGTTCTTTGCATACGTTCCCCGCAAGCTATCCTATCTCATAACGATCACCTCCTTTCGCCGACGCTGCGCCTCGGGAGGGCAGCGCAGTGCCACCCAAGCGGCGCGCATACATCCGCGCTCGCGTAAAAAGGCCCCTTACGTACATTCCCTCATATCCTTCCCCTCTCAATTGGCGCCGTGGGTAACTGGAAAAGGGTCGAGGCAAGAAGACGCGCGCCCCGACCGGGCAAGGATTACCCATCCCGCGCGATCAGAGCCGAATGGTGCGAGCCGGTCACTACATGCAGTCCGTACCCCAGACCGGCACCCAGTCCCCGGACTGCTGACATTCGTTAGTCCATTCGCATTGGGCCTGCCATCCGACGATGGTCGGCTGGTCATAGCACTCTCCGAAGCGCGTTGCGCTGCAGCTCCATGCTTCGTTATACGCGTACGCGGTGGAGCATTCGGACTGCGATTCGTCTCCGCAGGGCCAGTAGAACGTCGGCCGCTGCAGCACGTTGCACTCATAGCCGACGCCATCGCCACCGGTCACTTGCGCGGCTTCGTCGTCGGGGATGACCGCGAAGCCCGCGGTGCGCGGAGCTTCCGTCGCGGCCCAGGCGCGCGCACCCGTCAGAACCAGAACCATGCCGGCCAATAGAATCCTTTTCGCGTTCATCTTGTTCTCCCTTTAATCAGGTTTCCTTCCGTTGACACGTCACCGCCAGGCTATCTCAGTTCATAGCGATCACCTCCTTTGGCCCCATCCGCGTCCCCAATGCGACCCGCGCGGTCACTCGACCGACGCGCGCACCATCTCCGTTCACACAAGTAGAGTTCTCTCGCGTCCCGTCGAGATGACCTTCCCGAGGTTACAACGTTCGCCTATCGCGCAAGCTATGCTCAGCTACAACAGAATGTGCCGCGCGTCACAGTCAGTAGTCTTTCATGCTCCTCATCCACGCGGGCCAGCCGTCGGGCTGCACGCCCCCGGCTTTGGTCCATGGCCCGTTCGTGTCGAAGTCCTGGAACCATTTCAGCTTCCACAACTCCTTCAGACCGATCTTCCGCACGGACCAATCCAGGAAAACACCATTTACGAAATCGCCGTGGCGCCGACGCAGGCAGAAGGACGACAGAGCACTGGGACGTCCCAACCCGCGGGGCGGCTCGTTCGCGGAGGGCGGCCCGCCCCAAGGCGCCTCGGAATCGAGAACCACCGGGATGTTCGCCTTATTCGCCAGCGAAAAGACGTTTGCACCCTGGGAGTGCTCTGAGGGCGGGACA
>JAPLMX010000183.1 GCA_026386805.1 Phycisphaerae bacterium | reverse complement strand
CGCCCCTTGTGACGTTATCAAACTTCATACACTGGACTTGCGGCTAACAAGTACACGTTGTTGAATCGATTCTGCATGCGGGAAATAGGATGTGCCGTCTCTACCAGTTTTATGGCCGAAGGCCACCTTGAAAGGGCTGGGGCAGCATGGGCTAAAGCCCATGCTACACGGTTACGCGGCGGGTCCTATGCCCGTTTTCGGAAGGCGGCGGTGTAGATCGGGCGGCTTTCCTCGACGTACTTCCGCTCGTAATTGGTGCCCGTCCATTCCCCCTCCCGGGCACTCGCCGGCCGCTCGAACTCGATTTCCTCCAGTTGCGCGGCGTAAACTGATGTCACGGACCGGATTTGCTCGAAGTAGTCGGCATGGTCGGTGGCGATTCGAATCTGGCCGAGCGGCTTGAGACAGCGGATCAGGACCTCCAGGTTGGAGCTTTGCACGACCCGCCTCTTATGGTGACGCTTCTTGGGCCAGGGGTCGGGGAAGTAGATATGAAAGCAGTCCACGGAACCGGCCGGCACGGACTCGCGGAGGAAGATCGCGGCATCGGTTCGCAGGACGCGGACG
The DNA here is from genome assembly GCA_026386805.1 of Phycisphaerae bacterium. Classification (GTDB taxonomy): domain Bacteria; phylum Planctomycetota; class Phycisphaerae; order Sedimentisphaerales; family Anaerobacaceae; genus PLanc-01. The sequence goes on along the minus strand of JAPLMX010000183.1, from coordinate 6,351 downwards.
TTGCGCAGGTCCCAGCGCCCGATCCGATCCACGGCGTGACGGTAGAATTTGAGAGCCTTCTCGATTCCGAGGAAGTCCACCTCCGGCTGCGTCTTGGCCTGCGCCACCAGGAAGGTCCCTCGGCCCGACCCGATCTCGATGTGGACCGGGCCACATCGTCCGAAAATCCGGGCAAAATCGATCTGGCCGCCCAAATCTTCCGATATTAACCCGACATCCGGGTATTCTTTCAGCTCTCGTCTCATGTCCCAATGCCCTAAAAACCGCCGGTCCAACGGCGAATGCTTGGATTCTCTCGGCTCATTGTATGAAGGGGGAGGGATTCGCGGAAGACGCGGAAGAATTTTTGAGGTCTGCCGTTACTAAAGTGCCTCTCAATGGCACTCGATTATGGAGGAGGGTGTGAACCCTTTTGAAAGGTCACGCGTATCCTCTGATAGGATCGCTAGCGCCCGGAAAGGTAGGCGTGGGATGATGATGCAGATGGTTAGGGCGAAGCGACGACAGGTTCTCGTCGATATCAATACGCAGCGGGATTTCTTCTTGGCGGAGGGGGTGGTCTGCATTCGCAACCACCGGCGCGTGCTGGGGCACATTCGCCGCCTGATGGCTTGGGCCCGGCGGAGAGACATCTCTGTGATTTCCACCTGTGAGGTCTATCCCGATCATAACGGTCATGACGGCGAAGGCCGGTACTGCGTCGATGGCACCTCGGGACAGATGAAGATCGGCTACACGCTGCTCAACAACCGGATCAGCTTCGCGGCCGACGGCAGTACTGACCTGCCCCGGGACATGCTCCGGCGCTACCAGCAGGTGATCCTCCACAAGCGGTGTACGGACCCGTTCGACGAGCCCCGGATCGACCGCGTTTTGAGCGAGGTCTGTGCGGCCGAGTTCCTTCTGATCGGGGCCTGCGCCGAGGGAGCCGTCAAGGCCGCCGCCCTTGGGCTGTTGCAGCGGGACAAGAAGGTCAGCGTCATCATCGACGCGGTCGGCTACCATGACAATCACGAGGCGAAAATGGCCTTCCGCAAGATGGAAGCCAAAGGGGCCAAGCTGATCGAGACCCGCCGGCTCGCGGGAATCTCGCACCTGCGCCAGGTCGGCATCTGCGACTGCGAGACCTGCCAGCGGCTGTATCAAAAAGCCACCGTCGGTGCTCCGGACGAAGACTAACCCGGCCCATCCTCTCGCCGGGTGCGCCGTGCACAGTCTCTCCATTGGATTGACGCCTTCCGCGCGGACGGATATAGTCCGTGCTCAGGTACGCCAAGTCAGGCGACCCAGGGATTCCGATTTGTCCATTGGAGGGACACGAGATGGATCATTCTCTCTCCTGGCGCGTGTGGAAGGCAACGGTTGTTGTCGGATTGCTGATCCTGTCCAGTCCATGCGTCGCTGCGGTCCGCGGCGGGCCGGTCACTGTCGACGCCAACTACCCCGGTGGCAATATCGTCGTCGAGCGGGTCGAAGGCGACACCGTCTACCTGCGCCCGAACCTGCGGGATACGGAGGGATGGTGGTTCTACTGGAGCTTTCGCGTCTCTCGTGTCGAGGGCGTCCCGCCCTCGAATCGCGGGCTGGAAGCCCGCGACACAGGAACGCCTTCGGCCTGCGGGCGGACACTGACGTTCCGCTTCTCTGGCCCCAATCCCATCGGGGTGCGCGGGCCCGCCGTCAGCACCGACCAAGGGCGAACCTGGTCCTGGCTCGGAGCCGAAGCGGTGCAGGATGCTTCGTTCCAGTACGCCTTTCCTGCCGGTGTCGAGGAGGTGCAGCTTAGCTTTGGGATACCCTACCAGGAGCAGAATCTCAAGGAGTTCTTGGCCAAGTACAAAGGCAGTCCGCACGTGGCAGTGCAGGAATTGAGCAAAAGCGAGCATGGCCGGAGCGTTGAGCGTTTGCACGTCGGCAGGTTGGATGGCGATGTGGGGTATCGGGTGCTGCTCACGGCCCGGCATCATGCCTGCGAGGCGATGGCGGACTACGTGATGGAGGGTCTGCTGGAGAGCGTTCTGGCGGACAACGACGATGGGTACTGGTTCCGGCGCAATGTCGAGGTCCTGGCGGTCCCGTTCATGGACAAAGATGGTGTCGAGGAGGGCGATCAGGGCAAGAATCGAAAGCCGCGCGATCATAACCGAGACTACAGCGGCAAGAGCGTTCACCCGTCCGTGGCGGCCCTGCGGACGTTCGTGCCGAATTGGTCGAACGGCAAGCTGAAGGCGGCCCTTGATCTGCACTGTCCCCATATTCGCGGCCCGCATAACGAGGTGATCTACCTCGTAGGCAGCGAGGACGAGCGGATATGGCAACAGCAGCGCCAGTTCGGCCGGCTTCTCGAAACGCTCCAGACCGGCCCGCTCGTCTACCGGGCCTCCGACAATCTGCCGTTCGGACAGGCGTGGAATGCGAATGACAATACCGGCGGCAACAGGAACTTTGGCCAATGGGCTGCCGGTCTGGAGGGTATTCGGCTGGCCGCCTCGTTCGAGTTTCCCTATGCGAACGCGGGCGGGCAGGCCGTGATGGCCGACGGCGCCAGCGCGTTCGGGCGGAGCCTGGCCAAGGCCCTGCGCGCCTATCTGGAAGGGATCGCGAAAGAAGAGGACACCGAGAAGACAGAGTCCCAGCCGGTCTCGATCCAGGGCGTGTTTCCGAAGCTGACGGTCATGGCCAAGGGCTTGGGCAGCAACTCCGAGGCGGGGATCGGAGCTCTGATTCCCTGGGCCCAGAAGCTCTGGGCCGTGGGCTATGTCGCGCATATCAACGGCCAGGGCCTAGGCCTGTACGAGATCAGCGACGATATGACGATGCGGCGCCACCCCGCATCGGTGACCGGGACGTTCGCCAATCGAATGCCGCACTGGCCGAGCGGTCAGGCGTTCATCGGGCCTTACGCGATTGATGCCGACGGCAACGTCCGGATCATCGAGGACCTCAAGCGGGTTCGCCTCGCCGCCACGTGCGAGCATCTGACCGACCCGGCGAACAAGGTCTACTTCCTCGGGATGGAAGGGCGGTTCTGGGAGGTGGATGTCCATACGCTCCAGGCGAAGGAACTTTTCGATCTCGTCAAGGAGCTTGGAATCGCCGACGCTGCGCCGCATTTCAAGAGTGCCTTCACCGCCCAGGGCCGCGTGGTTGTCGCGAACAACACATACGATGAGAAGGAATTTCTCGGCCAGCGCGACGCCGGCCGCTTGGCCGAGTGGGATGGCAAAACCTGGAGGATCGTCGAACGCAACCCCTTCGTCGAGGTGCATGCCTCGGCGGGCGACAACTCCTACGGCGGCAACACGCTCTATGCCGTCGGCTGGACGAAATCCAGCGTCGTTCTGCGGGCCCTGGTCAAGGGCCAATGGCAGCGGTATCTCTTGCCGGAGGCGAGCCACACGTGGGACCACGCTTGGAACACGGAATGGACGCGGATTCGCCACGCGGTCACGGAGCGGTTGCTGATGGACGCCCACGGCATGTTCTACGAGCTGCCCGCGTTCTCCTACAGTGGCCATATCTGGGGGATTCGGCCCATCTGCTCACACCTGCGGGTCGTGCCGGACTTCTGCTACTGGCGGGGTCTGTTCGTCATGGCTTCCGACCAGATCGACCACGACCAGGGCCAGCCGCAATCGGGCCTCTGGTTCGGGAACATCGACGACCTGTGGCGGATGGGCAAACCTGCCGGTTGGGGCGGTCCGTGGTGGAATACGCCGGTCAAGGCAGGCGAGGTCTCTGACCCCTTCCTGATGACCGGCTTTGACAAGAAGGTTGTGCATTTCACCCACGAGGCCCACGAGCCGGTCACCTTCCGTCTCGAAGTTGATTTCCTGGGCGACGGCAGTTGGCGGCCGTACCAGTCGTTTACCGTCAGTCCCGAATCCAATTACGTTCATCACGAGTTCCCGGACGGATTCTCCGCGCACTGGGTCCGCGTGAAGGTAGACAAGGATTGCCTCGCCACGGTATATTTCACGTACCAGTAGCATGGGCATCTTGCCCATGTGTAGCACGGGCGTCTCGCCCGTGAATGCAGGGCCAAGATGGCCCTGTGACTCATGGGCAGGATGCCCATGCTACTGAGACGCCTCAGGGCGTCACTGCGAGTGGTACTTGGCGGGAACGTATTCGGGTGTGCGAGTAAGGAGTTGCACTATGGCGGGTACAGTTGCGAGACGCATTCGTCCGGCGTTGGTCTTGTTTGTCTTGCTGGTCCTCGGGCCGGCGGCGATGAGCCAGGACTTGGCGGGGTTCGAGAAGCGTCTGACGAAATTCACGCTGGACAACGGCTTGGCGTTCCTTGTCCTGGAGCGGCACGAAGCCCCGGTCGTCTCCTTCCACACCTATGCCGACGTGGGCGCAGTCGATGAGGTCACGGGATTCACGGGGCTGGCGCACCTGTTCGAGCACATGGCGTTCAAGGGCACGCAGACCGTCGGCACGAACGACTACCAGGCCGCGGCCGCGGCCCTGGCCAAGATGGATGATCTGTTCGTGGCCCTCAGGAAAGAAAAGCAAAAGGGCGACCAGGCGGACCCGGCGATTCTCAAGAAACTCCAGGAGCAGTTCGACCAGGCCGACGCGGAAGCCCAGAAGTACATCGTCCACGACGAGTACGAAGAGTCGCTCACGCAGCAGGGGGCGGACGGATTCAACGCCTACACCAGCGAGGACGCCACCCAGTACATCGTCAGTCTGCCTTCGAACAAGCTGGAGCTGTGGATGATGCTGGAGGCGGAGCGGTTCGCGCATCCGGTGCTGCGGGAGTTCTACAAGGAAAAGGACGTGGTGATGGAGGAGCGGCGGATGATGGAGAACTCGCCGACCGGGCGGCTCTACGAGGAATTCGAGGGCATTGCTTTCATCGCCCATCCCTACCGCGACGGCGTGATCGGCCACATGAGCGACCTGCAAGCTCTCAGCCGGCCCGAGGCGGAGGGTTTCTTCAAGGCCCACTACGGCCCGAGCAACCTGACGATTGCCATCGTCGGCGACGTCGATCCGGTCAACGTCAAGCGGCTGGCCGCGAAGTACTTCGCGAGCGTTCCCAGCGGGCCCAAGCCCGAGCCGGTGCGGACGGTGGAGCCGCCGCAGCGCGGCGAGCGGCGGGTGACGGTGGAAGACGCCGCACAGCCGGTCGTTCTGATCGGCTATCATCAGCCGAACGTGAACCACGCCGATAACGCCCCGCTGGAGGTCGTCTCCCAGATCGTTGGCGTCGGGCGAACGTCGCGGTTGTACAAGGACCTGGTGAAAGACAAGAAGATCGCGGTTTCCGCCAATGCGGGACCGAACCCGAGCAAGTATCCGAGCTTGTTCCTGTTCTACGTGGTGCCGGCCAAGGGCCACACGACGCAGGAGTGCGAGCAAGCCGTCTACGCCCAGATCGAGAAGCTTAAGACCGAGCCGGTGTCGCCCGAAGAGCTGAAGAAGGCCAAGACTCGCAGTCGGGCCTCGGTCATTCGCGAGCTCGACTCGAACTCGGGCCTGGCCGCCGAGCTGACGTTCTGCGAGGTGGTTATGGGCGACTGGCGCAACTTTTTCAAGGAGTTGGACAAGATCGAGCAGGTGACCGCCGCCGACGTCCAGCGGGTGGCCCAGACGTATTTCACGAAGAAGAACCGCACGGTCGGCGTCATCGAGACCGCCTCCGTCGCGAGCCGATAACAGGAGCCGAACTATGAAAAATGCGACGATCATGCGGATTACCCTGGTGCTGACGCTCGGTGCTTTTCTAACCGGACCGGCCGCGGCGCAGGAGCCGGCGCGGGCGTACAAGCAGTTGAAGTATCCCCAACTACGGGATATCAAGATCCCCGATGTCCAGCGGTTGACTCTGCCCAATGGGATGCAGCTTTTCCTGCTGGAGGATCACGAGCTGCCCCTGATCCACGTGTCCGCCATGATTCGGGCGGGTTCGATCTATGAGCCTGCCGACAAGATCGGTCTGGCCGCTCTTAGGACTCATAAAGAAATGAATTCGGGTTTCATGACGTATTGGGATCGATCGTGTAGTTCCCGTCTGGGCAGACCTCGTGTCGCTGAAGGCGGATTGTCCTCATCTGGGCATTGGACACCTTGATCCCTTTGGCGTAGGACTTGCCATTGACTTTGGCACAGACACGAAGGCCGGTTTCGGTGTGTGTATCACGAAGACACTCCAGTAGGATATCCAGTGTTTTCAAAGGAACGCCAGCCCACTGACAACTGAGGGGACCGAAAAGGCGATGCTCGACAGGATTCCATTTGGAGGCCCCGGTGGGATAGTGGCAGAGCGTAACGCTCAAGCCGAACGCGTTGGCCAGTTTGGCCTGGATCTCCTGCTTGAAGAGTCGAGAGCGACAGTTG
>JAPLMX010000118.1 GCA_026386805.1 Phycisphaerae bacterium | reverse complement strand
CGGACTGTTCCACCGCCTCGATGCTCACGCCGTCAACGCCGGGGGCGCCGTGATTCGCGCGCACCCGTCGCCACGCGGCGGCCAGCACGTCCCCGCGGTCCCCGCGGTCGTATAAGGCCTAGAACCGAAACTTCGGCTCCTGTTTCGCCTGACGGTATCGCTTCCGCCTCAAAGAAAAGACGTTCTCCGGCAGACCTTCGCCGTTGACGCGAAACGTCTCCGGCAGGTCGTCCGGTGCTCCCGTAGTGGCAAGAGGTTCCGGCAAGCGGGTCTCCTCTTCTCTTGCGTTCGCTGCGATTCCGTTAGGGCTCCTTCGCTCCACGGGCATTACCCCGCTTCAACGCTACTATGAGCCCCTCCGACTCCCTGCGCGGCACAGACCGAGGTTATGGATTCCCCGGACCGTCTCAGGCTTTCCCTGGGCCGAAAAGGGTCTCTCCGTTCCCCTCGTTCTCTTTCGACACGCGCCGTCTCTACCAACCCCGGAGAGCCCGCCCCTTGCCCACACCCGCTGCTTCAGGAACGGTGATAGGCTTCCGCCAATCTGGGAGCTTGGCCACTCTCAACTTCGTATCACGAGGCCAAATCGAGTTCGCTTGCGCTACGGCTCATGTCTTTGCCCACGCAGGGCTTCACCCCGCGCAGTTACCCACCGGCGTGCCTGTAGGGCTACATGGCCAACGGGGCATTCCATGGTGACCTCCTTTCAGATCACAAGACAACGATAGTTTCACTGACGCACCAGATTGCGCGGGTAAGGAGATAACCGCCCTTCACGTTGATACGACCGCTGGGTTCCCGGAGGTTGAAGAATATGTGCAAGAGGTCTGCGAGAAGCTCAAGATCAGGTTGGTAGTAGTCCGGCCAACGCATGACTACTTTGAACTTGCCAAGAAGTGGGGAATCCCGGGGCATACTGCCCGCTGGTGCTGCAAGACGTTGAAGGTTGCACCAATCCAGCGCTACCTTGGAGAGATAGAGGGCCCAAAACTCGTATTTGACGGTATCCGTGCCGTCGAATCGAACATTCGCGCGACCTATGTCCCGATTTGGTATCATCCCGCCTTCAAATGCATAAGTGCTAGTCCGATCTTCACCTGGTCTGACCGGAAAGTGCACAGGTATATTGAGCAGAAGAAGCTGCCCAGGAGTCCAGCGGCAGGGTTGGCCACGTCTGCAGAGTGCTGGTGCGGAGCATACAAGTGCAGGGCGGATTTCGAGGCCCTTCTCGATATCCATCCAGACATATTCGACAAACTGGTCGAGGTAGAGAAAGCCCAAAGGGGGAGATACACATTCCTATACGAGGGGGGAGAGCGCATTCCGCTGGAGGAGTTGAAGAGGCCTCGCCCAGGAGACCGCCGTCGAAAACGCGAGTAGGCGAATGAAGAGAACCAAAGGCACGCGGTCCATTTTCGAGAGGGAAAAAGGGCGAAAGGCACGCGTCCGAACAAAGTACCTGACACCATCCTGTTCCCGAAAATGCTGTGGAAATTTGGGCGGGGCGGGGTTATGCTGTCAGGCTGACCATAAGTCTGCGTAGGTGTTTGGCCTGAGCCCTCGATTGAGTCAGATGGCACGCCCAAGCGTAGCTTGCGTGGTGCTGCCCATTGTCAATCATCCTTGATCCATTCCTGGGTCTCAGGCCTTTCGGAACACAGCAACGACGTTGACGACCTCGACGACGAAGAGGCGGTTGTCCCCTTCGAAATCGACGGGAATGGCGCCCTTGGGATTGAACAGGACCTTGTCGTACTTCCGCAGCGGGATGTCCGGCGAATGCTCGATCTCGGCCGAGACCGCCACCACGCGCCCCGTAATCGTGGGGATCTCAATATTATCGGGTAGCCTGATACCGCCGCGCGTTTCCTTTTTGTCCTCATCTTTGCGGATCAGGACGCGCTTGCCGATCGGTTCGACCGTCTCCAAGGATTGAGCCTCGGTCTTTTGCTCCTTGTCCATAAACCCCTCAACCAATGCGGGCCCGTGTTCCTTATTCGTTTTTTGCGCGGTGATGTCCGTCATTAGGACCCTTCGTCCAGCGAACGGGATTGGTCTCCGCGCACGTCCCCGCGTCTTGCGTACCGGTCAGGATACCTTTGGCGTAAAGGTAGCGCAGGCAGGCCCGCCGGATCTTCTTGTACGGCCTGGCGATGGCCCGCTGGATTTCCAGGCCCAGAGTGTGGTTGTACGAAAGCTCCGCTTCGGCCTCTGTCAGCAACTCGGGCTGCAAGCGGCGCTTGTGCTTGTAGACGTGGTAAAGGTCGTAGGACTGGAGCCACCGGCGGAAACGCGACGAGAGCCGGCGAGACAGGAAAAACCGGTCGCCGATGTGCCGGGAAATCTGAAAATCGATGATGTGAGGCCGGCCCTCCATATCGACGAGGATGTTGCCCGGTTTGTGCAGGTCGAAGTGGACGAGGTTCCGAGCGTGGACCTTCTGCAGCGCGATCACGAGCCTGTCGAAGAAATCGGCGGGCAGCGGAGGCTTCTCGTTCAGACTTTGGCCCTCGATGTACTCGTAGACGTACATGTGCGGCCCGATGCGGGCCAGGACCTTGGGGACCTCCGGGATCCCCTCGCAGCGCCGGAGGTTATAGACTTCGCGGTGCGTCATGAGCCGGCCGATCAACCCGAGCGGCAGGAAGCAAAAGTGCATCCGCCGATTGATTTTGCAGATAAGCCGCGAAGGGAGTGTGATGTTTGAAGTGTGATGTTTGAAGTCTTCTTCCAATTTCCCACTTGCGACTTCCAACTCTCTTCTGTACAGCCCCGTAGCGGCGTGGAAATCGTGTTTCAGCACCTTTTCGAGGACGTACTGACCGCCGAGGCAGGTGATCTGCGGCGGTAATCCCTTGCCGCCACAGGCGTAGAAACAGCGGCCAAACCAGCCGACAGCACGGGGCAAGGTCCCCACCCGCGATTCATCGCGTTGGGGGTCCGTCCTTGCCGTCGCAGCAGGGCGATGGCCACTCATGTCGGCAACGGGGCCGTCGTGGATCGAACGCTCAGTGCTCACACATCTCTCCAGACCATTTCCGCTCCCCTCCCACGAGAAAGAAGCATATCGGCCCGTCAGGACAAGGTCAAGCCGTCACCGCCACGTGAATGCCCGGCAGGGTCGCGATTATCGCAATCGCGAGGCTGGCTGGCGATGAGGAAACTTGGGTATAAACACTGTCCTTGCATCCCCGGAAGGAGTATACTCTACCCAAGCGGCGGGCTGTGGAAGAATATCAAGTCCGACGCTTTGCCTGTCGATATGAGGCATTGTACGATTCGTGTAGCATGGGCGAAGCGGGCCGTGAAGATACGGCTCGAAGAGACGTGTACAGAGGACACGGGTGGTGCAAAAAATGACGACGAGTGGACAAGCAAGCTATATGACCGAGCCGAACCACGGGGTCGCGAGCGATAAGGTTCTGCCGATTCCGAATGGGAACAATCCATCGTTTACCATCCGGGGGCGGCTGCAAAGCTTCCGCTATGCCTGGTACGGCCTGGCCCTGATGCTCAGGTCCCAGCACAACGCCTGGCTGCACGCCTTCGCTTCCATTTGCGTCATCAGCGCAGGTATGTTGTTCGGCTTGACGGACGGCGAATGGTGCTGGATTATCCTGGCGATCATGGCGGTCTGGACGGCCGAAGCGCTGAACACCGCGTTGGAGTTCCTCGCCGATGCGTCGACGCCGGAATTTCACCCGTTGGTCAAGTGTGCCAAGGACGTCGCCGCCGGCGGGGTCCTGATCTCGGCGCTTGGGTCGGTCGCCATCGGTCTGCTGGTCCTCGGCCCCCACCTGCTCGACTTTCTCCGCATGCACTTTTAGGCTTCCTTCTGTGGAAGCGCCCTGTTGCGGCGCGGTCCCGCCGACTATAATGCCTTCCACTGGCGTATGCACGCTCAAACGCAGAGTGTCCCGTGGAGGATCGCAGAATGTCCCGCATCAGTCAATCATCGGCCACGCAAACGCGAGGCATCGCGTTTGGGGTTCCGTTGCAGCCGTCCCCAATCAAATCGGCATCCTACGTCTTGTCGGGCGTAGTCGCCGTCAGCTTATTGCTTCTGCTCGCCGATGGTGCGAGTGCGGCGTCCTCGAACCGCCAAGCGCTGACCCCGTTGAACCGGCTGCCTCGGATGGTGCAGGAGTACCTCGTCGATCAGGTCCGCCAGGCGGAGCAGCAAGGCGATCAGCGGCGAGCCGCGATGAAAAGCCGCCAAGACGCCGAGGCGTACATCCGCGATGTTCAGGACAAGATCCAGCGGTGCTTCGGCCCCTGGCCCGAGAAGACGCCGCTGAACCCCCGCATCACGGGCGTTCTCGAGCGGGACCAGTACAGGATCGAAAAGGTGATCTTCGAGAGCCGCCCGGGGTTCCTGGTGACCGGCAATCTGTACATCCCGAAGGGCCGGCCGCTACCACTACCCGGCGTGGTGGGCACCTGCGGCCATTCGGATACCGGCAAAGCATACGAAGCCTACCAGGGTTTCGCCCAGGGCCTTGCCCGGCAGGGTTACGTGGTCCTGATCTTCGACCCCATCGGCCAGGGCGAGCGGCTGCAATACCCCAACGGGCAGCTCAAATCGCGGATCGGCGTCGGCGTCCGCGAGCACCTTTACGGCGGCAACCAGCAATTCCTCGTCGGCGAGTTCTTCGGCGCCTGGCGGGCCTGGGACGGCATCCGCGCGCTCGACTATCTGCTGACCCGGCCGGAGGTCGATCCCAAGCAGATCGGCGTCACAGGCTGCTCCGGCGGCGGCACCATGACGACGTGGCTCTGCGGCGTGGACCGACGCTGGACGATGGCCGCCCCAAGCTGCTTCGTCACCACGTTTCTCCGCAACTGCGAGAACGAGCTGCCCGCGGACACGGAGCAATGCCCCCCGATGGCCCTGGCACTGGGCCTGGACCATTCGGATTTCATCGCGGCCATGGCCCCCAAGCCGATCATCCTGCTCACTAAGGAAGGCGATTTCTTCGACGTCCGGGGCGGTGAGAAGGCTTACGCCGACCTACGACAGCTCTACAGACTGCTCGGCGTCCAGGAGAATATCGCCCTATTCACCGAGCCAGGCTCGCACGGCTACACCCAAAAGAGCCGCGAAGCTATGTATCGGTGGTTCAACCGTGCCACCCGTATCAGCGATGCACAGACCGAACCGAATCTGACGATCGAGAAGGATGAGACACTCTTGTGTGCCCCGAAGGGCCAAGTCTGCGAGCTGAACTCCAAACCCATGTACGCGTTCACAGCGGAAAAGGCAAAGGCCCTGGCCGCCAAGCGCCCAAAGGAATTCACGCTGCCCGAGCTCCGTCAGCAGGTCCGGACAATGCTGCGTCTGCCCGCACCAGAAGCATCTTCGGCCCCCGACTACCGTATCCTTCGCAACTGGCGCTCGCGCGGCTACCCGAAGCCGCGCTGGACGACTTACTTGGTCGAAACCGAACCGGGGATTCAAGCCGTGGTGTACCGCCTCGGCAACGAGCAACTGATAGCGCGACCCCACGCGAGCACGAAGCAGGCGATCCTGTACGTGGCCCATCAATCGAGCGACACTGAGCTGCGCGACGAGCCACTCCTCCGCGAGATCATCAAAGCCGAGCCAAGCACAGATCTCTACACCGTGGACGTTCGCGGCATCGGTGAATCCCGCCCGGACACCTGCGACGAGAACTCCTTTTTCGACCTCTACGGCAGCGACTACTTCTACGCCATTCACTCGATCATGCTGGACCGCCCCTACATCGGACAAAGGACCCATGATGTCCTGCGCGTCCTCGATTGGCTCGGCAAGATCGGCTACGACGAAGTCCACATTATCGGCAAAGGCTGGGGGGCACTCCCCGCGACCTTCGCGGCGGTCTTGTCCGACCGGGTCAAGCAAGTGACTCTGAAGAACGCCCTCACGTCCTACCAGGAGATCGCGGAGTCGCAGGACTACGCTTGGCCGCTCTCGACGCTCGTGCCGAACGTCTTGTCGACATTTGACTTGCCCGACTGCTACCAGGCCCTGCAATCAAAGAACCTGCGCCAAATCGATCCCTGGGGACCCGCCGCGAAGCCGATAGCCAATTAGCTTGAAGAACATGGAAATTGTCTCGGAGATGTCATACAATGCCCGTTGATGGAAATGATACGCACTGCACAGAACAAAGAGCGGGCTCCCAGGAACCGGACGATAACGCTGGCAGACGGAGAACGGGACAGATTTGCCCAAAAGCTTCTCCAGTTGACCCAACCCGTGTCCGCAACGGAACTCGAAGACAAGACGGTGAACCAGGACCTCTTCCAAGTGCTGGACTATTTGCCGCTCCGGTTTGTTGACCTTCTATTCGTTGACCCGCCCTACAATCTCACCAAGAACTTCGGCGCGGCGTCTTTCAAAGAGATGAACGCCGAGGAATACACATCCTGGTTTTCCTCGTGGTTCTCCCCTTTCTTGCGAGTTCTCAAGCCTACCGCGTCAATCTATATCTGCGGCGATTGGCGGTCATCGGGAGTGATTCAGGCCATAGCGGAAGAACACCTGGTCATTCAGAATCGGATCACTTGGGAGAGAGAGAAAGGCCGGGGGGCGAAGTCCAACTGGAAGAATTGTTCTGAGGACATCTGGTTCTGCACGATGTCAAAGCACTTCTACTTCAACGCCGACGCCGTGAGACTGAAGCGGCGGGTCATCGCCCCGTACCGAGACGCCAACGGCAACCCGAAGGACTGGGAACAGACCGAGAATGGCGAGTTTAGACTCACCTCTCCCTCCAACGTCTGGACGGACCTGACGGTTCCGTTTTGGTCCATGCCGGAAAACACGGATCACCCTACCCAAAAGCCGGAAAAACTGCTCGCGAAAGTCCTCCTGGCCAGTTCGCGGGAGGGTGACTTCGTGTTCGATCCATTCCTGGGCTGCGGGACGACGTCCGTGGTCGCCAAGAAGCTGGGGCGGCACTATTGTGGCGTGGAGACGGATGTCCAATACTGTTGCTTGGCGGAGAAAAGGCTCGAAATGGCGGAGGTTGACCAAACGATACAAGGGTATTCAGACGGCGTGTTTTGGGAGCGGAATACCCTCGCATATCAGAACGGGACCTCACGCAATGGCAAGGCGAGCAATCATCAAATGACCTTTTGTTTGGGCGAGGGAGCGAGCACACATGAGAAGTAAGCTGTTCTACGATGACGAATACCGCCGGATTGAGAAGGAGATCAGGAATCTTCTGAATTCGCAGCCGGACTTCATGAGTGCGCGAACGGCGTCGAGCACAAGAGCAACAGGAGACGCAATTCAGGAGATACTGGCGGACAACTTCCCGACGTTACTTGGCCAGGCATGCAAGGAGTATTCCGCCGACTTTGCTCGCCGGGCAATGGCGGACTTGGCCTTTAAGGACATGGATGACATCTACTATGTCGTGGACGTCAAGACACACAGGAAAGAAGTAGGTTTTCACATGCCCAACCTGACTTCCGTGGAACGTCTCGCCCGTTTTTATGAAGATGACATGAATTGCTTCGTGGTTCTCACGGTGAGCTACCGCATCAGCGGCACCAAAGTGACGGTGGAGGACGTCCATTTCGTTCCCATCGAATTCTTGTCTTGGAAGTGTCTCACTCTGGGGGCGCTGGGATGGGGGCAGATCCAGATCGCAAATTCAGACGTCATTGAAGTCCTCGCGGGATACTCCCGCAAAAAATGGATGTTGGAGCTGTGCGACCTGCTCTTCGAGTTCTACCCACACGAAATCAACAAGATCAACGGTCGAATCGAGCATTTCAAGAAGGTCAAGGAGTACTGGGCGAACAAGAAGGAAAGCTAACACGCTGTCACGCGCGACGCTATTATCGCGCCGTGCACTTCATTCTGTGCGTTCGGCGTCACCAAGTGGCACAACGATGGATACAAATGGTTCTGCCCTGCCGTCGAGCGGGTGATCGTCCATCGTCTGTGTGCGACAGGTTCTATAGCACGCCCTTCTTCAGGATGATGTTGGCGTAAAGGGCCTTCTCGCTGGTGGCGACCACCGCGTAGGCCTTCTTCGCCCGCTCGTAGAACGCGAAGCGTTCGATGAACTCGAAGTCGGAGAACTTCGCGCCGCTGGCTTTGACGATCGCGCGGTACTGCTCCCAGATCGTGGGCTTGGTCTTGTCGCCGGGGACGACGCTCATCAACCCCACCGGACGATCCACGTAGATGTCCAGCGGCAAGAGCGTCAGGATTGCCTCCAGCAACTCCGGCACGCCGTGGCCGTCGCAGCGGACCAGTCGCTGGGCGACGGAGGCCGCCGGGAAGTTACCGTCAGCCAGGACGATTTCATCGCCGTGGCCCATTTCCATCAGGATCTTCATCAGCTCCGGCGCAATGATTGGGGGGATGTTCTTCAGCATAGCTCAGTGTCCTTTCGCAGAATCGCTTAGTTCGTGTGGAATACCTGTTCCATCGTCTTCCATTGCTGGCCTTCGGGTGTGCCGGGCAGGCGCGTCTGGAGCGGGTCGGTGTAGGTCCACCAGACTTTGGTCACTTCATCGGCCATGCTCGCCATGTCGCGCTCGAAGTCGTCGCCGACGTATTCGAAGTAGCTGAAAAGCAGATACTCGCCCGGCTTGATCTGGCCCAGATAGATCGAGTAGTTGCGGATGTTGGCCTTGTCGATCGCCGCCAGGACACCGGGCCAGACCGCCGCGTGAAGCTGGGTGTAGGCGAGGATGCTCTTTTCGGAGATGCCGATGATCGAGCCGTGACGGGACGTGATTTGGCTTGGTTTGTACGCGGGGCCATCGTGATGGAAGACCTCCTGCCACGGGGCCCAGCGCTGGTTGCCTTTGTGCGCGGGCGATAGTCTTCGCGGGAGGTCCATGCGCCGCCACCACTGTGGCGTGGTCTTGTCCTCCTTCATTGCGGCCATGTCGGTGTCGACGTCCTTGCCCTTGTCGGTGTATTCATAGTAGGCGAAAAGGTAGTGCTCATCCGGGGCGACTTCGCCAAGGTAGATCGAGTAATTGTGGACCTTGGTATCGTCGAGCGTCCTGACCTCGCGTACATTGGGAAACCGGGTCCTGAGGACCATCGTGAACGGGTCGGGCCGGGGGGCCGCGTGAAGCTGCTTGTACTCGGCAATGTTCTCCTTGGGGATGGCGATGACCGCGCCGTGCCGCTGGACCTTCTGGGTCGCACAACCCGAAAGGAGAACCAGACTAGCAACCAGTGACAAAACCGCCACGCCCATTCTCTTCTCAGACATCCGAGAGCCTCCTTCTCGTAGGGTGGGTTCTCAACCCACGCGTCACGCGCGCATCGGTCGAAAAACGCGTGGGTTAAGAACCCACCCTACCTTATCAAGCCAAAGAACCGTTGCGTCGCCTCCGTGGCGAAGACCACGTACAACAGGATCATGATCGCGAACAACAGGCCGGCCAGAAACTTATAGTTGAGAAGGCCCGTCCAACCTGCCTCGTGAAGGGCCTCCAGTGGGTTTCCCCAGACCAGCCGTTCGCTCTGGAGCGTGTGCCGGTGCGGCCAGATCAGCGACGTTGTCACGAGCACGGCCGAGCAGATCGCGAACAGGTAGAAGGCCGCCATCATGAATTGCAGATTCCAGCCCGTGTACTCTTTGTACCAGTCGAGCAGGAACACAGCAACGCCGAGAACCGATCCAACAACCAGGGTCGTCAGGGCGGCCCGACTGGAGGCCCGGCGCCAGAAGATGCCCCAAAGGAAGACCGTTGTGATCGGCGGGGCCAGATAGGAAATGATCGTGTTCACGCCCTGGTAGATGCTCTGATAGTGGCCGACCAGAGGCGACCAGAGAATCGCAATGACCATCGCTACGAACGTGGCGAGCCGGCCGATGACTACCAGCTTGTGGTCCGGCGTGTCCGGGCGCCAACGCCGATAGAGGTCATAGCTAAAAAGCGTGGCGATGGAGTTCAGGGCTCCGGAAACGGTGCTCATCAAAGCTGCGAGCAGGGCCGCCGCCAGTACGCCCCGCAGGCCCGGCGGGAGCAGCTCCAGGATCATGTGAGCGTATACGGCGTCGGACTTCGGCTTCAGCGTCCCCTTACTGACAAGGCCCGTCATGGCTCGGTCCACTTCCTGTTTGTCCAAGCCGGTCTGGGCCACGACGTAGTCCGCACGCACGGCCTGGTCCTGGCCCTGGTAGTCGCACACCGCCTGATAGACCCGCCGCTCAACATCGGACATCGGGGGTAGGGTCGCCGCCGGCTGAGAGACCCGCAGGGCGGGCAGAGCGGTCATTTTGCCCTGGTGGAGCAAGGCCAGGCAGATTGTCCCCGGAAAGACGAAGATCAGAACGGGCAGGATTTTGATGAACCCGGCGAAGAGCGGGCCGACGCGGGCATGATTGACGTCCTTGGCCCCCAGCACCCGTTGCACGATGGTCTGATCCGCACACCAGTACCACAGCCCAATCACGGGATAACCCAGGAATACCGAATACCACGGCAGATTGGCCGGATCGCTCGCCGACCGCAGGATCGTCAGTTTCACCGGCTCGACGTGGGCCGTGACGCCCGGCCAGCCGCCGGCTTTGACGAACGCGATGGAGGTGATCAGAATCGCGCCCGCCAGCAGAATGACGGTCTGCAACGACTCCGTCAGCACGACGGCGAGCAGGCCGCCGATAATGGTGTAGATGCCCGTGACGATCGAAGCGCCGACGATGCTCGTCATCTTGTCGATCCCGAACATCTCTTCGAGCACCACGGCCCCGGTGTAGAGGGTGAAACCGATGTGGATCACGATAGCCGAGACGATGGACATCGCCGCCAGCCAGTCCCGGCAACCCCGGCTGTATCGCTGCTCCAGGAAGTCCGGCAGCGTCGCGACCCTCGACCGAAAGTAGAACGGGGCAAAGAACAGGGACAGGGTAATCAGCAGAAACGGGGCCATCCACTCGAAGTTGCCGTAGGCCAAGCCGTTCACGTAGCCTTCCTGGGCCTGGCTGACCAGGTGGATGGTCGAGATATTCGTCGAGAACAGGGCCATGCCGATCAAGGGCCACGTGAGCGTGCCGCCAGCCAGGAAGTATCCGGAACTCTCCGTCGCCCCCCGGCGCCGCAACCCCGCCCAGACGCCCAACCCCATGATCGCAGCGAAATACACCGCGATGACGGCAAGGTCGATGCCGCCGATGGCGACGCTGCCGGCGCCGAGAACCGATGGTGTCATTGCGAGCGTAGCCCCGCAGTCAGTCATCCCAAATCCCTTTCACAGGAGTCGCCCAGGCATCATGAGAGTTGGACCCGCGGCCGGATAACGGCGGACCAAGTGTAGGGTGCTGCCCCGCTTCTGTCAACGGCCAGCCGGCGCGGCAGCAGGGCAAAACCTCTGGACAGCTTGGCACCTATTATCCTATAATCATGCGTGTAGGTGGATTATCAGCCACGTTTCACCGCGTTCATCGAATTCGAGGTGTTGCATGTCGAACAAGCTGGATCGTCGGGATTTCCTCAAGAAGTCGTTGGCGGGTTCCGCCGCCGGAGCGTTGGCGTTGAGCCTGGAGGAGAAGGCGCTCCTGGCCCAAGAATCGCCAACGAAACCGGTATCGGCTGGTCCCGCCGGCTCGGCGGGGGATCTGCCCATGGGCAAAATCGGCACTCTGAACGTGACGCGGCTGATCGTCGGCGGCAACCTTACCAGCGGGTTCGCGCACAGCCGCGACCTGATCTACGTCTCCGGGCTGCTGCGCCAGTACTTCACCGACGAGAAGGTCTTCGCGACGTGGGAGTTGTGCGAGCAGTGCGGCATCAACACGGCGATCCTGCGGCTGGACGAGCACGTCATTGGCCTCGTCACCAAGTACTGGAACGAGCGCGGCGGCAAGCTCCAGTGGATCGCCCAAGTCCAGATCACGCCGGACGATATGAGCGATCTCAAGCGGGCCGTCGATCATGGGGCGGTCGGCGCCTTCATCCACGGTGGGGTTTCCGACAGCTTCGTGGCCGAGGGCAAGGTGGACCTGCTCGCCAAGGCCGTGCAGTTCATCAAGGATCAGCACATCGTCGCGGGCGTCGCCGGCCACAAGGTGGAGGTCCCCGTCGCCTGCGAGAAGGCCGGCGTCAATCCGGACTTCTACATGAAGACCCTGCACAAGCACACGTACTGGTCGGCCGACCGCCAGCCGGAGAACGACAACGTCTGGTCACGCACACCGGAACAGACGGCCGAATTCATGAAGACGGTCAATAAGCCCTGGATCGCCTACAAAGTCATGGCCGCCGGCGCGATCCACCCGCAAGAGGGCTTCCGCTACGCCTACGAGAACGGCGCCGACTTCGTCTGCGCCGGCATGTTCGATTTCCAGGTCCGCGAGGACACGATCATCGCCAAGCAAATCCTCAACGGCACCGTAACTCGCCAACGCCCCTGGCGCGCGTAGGGTGTGCCCTGCACACGTTCTTCCGCCGGCGGGCGGCTCGCTTGTAGTGACGGCGTAAGGCGTTTCTTCGTAGGTCGTGCGTCCCCGCTCGCCCTACAAGAACTATTGTTTCTTCTTTCCGCCGAGGAGGTCCTTGATGCCGTCGGTGACGGTCTTGCCGAGGCTGTCCTTTTGCTGGCCGTCGGGGGTTCTGCCACCGGGGGCAAGGATGGTCTTGCCGATGTCGACGGCCTTGTCCAGGACCGAGCCCAATCCGCCGACCGTTTCCTTGGGCAGGATGCCGCCGCCCTGCTCCGCAACGCCCTGGGCCACAGCCAAGAGAATCTTGCCGATCAGCACGGCAGTGTCCATCTTCTCGCTTCGTCCCAAGTCGCCCATTTTGATGGAGGTGAGCTTCAGGTCCATGGACTGGGCTTGGCCCGGGATCGCCGGGAGGCTAACATGGACTGTGATATTGGCGATTTCGAGGTTGTCGATGACCAAGCCTTTGCCCGTAGGCTCATGCGGCTCGCGCAGGGGCTTGATGACTTGGTAGAGGTTGTTCTGGAGGCCTTTTTGCTCGACGAACACCTGCATGTTGTCCAGCTTCATATCCTTGATGAGCATCTCATTGCTCAGCAGAGACTTGGTGTCGGCCTTGATGCCCACCTGCTGGAGCTTCAAGAGCGCCGCCCCCTGGTAGCCCGCCGGGTTGGCGACGACAATGTCCTGCAAGCCGACGGCCCCGGTCAGCAGCGAAGCGCTCGCCTTGCCGACCGTCACATTCACGTTCAGCGTCTTGGTCCCGGCCGTCTCCACGGCCATCTTCACCGCCTTGTCAGCGAAGAGAATCACGCCAACGACAGCGATGACGGCCAAAACGATCAGCACGATGATGAGGAACAGAATCGCTCGAATAAGCTTTCTCATTGGCTACGCCTCAAGTACAGGGCCGAATCCGACTGTCCGCATAGAATACCAGAATCGCCTCAAGTCCGCCACTGCCAGAATGCTAACAGGGTATCTCGCAACGTGGTGGGTCGAGTCGTGAAGAGCGCGACCGTCGGACGATGAACGTGTACGCCGTCCATCAAAATTGGGGTGGCCGGTGTACCACGGCGTATCAGACGGTCCCGCCTTCCGCGCGGGTGATCTTGGCTCCGAGGCGGTTGAGCCGCTCTTCGATGTGCTCGTAGCCCCGGTCGATGTGGTAGACGCGGTTGATCGTCGTGGTCCCTTCGGCGGCCAGCCCGGCAATGACCAAGGCGGCCGAGGCCCGCAGGTCCGAGGCCATCACGGGGGCCGCCACCAGCTTCTTGACGCCGGCGACCAGCACGGCCGAGCCTTCCTTGCGCAGGTTGGCCGCCATGCGGTTCAGTTCCGCCACGTGCATGAACCGGTCGGGGAAGATCTTCTCGACCACGACGCTATTGCCGTCGGCCACGGCCAGCAGGGCCATGAACTGGGCCTGCAGGTCGGTCGGGAACCCTGGGTACGGCTGCGTCGTGATGTCGGCGGGCCGGAACCGCTCGACGCCGGCGACCGTGCAGCCGTCGCCATTGGGCTCGACCGCGATGCCGATGTTCCGCAGCCGGTCCACGACGGCCATCATGTCGTCGAGCCGGCAATGGCCGATGTGCACCTGGCCGCCGGTGATGGCGGCGGCCGCCATAAACGTCCCGGCCTCAATCCGGTCCGGAATAACGCGGTATTGCACCGGGTGCAGGTGGTTGACGCCGTCGATGGTCAGTCGCGGCGAGCCGATCCCGGTGACGCGGGCGCCCATGGCGTTGAGGCAGTTGGCCAAATCGGTAATCTCCGGCTCGCAGGCCGCCGATTCGATAATGGTCCGGCCCTTGGCCAGGGTCGCCGCCATCATGACGTTAGCCGTGCCGAGGACCGTCGAGCCGAACGGACCGCCCAAGAAGATGCTCGCGCCTTGGAGGCCCTGGGGCGCCTCGGCGATGACGTAGCCGCTCTTGAGGTGAATCTGGGCCCCGAGCTGGCGCAGACCCAGTAGGTGCAGGTCGATGGGCCGGTCGCCGATCGCGCAGCCACCGGGCATGGAGACCTCGACCCGGCCGCACCGCGCCAGCAGCGGGCCGAGGATACAGACGCTCGCCCGCATCTTGCGGACGATGTCGTAAGGCCCCACCGGATTGTCGATTTTCGTAGCGTCGATGGTCAGCAGACCATCCGCCTGCCTCTCGACTTTGCAGCCCAACTGGTCGATCAACTCGTTGAAAACGCTGATATCGGCGAGGTGCGGAACTCCGAGCAGGGTCGAGCGGCCGGGCGCCAGCAAGGCAGCCGCCATGATCGGCAGCGAAGCGTTTTTCGAACCGTTGACATCCACGTGGCCGGAAAGCCGGACCGGTCCTTCGATCTGAAATACGTCCATGTTGAGATTTACTAATTAGAGGTTACGGTTTACTATTCACACGGTAGAGGCCTGCAACTCCGGTTGCAGCCTCCCATGTTCAATCGGCAATCGTACAGAAGAATAATAAATTGTAAATCTCAAAAGCTCGTGTCGAACGGAGTCGAACAACCCGCCACTTCGATCACCGTGCTGGACGCCGTCACGGTCCTGAGCGGCGTCGCCCTGTTTGCCCGGTGGCTCCTGAGCACCTCGCTGGGCCGAGACGCGCTGGCCCATTCGAAGCCGCGCCGCAACCGCATGGTCTTCTACCTGCCGTTCGCCATGCTGGTCATGTGGTTCCTGCTTCAGTTCACCGCGCTGGCGGTGGGAGACGCCAAGAGCTGGCAAGGTCTGTTCCAACGAAACCTGGTCGGGTGCGCCGCCTCGCTGGTGACGGTCGGCCTCGTTCTCGTAGTAGCCAAGCTCGACTTCGCCCGGGGGATCAAGGGATTGGGTCTGCGGCTCAAGACGGTCCCGCGCGATCTGGGCCTGGCCTTCCTCACCCTGCTGGCGGTCTGGCCGCTGGTCCTGGCGGCGATGGGCCTGACGATCATGGTCACGAGAATGTGGTACGGGCAGGGGTACCAGATCCCGCAGCATGAAGCCCTCAAGCTGCTCTCCGAATCCGTAGCGGTCCCTCTCCAGGTGCTTCTGGCGATTATGGCGGCGGCGGTCGCCCCGGTCGTGGAGGAAATGCTGTTTCGCGGCCTGTTCCAAACGACGATCCGCTCCTACCTCCAGCGTCCCTGGCCGGCGATCGTGCTCACCTCCCTTCTCTTCGCGTCCATCCACGAGGACATCAGCCACTGGCCGTCGCTGTTCGTGCTGGCCTTGGGCCTGGGGTACGCCTATGAAAAAAGCGGCTCCCTGCTGCGATCGATCTTCATGCACGCCATGTTCAACGGCATCAACATCGCGATCGTCTTGACCCAACCGCCGGGGTGGATATCATAGCAAACATGGAATCCAAAGAAGCCAAGATTATCGTCGAGAACGGCACCGACGTGACCCTCGTCACGTTCGAGGACGAGAACATCCTCGAAGAGCCGCAGATTCGCCGGCTCGAGCGGGCCCTGCTGCCCATCGTCCGCGCGAACGAGCAAAAGCGGCTCGTCCTGAACTTTCAGAACGTCCAGTTCATGTCGTCCTCGTTCCTGGGCCTGCTGGTGAAGATCCACAAGCGCGTCGTGGAGATGGACGGCCACCTGCAGCTTTTCAACCTCGATCCCAAGATCCACAAGGTCTTTGAAATCACCCAATTGGTCAAGATCTTCGACATCGTCCCGCCACGGCAGGAATAGGCCGTAAGGTCCCGGTGTGCCGTCCTTTGGCCCCCCAACCATGAAGGTGCCAATGAATGTCGGCGCGAGTCGCTCGGCCGCCGGGCGGTGGGTACGAGAAAGAAACCAAACCGCATCTCTTGGGTGCCATGCTTACGCTCGCGTAAGCATGTTCCGCCCATCGAATGATACATGTCTACGCAAGCGTAGACATGGCACCCGGCACGCTCATTCCACCGCTAACGGTTGAGATTGCTTCGTCGCAGGGCTCCTCGCAATGACATGGCCGCCAGTGGTGTCACAACTCTTTGATCGAGACCTCGCGGACGACGATCTTCATCGGGCCAAACTCCGCGCCGGGGTGGACCTGGAAGCCGATCTTGCCGGAATCGGTCGTGGTGTCGTGCACGTCGGCGGTCTGGCGGCCGTTGAGCCAGATCTGGAGGTGGTCGCCCTGGGCCCGGATTTTGATCGTGTTCCAGCCGGTGTGGTTCTCCAGCGTCTTATCGGTGTTGATCGCCAGGAAGAGCTTGCTGTAGCCCGGGCAGTACAGCGACCCCGAATAGGCTACCGGGTTCTTGTACTCCAGGATGTCGGCCTGGTATGCCTTGCCGGGCGTCTGGAACCGGAACCACACACCGCTATTGCACGGCCATTCCAGGCGATAGGTGACGATGGTCTCGAAATCGCGGAAGCTCTGGGTGGTGAACAGATCGCCAGGGGCGTTCTTGTCGCCCTGCGTCCCGACCAACTGACCGTCCTGGACCACCCAGCGGGCATTGCCGGTAGCCTCCCAGCCGGTCAGGTCCTTGCCATTGAACAGCTTGGTGTATTCCTTCTCACGGGCGACCGTCGGTGCGGCGGACTTCTGAGCCGATTTCTGGGCAGACTTCGCAGCCGATTTCTCCGCCGGCTTTTCGGCCGACTTTTGGCAACCGCTCAACACCAGTGCCGTCGTCACTACCACGAGAGACATCTTCTTCAACATCGGATTCCCCTTCCTTTATCTAGTCGTTTCTTCCGTCATCTCCTCGGCTACGCTCAAGGCAGATCGTAGGATGGGCTTTAGCCCATGCGGTTCTCGTACTTTGGTAGCCCTCAAACCTTCTGCATGGGCTAAAAGCCCATCCTACATGCTTTCTTCATCCTGAATTCAGCATGACAACGCTGAACAGTGTTATTTCTTGTCCTGCCAGATATCGGCCGTTCGGGCCTCGACGCCGGGCAGCGCCGGCAGCGGAGCGCTCGGCACCGGCTCGTACCAGAACGTGGCGGTGGACCAGTCGTCCTGCGTCTCGGCCAGACCATTCTTCCAGGAAATCTGCTGAATCGTGATCCGGGCCTCTTTCTGCCAATAGATCGGGTCGGGCAGGTGCCAGCGGTACATCGAGACGAAGTTGTTCTGGTCGAGGTTGCAGCCATTGTACGGATACGGCGTCTGCTGCATCCCGTAGGACAGACCCACGTAGTCCTCGCTGCCGGTGCCGACGAGAGTCGGGAACTGCGTGTCGCCGTCCAGGTAGACTTTGATCTCGCCCTCGCCCCACCACTGGCCGGGGTGGAGATTGCGGATGCCGATCAGGGCGCCGATGTAGCGGCCTTGCCGGTCCGTTTGGGCAATAGCTCAAAATCCTGCTTTTCCGTCGTGGGGTTCTCCCGCCGGAACAGCACGTGCAACCGACCCACATCCGGCGGCAAACTATCCCGGATCGTGTAATCGATCTGATAAAACAGCGGCACGTTCTCCTTGCCGTCGTTCGTAAGGGTGATCCTCGCCTTCTTCGCAAATGGCATGGGCAGCCAGATATTCATGCCCGCGTTGCGGCCCAGCGAATGCACGGCGGAAGAATATGGCATGACCTTGCCATGAGCGAAGCCCATGAAATCCCCGATGGGACATTCGATGCTGGGATGCGTCTGACCGTCCCACCAGGCCCGGATTACGAGACTCCGCAGATTCAGCGGATTGTTCGGGGTGGTCATCCAGATGTGCCGAATCGTGCCGGGGCCTTCGATGTCACAAAGCCGAACCTCCTGTCCGGCCTTCAGGTCGATCGCCGGCGCGCCCTTGCGGCCGACGCCCAGCTTGCTGGCGGCCTTGCCACCCGCGCCCGGCGCCCCCGTGGGGTTCTCGAAGCAGATCGAACGCGAGACCAGACCGGTATCGAGCAGATACGGCTCATGGATCACGTCCCCCTGCCGCGCACACGCCGTCCCCGCGCACGCGCCGCCTCCGCACGCCTTCATGGGGCACACCTTGGCCGTGGACTGGCACGAAACACCCGCCAGCAGAAACAGAATCACGACCACGACCCACAGTGACCGCACGAGAATCCCTTTGCCCATGATTTCCCCTTTCCATGCTGATTGCCCGCGTCACCCAGCGCTGATCCACACCGGCCGATGAGTCTACAGCCGCCGGCTGACCGCGTCAAGCAACCGCCCCACCGGCAAGTCCACATCCCTCGCCGCGCGTCGGAGATTGGCTTCGTTTGGCACGATTAGCTCTTCACCACTCGGAACTTCCGACTTCACACTTCAAACTCTCTTCGAATTGGCTTTGTTCTTCATTGCCACCCTGCCCGCACTTTCTCTCCTAATCCACTGTATTACAAGCACTTAGCCTCCATTTTGCCGCCCTGGAAATTGGCTTTGTTTGGCACAATTGGCTCTGTGACGCACCCTTGCCCAGATACCCCAGCCCGCCCACATTTGGCTTTGTTTGGCACAATTGGCATGAGCTTGGAATGGTGGAATGATGGAATGGCGGGGCACCACGACTGGCAAGATTGGGTTTGTTTGGCGCAACCGGTCCAGCACATTGGCCTTGTCCTGTGCTTGGCACTTCAAACTTCATACTTCACACCTCCAACTTCTCCCGAATTGGCTTCGTTTCTACCACCGACTACCGGCCACTGACTACCGACGACCGCCTTTTGGCTTTGTTTTGCATGAATCCTCACCACCGAGACACAGAGATCCCGGAGCCGGAGCTGAGCCATGCCCGGCGCGGGACTGGGGATTATCTCTGTATGGCCAAGGCGCAACCTCTCGTTTTTGTGACAAGAAGAACAAAAAGAACAGCAACCAGCAGAGCCGCAAAGAACGCAAGAAGTCGCAAAAACACAATCGTGTCGTAGGGGCAGGCCCCCGTGCCTGCCCTATCCTTTTCGGGCAACCACAGGGGGCTTGCCCCTACATATAGGAAGACGATTCTCGACGCCTGTATGTTGTGCAAAAATCTAAAGTCACACAGAAATCCCTGCCCGCAAGGGGATGTTTGAAAAGACCCAGACCGAAGGCTGGAGGCGGTGGGCCGCAGGCCGTGGCAGATCCTGTCTGACTGGGAACTGACAACTGCGAACTGACAACTCAAATCGTCATAGCCGAAAAAAACGCAAAAGGGCGAAAAAAGGTAGCCCAGCCGCCCCCGGCTGGGGACGCCCAGACCGGTATCGGGACCGCAGGCCGCCCCTTTGCACCCTTCACGCTCTGTTACTCTTCAGCCTCTGCGGCTCCGCCGCTGCTACCGACAACTGCTTCATGACCGGGAACTGGCAACTACCCTTGAGCCACAGAGAGCACCGAGGACACAGAGGAACCTGAGGACGGAAGGGGGAAGAAAGAGGGCGGCCCGCAAACCGACTACCGACCACTGACTCCTGACTGAGAACTGTCAACTGACCACCGGCAACTGCCCTGCTTGTCCCCTGTCACTTTTCCCTTGCGTGCCCGGCACGCACCCGCCATAATGGTCTCCACCGGACTGCCCCGGATGAAGCTGCGACGAATGAGTTCGAGCCTTTTGTGGCCGGGCAGATGTGGTGAGGTTCAGATGAGCCGTGCGGCTGTGGGGGCGTGACAAACGCGGGGAAGAAACAGAATGGAAGGTGTAGAACATAGGGTGCGTCCCCGGTTTTCCCCGCACTTCGGACCCGGACTTCGGAATTGACTTCGTAGCAATGAGATGACAATGGATAATCAGAAAGACAAATACGGCCCTTACAAAGAAGTATACGTCCGTGTGCTGAAGACCGGCAGAACCAAGTTCAAAGCCAGCGTAAGACTGCAAAGACACAACAAGTGGTCCCTATTGACAATTACAATTTACTCTCTGGGCCTCTTAATTGTTCCGTTGGCTCAAGGCTTTGGCGTTACTCTCAATTACGACCAGAGTGTGATCAATTGTATTCAAGTCTTGTCGGCGATTGTAATATTAGTAACGTCGGTCATATTAAGTATGTCAAACTTTTCTGTGCGTTCGGAACGGTTCTGCAACTGTGGTCGCGAGCTTAGCGTGTTAGCACGCAAGTTGTTCATAAAACGTGATGTCTTGGAAGCAGGGCCAGATTATAAGGCTTATGTAAGAGAATATGACACGATCCTATCTAACTGCGAGAATCACAGTGGCACCGACTTCATGATCTGCCAACTTGAAATGTTCGAGTACTTCTCGCCTTCAACTTGGTTCAAGATTCATACGTACTTTAGATACGCCCTCGAGTTTCTTCCGTATTTGCTGATATTGTTCTTACAATTCGTCTGGCTCTACCTATTGTTTTGCTGACCATGAACAATAAGCTGCGAATAACTGCATTTGTGCCTATCAAGAGGCACAGTGAGCGGCTAAAGGATAAGAACTTTAGGTTGCTGGCAGGAAGACCGCTATATCATTACATTTTTAGCACGTTGGTACAAGCCCCTTCGCTTGACTCCGTGTACCTATACACATCGGAACCAGTCGATCTATTTGATTTGCCCAAAGGAGTGAAGTATATAGAGAAGGACAGAGACAATAATAGCCCGATGTCATTGATCAAAGAGTTTTGTCTCAAAGTAGAAAGTGATCTCTATCTTTTGGCCCACGCAACTACTCCGTTCACCAGAGTTGATACAGTTGAGCGCGCCGTTGCTGAAGTCGTAAGTGGGCGGCATGATTCTGCGTTTACAGTAGAAAGAATAAATACGTTTGCCTGGTATGGATCTAAGCCCATTAACTACACACTTAGTTCTGTTCCAAGAACACAGAATATCCAACCAGTCCTGGTTGAGACCTCTGGCTTCTATTTGTTTCGAGGCACCTTAGCACTCAATGACTCAAGAAGGATCGGATATAGCCCCTTTTTTTGTGAAGTGAGATTCCCAGAAACCATTGACATTGATTACCCGTGGCAACTTGATCTCGCCAATCTGTGCTTCGAGAAGATGGAGTAGGTAGGGGGGCAGGGAATCTGGGGGACGACATACCCAATTCGGGATTGAGACAAGCAAGTTGTCCTCTGGAATTCGTTGTGCAGAGAATTGAAGGGGAAAGACGACATGTCGCAGATGTCCTTTTTCGATGATGAGACTCCAAAGCGTGACCCCGACGACTTAGCAGAGGCGGAGCCCGAAGAACAGAAGGAAGTCATGAAGGCATGGTTCCTCGCCCACTATGATGATCCGGTTAACGTATGTCCATACGAATCCCGTGAGGGAGGCTTCCAATACATTTGGAGCGGTCCGTACGACGCTCAAGAAGAATTGTCTGGTGAATTCGGTGGTGTCGTAGACAACGACGTCATTGCCGAGTGTGCGCAGGAACTTGTCGATGAGCATTCATGCTACGAATGGTCTGGGCCCCCTGATTACGAGCAGTCTGATGACTATCTGGCCGAGGCAATAGAGACCAGCCGGTTTTGCGAGACGTTTGGGCACAGCCTCGATACGATCAGACAACTTCTGGAGATTGATCCGCCCTTGGCATCGAAGGGATACTTCATCCGGCTCCTCTATGCAAGCGCCATAACAGCATTGGAGGCATATCTCTCAGATGCCTTTATCGTCACCGTTTTCGCTGATAGAAACCTACTTTGTAGGTTGGTAGCCACGGATCCGACCTTGAAGGCGAGAAAGGTCGAGCTCACAGGTCTTGTTCGCGGGGATAATACCCCTGAGAAGATAGTGCGTGAACACCTTCTCCAGATAAGTTGGCACAACTTGGCGAGGGTGCGTAAACTCTATAAGACCGTGCTTGGCGTGGATTGGCCTGATAGGCTTGGTGTCTTGTACAACGCAGTCATGATTCGGCATGATATTGTGCATCGAAATGGGAGAACAACCGATGGCGAAGAAAGGGTCCTGTCACGAGAGGATGTCGAAGGCGTGATTGGAGCAGCCAAGGACTTGGTGAATGCGATAGACGAGAAGGTTCGTCAGTTGCAGTCAGATCATGATGGATCCTCAGAGGAGCCCTTCTAAAGCCAGATTATGTGCTGTCCGCTGAATCCAAGGGACCGCAAACTCAACTCAAGGTCGAGAGAAGTGAGGGGTAACCCGATAGGCAGCCTGAGAGACATGCTATGAAAGACCAGAACGCAAAACCATCCGATCGCACGCCGGCGGACGAGGACGCCATCGTCCCCAGCAGCAAAGGGGAGATCCTCCTTTACCAGACCGAGGACGGGCGGACGCGCGTCGAATGTCGGTTCCAGGAGGAGACGATTTGGATGACTCAGGCCGCCATGACGGACCTGTTCCAGACGACGACCCCGAACGTAAATATCCATCTCAAAGACATTTACGCCGAGGGTGAGTTGACGGAGGAAGCAACTGTTAAGGATTACTTAATAGTTCGCTCCGAAGGTGCCCGCCAGGTGGAGCGGCGGGTGAAGCACTACAACCTGGACGCTATCCTGGCGGTCGGCTATCGCGTGCGGAGCCAGCGAGGGACGCAGTTTCGCCGGTGGGCGACGGAACGGCTGCGGGAGTATCTCGTCAAGGGCTTTGTCCTGGACGACCAGCGGCTGAAGAATCCGCCGGCGCCGGGGCTGGGCGTGCCCGATTATTTCGACGAGATGCTCGAACGCATCCGCGACATCCGCGCCAGCGAGAGGCGAATGTACCTGCGGGTGCGGGAGATCTTCGCGATGGCGGCCGATTACGAGCCGTCTTCCCAGCAGACGATGCTGTTCTTCCGGGTGATCCAGAACAAGCTGCACTTCGCGGCCACCGGCCTGACGGCGGCGGAGCTGATCAGGGGCCGGGCCGACCACACGCTGCCCAATATGGGATTGACCTCGTGGAAGTCCGACGAGGTCCGCAAGACGGACGTGACGATTGCCAAGAACTACCTGAACGCCGCAGAAATCGACGAGTGGAACCGGATCGTCGTGATGTGGCTCGACTTCGCCGAAGACCAAGCCCGACGGCGCAAGCAGGTGTTCATGAAGGATTGGGAACAGCGTCTGGACGAGTTCCTGCAATTCAACCAGCGCGACGTGCTCACGAACGCGGGCCGCGTCACCAAGGCCGAAGCCGATGCGTTCACGGAAGAGCAGTATGACCGGTTCGCCGAGCGCCGCCGGGCGCTCAAGGAAGCCCAAGGCGAGCAGGATACGTTCAAAACTCTGGAAGACGCGGCCAGGAATCTGCCCGCCCGAAGCAGGAACGACGGCAAGAGAAACTGAAGCCCGGTCCGTCCTCACGGCTGCGCGGCACCTTTATCAGTTCTCAGTTCCCAGTTGGAAATCTGCGTCAATCGGCGAAATCTGTGGATGACCAGTGTTCCTTGACTTCAAACTTCAAACATCAAACTTCACACTTCACACTTCACACTTCAGACCCCCCCTTGCGGATCGAATCCTGTCGGGTACGATGATGCGGTTGGGTGCTGATGGTTTGGTTGGAGCAGAGAAGTGGCATGAGACGGATCATCTCAGTATCGCGACGGACGGACATTCCCGCCTTTTACGGCGAGTGGTTCATGCGCCGCATCCAGGAGGGCTTTGCCGGCGTAGCGGCGCCTTACGGGGGCAAGCGATATCTGGTCTCCCTGGCGCCGCAGGATGTGGACTGCTTCGTCTTCTGGTCGAAGAACTTCACGCCCTTTGTCCCCCATTTGGACACGCTCGACCGGCTCGGCTATCGGTTCTATTTCAACTACACCCTCACCGCCCTGCCGGCGGTTTTCGAGACCAACGTCGATGAAGCATCCGCTTTGAAGACACTCCGATACCTCAGCGACCGTTACTCGCCCCGGCACATCAACTGGCGGTTCGACCCGATTGTCCTGTCCAGCATCACAAATGAGGACTTCTATCTGGACGCCTTCGAGTATCTGGCCGCCCAGTTGGCCGGGCGGGTCGAGAGATGCTATTTCAGCTTCGTCACCGAATATGAGAAGGTCAAACGCAACCTCCTCCCCTTGCTGACGGAGAAAGGCATCCGCCTCCTCCAACCGCACGCGGAGGAGAAGATCGCATTGGCCGACCGGCTGGCGGCGATTGCCGACCGTTACGGCATCCGGATGTATTCCTGCTGCGGGGATTCCCTGCTCAGCGACCGAATCCACAAGGCCCACTGCATCGACGGCGGGATCATCGAGCAGTTGTTCTTTCCGCAAGGGTTTCAGTACCAGGAGAAGCCCACACGCAAGGGATGCGGCTGCACGGAAAGCATCGACATCGGGACTTACGACACCTGCCCGCACGGCTGCCTCTACTGCTACGCCAATGCCAACAAGGCCGTAGCCCGGGCAGCCTACCAACACCACGATCCGGACTCCGCCTTCCTGGGCTTCGACAAATCCCAATCCGATGCCTGGGTAGCCGAGATCCAACGCAACGGTCCGGACGGCGAAGCGGACGGCCCCGCCTTGTTTTGAGGGGTGCGAGAAGCCAACATTCTCCGGGTGGCAGGGGCTCCTGGTCACGAGAAGATCACCGCCCATAATCTGCATTCTGCCGTCACCTCCGGGGAATCCCGCCACTATCCCGGTAGAACTGCAACCGGTGCCCAATCGGCCATTTTGAGGTTCGCGGCGATGTTGATATAATGGACCATGACAGTTTGATGTCTGTCATCCGCGCCCGGTCCGGCCGGGGGGAGTCAGTATGCGCCGAAGAGCCTGTTCAGATGCCGAGGTGGTTCTTATCGGACATGCCGCCCGCGGTCACGTTGGAGTGAAGGGTTTCTGGAGAACCACAATGAAGTGTCTGTATCGCGTCTTCGTATCATTTTTCGTACTGCTAATGGGGGTTTCTGAGGTTCGGTCCGAGCAGGTCGTGTTCAGTGAGATCATGTATCACCCTTCCGGCGCCCTGCCCGAGTACGTCGAGGTCTACAACAACACGGCAACCCCGTTTGACATCGCCGAATGGCAGTTGTCCGGCGGCGTGGACTATGTGTTCCCCGCGTTTGCGCCGGCGGCGGCGGATCGGACCTTCCTCAAGCCGTTCGAGCGCATCGTGCTGGCGGGCGTGGACGAGGCGACGCTGCGGGCGGCCTACCAGGTGTCGCCGACGGTCCGCGTGTTCGGGCCCTGGACCGGCAACCTGAAGAACAGCAGCGAGCGGATCATGCTCAAGGACAAGAACGGCGTACTCGTCTGCACCGTGCAATACAACGACCGGGGCCGATGGTCGCCGGCGGCCGACGGGACCGGCCATTCCCTGGTGCTCCAGAATCCGGATCGTAAGATCGACGACTGGCGCAATTGGGGCGTCAGCCTGCACCCGGGCGGCACACCCGGAAGCGAAGAAGTACGAGCGGCCGAGACCCTCATTGCCAGCCCGGAAGTCAATTTCGCGGCGGGAGTCCCGTTTGTGACCTACGGGGACCTGTGGCGGTACAACGACAAGAATGTGGACCTCGGCACGGCGTGGCGAGCACCGGCCTTTGACGACAGCGCCTGGCCGCAAGGGCCCGGCCTGTTCGGGTTTGAGACGGCCGCCCTGCCCGCCCCGGGGATTCGGACCCCCTTCACGAACTCGCAGCAGTTGACGTACTACCTGCGCACGAAGTTCGCCTACAATGGCAGTCTCAAGGGCGTTACGATCACCATGGATCAGGTCCTGGATGACGGAGCGGTGTACTATCTCAACGGCCAGGAGATCGGCAGGTCCGGCATGCCCTCCGGAACCGTCACCTTCACCACGACCGCCGGCCGCACGGTCAGCGACGCCACGGAGGAGCGGGGGGTGATCACGGCCGGCGGATCGGCCCTCGTCAGTGGTATGAATGTCCTGGCAGTAGAGGTGCACCAGATCAACCGGACCAGTTCCGATGTGGTGTTTGGGATGCGTTTGAATATCTCGGCGCCGACCCTGGCAAGCCTGGTGATCAACGAGGTGCTGCCCGGCGCCGCCGGGGCGGGATTCGTGGAGATCTTCAATCCGGGGACCAGTGCCGTCAACCTCCGCGACTACTATCTGACGGACGACCTCGCCAACCTACGTAAGTTCCGCATCACCGGCGATATCCCGATCCCGGCGGGGGGGCTGGCTTCCGTGGGCTATGCGGAGTCCGGCCTGGCCGTCAGCAGCCTGGTAAGAGTATGTTTGGTTGCACCGGACGGCCAGACGATCGTCAACATCATCGGCACCACCATGCCGCTGGATGGCCGCTCCATCGGCCGCAAATCCGCCGGCGGGGACTCCTGGTTCCTGTTCGTCGAGCCCACCCGCGGCGCGCCGAACGTCAGCCCGAGCGCCGTGGCGGCAGAGATCCACCTGAACGAAGTGCATTTCCAAGCCTCGAAAATGATCGACTGGGTGGAGCTCTACAACAGCAGCAACGAAACGATTTCCCTGGAGGGTCTATTCCTGTCCGCCTCCGCCGACCTGTCGGACAAAGTACCGCTGGGCGGCTCGGTGCCGGCAGGCGGCTATGCCAGCCGGAATGTCGTCTTCCCGCTCGCCGGCGGTGAGGCCACGCTGTTCTTAGTCAATGCGACGGGCGCCGTGCTCTCCGCCCGCATCTTCGAGCGGCCGACCCTGGGGGATAGTCTCCAGGCCTTCCCGCAGGGATCGAGCCAATGGTATGCCTCGGCCCGGAGCACGCGCGATGCCGCCAATGACCCGCCACGGAGCGAGAACGTGGTGATCAACGAGATCATGTACGACCCGCCGTCCGATGAGCCGTCGGGCGAATTCGTGGAGCTTTACAACCGCGGTGATGCCGCGGCCGATATCTCCGGCTGGCGTTTCGTCGATGGGATCGACTTCACGATCCCGGCCGGCGGGACGATCCCGGCGCATGGCTATCTGGTCGTGGCGGCCGATGCGAATTGGGTGCGCAGCACGTACGGCAACATCTCGGCCGTGGGCGACTTCGCAGGCCGCCTGGGCAACCAGGGCGAGGTGCTTCGGCTGGTGGATCGATGGGGGAACCTGGCCGATGAGGTGGACTATCGCACCGGCGGAAATTGGCCGAGCCTAGCCCACGGCGGCGGTAGCAGCATGGAGCTGCGGAATCCCCGGCTGGACAACAGCCAGGCCTCCGCCTGGTTCGACAGCGATGAGTCCGGCAAAATGCCTTTCCAGCACTACAGTTGCTCGGATGTCTATCGCCAGTTGACGACTCTGGGTAGTGTCACGGACTACAAGGAACTGCACCTGCATCTGGTCGGAGACAGCCACGTGGTTCTGAAGAATATTCAGGTGCGGCAGAGCGGCACGGGAGCCAACCTGATTCTCAATGGAAACGCCATGTCCACCAGCGGCACCAGCGCCAACGGCTGGCTGGCCCAGGGCACTCATTACGCCAGCTATCTGGAGGGCGGGGAACTGCATCTCGTCGCGGACGGTCACGGCGACAACCGGCCCAACCGCGTGGAGATCGATATCACCGGGATCCAAGCGGGCCAGACCTACGAGATCAGTTTCGACGCGCGCTGGATCGCGGGCGCCTCGCGCGTGATCGCACAGACCTGGGACCACAGCATCGCCACGAACGTTTCGCTGCCCGTGCCGGCGGCTCTCGGCACGCCCGGGGCGGCGAATTCCTGTTTCAGCGCCAAGCCTGTTCCTCAGGTGGATGAGCTCACGCACGATCCACCCGTGCCCGCCCCCGGCAAGACGGTGCGCGTGACGGCGCGCGTGCAGTCCGAGACGCCTGCGCCCATGGTGCTGTTGTGGCATCGCTTGGACAATACCTCCGGCAACGGCGCCTGGGCCAGCAAGACCCTGTTTGACGACGGGGTCTCGGGCGGGGACGAGCGTGCCGGGGACGGCATTTACACGGCGCAGTTGACCGAATACGGCACGAGCGGCCAAGTGGTGCAGTTCTACGTCCAAGCCCTGCTAACCAACGGCTCGATGAGCCAGATGCCCAAAGAAGGGAGCGCCCGGCCGGCCCTGTACGTGGTCGATACGCCCACGAGCCCGGGCGACCTGCGGCGGATGCGGTTCGTGGTCTCCGCCTTGGACAAGCAGGCCATCCAGAACGGGAATACTCCGACGCCTCCGTATGGCTACGCCTTCCCGCGCCTGTCCAACCACTACTTCAACACGACGGTGATCGTCAATGAGAAGGACATCTTTTATGGGTGCGAGATCCGCGCCGCCGGCAGTCCCTGGACGCGCGGTAACGAGAGCGCCCTCACACGCGCCAAGTTCAAGTTCCCGGACGACAACCTCTTTCGCGGCCACGCCAACCTCGCATATCGTACCTACGACGTGGGTTGGTGGAGCCACGACCGGATCGTTCGCTACTGGTTGTACCTGCTGGGCAATCCGACGCCCGAGAACGAGTTCATCCTCGTGGAGGTCAACAACGGCGGCAGCTCCGTTCGTGAGGAGGTGGAGGTGGTCGGCAACGACATGCTCAACCGGGCCTACGAAAACGGCAGCCAGGGGGAGCTGTACAAGATTGACGACGAATGGTGGTTCCGGGACGATTGGCAGCGTTCGAGCCGCAACGCCGACTGGAGCTACAAGAACTCGGACAACCCCGGCCGCTACCACAGCGAGTGGATGAAGCGCACCCGGGAGAACGAGTACGACTACAGCGCCCTGATCAGCTTCTTCAAGAAGGTCTACGTGGGCCCCTATACCCAGGCCGAGATCGAGCGGATCGTCGACCCCGCGGCCCTCCTGAAGTCGTGTGCCGTGGCGGGCTATATCCATGCCTGGGACTTCTTTTCGCTGGATCGCGGCAAGAACTGCTTCTTCTATCGTCGTCCCACGGACGGGCGCTTCCTGTTCTTCCCGTGGGATATGAAACGGTCCTTCGACTCCGCCACGGCGGAGTTCTACAACGGCATGCCGGGATTCCGGCTCTATCTTGACAAGCCGTACAACATGCGTCTGTTCAAGCACTATCTCACGAGGCTGCTGGAGAACTATACATCGAACTCCACGCGTATCGCCTTCTGGCAGCAGTTGGAGGAAAACGCCAGCACGCAGTTCCCGTTCAATTTCTCGTACGCGAACTGGTTCGCGAGTCGTCAGACGCCGGCGTTCAACCTGTTGGGTGGCAGCAGGACCGCATCGTTTGCCGTCGCCGCAGGCGGTCTCGCGCCTCTGACGGTCAGCAGTAATACCACGCCTCTCTTCGGCATCGCCCCGTTGCGGGTCTTCAAAGTCGAGGTCGCCGACCATCCCGAAGCCCAGTGCACGTGGCTGGATGAGAGCACCTGGAGTGTAACGGGCGTCAACCTTCATGGCGGAACGAATGAGTTGACCGTCAACGGCGTGGACGAGTTTGGAACCATTCTCCACCAGGCGTCGGCCACCGTGAACCGGGTGGGGGATGCCCCGCCGGCGCTGGCCCTCAAGGCCAACCCGCCTTCTTGGGCGGTGCCTGTGCGGGAGCCGATCACGGTGGATGTCTCAGAGAGTCCCGATAGGGAGGGCACGCCTCTGGCGTATTCGTGGTCGATCACGTCTGGGGAGGCCCCGTCGAACGTTGGAGACCAGAATGCGGCGACCGTTGCCTTTTCCCATCCGGGCCTCTACACCCTCACGGCAACCGGCACGAATGCCGGCGGTGCGTCCGCCAAGATCCAGCGGGAAGTCGCGGTCTACGGGCCCCAGGGATTCAGCTCCTTCGATCTTCCAAGGCTGGAGTCCTTCTGGAACCTGGAGAACGTCGTTCTGCGCCCCAACTACAGTAGCGGCCCCTATTACTCGCTGGCGGAGGTCCAGGGGACGCTGATTCTGCAAGTGCGGGAGGATCGGGCCTTTCCGCCGGCCACCTCGTCACCCCAGTACCCCTTGGTCTGGCGTTCGGTCCCGCCGCTGGCGGACTGGGCGTTCCTTTCCAAGGTGCGTCTGCGCGGGCAGGTGTTCGGAGACTACTTGACGGGTGTGCTGGCGGAGACAATCGAGGCCGGCAGCCCGGTGCGGTATTTGTTCGGGATCGAGGACGGCGCCCGGCTGGTCGTGCGACGCATCACGGCGACGGGCGCGGTGAGTGTACTGCAAAGCCTCGCGTGGAATCTATCGGAAGCCGACATCCGCATCCGACGCACCGACGCCAGGCTGAATTTCGAGCAGCGGGTCGACGGTGTCTGGACCTCCCGGTACGAGGCGGCCTTGCCCCTCAGCAGTCCGGCGGCGAAGGTAGGGATGTTCCTTGGTACCGACACGCCGCAATCCGTCAAGATCGCATTTGACGACGCGATCCTCGTCGATCCGAGCAGCGTACCGGAAGGGATGTGATCGTCCCCGGGGCCGTGGGTAGTGCCCCTCTCAGGAGGACAGACAAAAAGCGAAAGATCCTTGACACCACCGGCATCTGCCGCTTCACTAAATTGCGTCGACCACCTCCAGCCCGCCGATTTCGATCGCCCCCAAAGACTAACGGAGAGGGCGGGATTCGAACCCGCGGTAGGGTAAACCCTACACGGCCTTTCCAAGACCGCTCGATAAGCCGCTCTGACACCTCTCCGACGGCTCACAGGAACCGTGAGGTTCCTTGATTCTACGGACAATCGCAGGAAAGACAAGCCAAAATGATAAAAACCGTCTGCCCAGCTTATTGGTAGCCATCGCCTGCTATGGATTTTGCCCAGGCTTTCTTCAAAGTGAACCGAACTGATATCAACCCAGACGGAAGTGGACGAAAACCACGACGCTGTTACAATACCCCCATCGTGGGAATGCTGCGCCCACACGGCTGGGCAAGCCCCGGGATGACGACTGAAGTCACGAATCAGGAAGGAGACGCAATGTCCGGGAACATCGCTGTCTGCACTATGCTCGCACTCTGTACCGTCGCGGCCGGCGCGACAACGGCACCGGAGGAGGAATTGACCTACGCCGAGCGGCTCGGATGGCCTCACGGTGCAAAGGTGGTCATCTTCCACGTGGACGACGCGGGCATGTCGTACGATTCCGACCGGGGGGCGATCCAGGCCCTCGAAGAGGGCGTCGCCACCTCGACGAGCGTGATGATGCCGTGCCCGTGGGTCCCGCACATCGCAGCCTACCTGAAGGACCATCCGCAAACGGACGCCGGTCTCCATCTGACGCTCACGTCGGAGTGGGACAACTACCGCTGGGGTCCGGTGGTGGGCCAGCCCGTCGCCCCCGGTCTCGTCGATCCGCAAGGCTACCTCTGGCAGACGGTCCAGGATGTGCTCAATCACGCAACGGTCGAGGAATTCGAGAAGGAAATCCGCGCTCAGATCGACAAGGCCCGGGCCGTGGGCATCACCCCGACCCACCTCGACAGCCACATGGGAACGTGTTTCTACGAGCCGTTCATCGAGTCCTACGTCAAGGTCGGCATCGAGAAGAAGATTCCCGTCCTCATGATCGGCGGCCACATGCAGTACGCCGGCCCCGAGGTCGGCCGGCTCGCACTCCTGCTCCGCGCCATGGGCGAGCGAATCTGGAAGGCGGGGCTGCCCGTGATTGACGACGTCGTGACCCAGCCGACTAATGCCCCCCAGTACGAGCAAAAGAAGCAGCAACTGCTGAGACTGCTGACCGACATGAAGCCGGGCATCACGGAGATCATCGTCCACTGCACCGCTCCGACGGAGGTGTTCGCCCGGATCTCCAGCTCGGGCAAGGCCCGCGCGGCGGAGCTGCGCCTGATGCTCGACCCCGATCTCCGCTCGTTCCTCAAGAAGGAAGGAATCGTCCTGACGACGTGGCGCGAGCTCAAACAGCGCCGCGCTGCCGCACAGGACTAAACGCACTTTCATGGGCTGTCCAATGAAAAGATCGTATTGGGTCGTCGCAATCGCCACATTTTGCGTAGCGGCTCCGGCGGAGGCACAACAAAGCGCATTTGTGCTCAAGCCCGATGCCTTCAGACACTACGTCGATCAGTTCAACCGTGACGACGAGGAATTGTACATCCAGCACATTCCCAACGCGCAGGCGTGGAAGTTCCTCCAGGCGAATATTCCCCTGTTCGAGTGCCCGGACAAGGAGATCGAGCGGACGTACTACTTCCGCTGGTGGACGTACCGCAAGCATATCAAACAGACGTCGGACGGCTTCGTGATCACGGAATTCCTCCCGCAGGTAGGATGGTCAGGTAAACACAATACGATCAACTGTGCGGCGGGACATCATTTCTACGAGGGCCGCTGGC
This sequence comes from Phycisphaerae bacterium, assembly GCA_026386805.1. Classification (GTDB taxonomy): domain Bacteria; phylum Planctomycetota; class Phycisphaerae; order Sedimentisphaerales; family Anaerobacaceae; genus PLanc-01. Next base: position 5,891 of record JAPLMX010000118.1, on the reverse strand, counting down.
TCCACGACCCGCAATATCTGAACGATTACGCCATGTTCTGGTTTCGCAAAGGCGGCGCCGTGCGCAACTACAGTTTCTGGGCGGCGGATGCCCTCTGGGCGCGATTCCAGGTGACGGGAGACAGAGACTTCCTGACCGGCCTCTTGCCGGACCTTATCCGCAACTACGAAGAATGGGAAAAGAGTAGGCTGGAGCCCGACGGCCTCTTCTGGCAGATCGACGACCGGGACGGCATGGAAGTCTCGATTGGCGGCAGCGGCAAGCGGGCCACGATCAATTCGTACCTGTACGGCGATGCGGTGGCGATTGCCAAGATCGCCACGCTCGCGGGGCGGGAGGACACCGCGAAGCAGTTTCGCGAGAAAGCCGAACGAATCAAGACGCTCGTCCAGACCAAGCTGTGGGATCGTGACACCCAGTTCTTCAAGACTCTCCCTCGCGACAGACTGAGCCTCGTAGATGTGCGGGAGCTGCACGGGTACACTCCCTGGTACTTCAATCTGCCCGACAAAGGCTACGAACAGGCACAGGCATGGAAGCAGCTCATGGACCCGCAAGGTTTCTACGCCCCCTTCGGTCCGACCACGGCGGAGCAAAGACACCCGCGCTTTGCCGTTTCCTACAACGGGCACGAGTGCCAGTGGAACGGGCCAAGCTGGCCCTACGCCACGTCCATCACGCTCACGGCCCTGGCGAACGTGCTGAATAGCTACGAGCAGGACTTCGTCACGAAGGCCGATTACTTCAAGCTGCTGAAGATCTATGCCGGGAGCCACAACCTCAAGCGTGAGAACGGCCGCATCGTCCCGTGGATCGACGAAAATCTGAATCCCCAAACCGGCGACTGGATCTCCCGCACGCGATTGAAGACTTGGAAGAACGGCACGTGGGACGCCGGCAAGGGCAGCAAAGAGCGAGGCAAAGACTACAATCATTCGACGTACTGCGATCTCGTCATCAGCGGCCTGGTGGGCTTGCGCTCCCGAGCCGATGACACGGTCGAGGTCAATCCCCTCGTCCCACCGGGCGCCTGGGATTGGTTCTGCCTCGACAACGTCCTCTACCATGGCCGGATACTCACGATCCTCTGGGACAAGACCGGCGACAGATACGGGCGGGGCAAGGGCCTTCGTGTGTTCGCCGAGGGACGCCAGGTCGCTCAGTCCGATTCCCTCGGACGAGTCACGGGAACGCTTTCATCTCCCGCCCGCACCGAGGGGGCATCGGCAGGCTGGCGCAAATACGAGGGGAACCCCGTCCTGGGCGGCAGTCTCGGCACGTGCTTCGACGTGACCTTGCTCAACGACGGCGATACCTACCGTATGTGGTTCTCCTGGCGGCCGAAGGAGTCGGTCGCCCTGGTGGAGAGCCGCGACGGCATTCATTGGAACGAGCCGCAAATCGTGCTGGCACCCAACCCCGGTTCCGACTGGGAAGCCCGCATCAATCGACCCGCTGTGGTCAAACACGACGGCGTCTATCACATGTGGTACACGGGCCAGAGCGCCACGCGCTCCTGGATCGGCTATGCGACCAGCCCGGACGGCCGGACCTGGACGCGGGCTTCCGCCCAGCCGGTGCTATCGCCCGAACAACCGTGGGAAGGCGTGGCCGTCATGTGCCCGCACGTGCTCTGGGATGACAAGACCAGACTATATCGGATGTGGTACTCGGCGGGAGAGCAATACGAGCCCAACGCCATCGGGTATGCCACGAGTAGCGACGGCATGAACTGGACTAAGTATAAAGATAATCCGATCTTCGCCGCCGACCGCCGAAATCCATGGGAGCAGCACAAAGTGACGGCCTGCCAGGTCATCCCCGTCGGCGACTGGCACATGATGTTCTACATCAGCTTTCGCGACGAGAACCGCGCCCAGATCGGCCTGGCCCGCGCGCGACGGCATTACCGGCTGGCAGCGTCATCCCGCCAACCCGATCCTCTTCCCGGTCCCCGGCGCGTGGGACGCCGATGCCTGCTACAAGCCTTTCGCCATTTTCGACCGCGCGAGCGACCGCTGGCTGCTCTGGTACAACGGCCGCAAAGGAAGCATCGAGCAGATCGGCCTCGCGACGCACGCCGGCTACGACCTCGGCTTCCCATCGCAGCTGCCACCGCCGTAAGGGACTCAGGAAATCGCTGGCAAGCCAGCCCAAGATTTGGTAGTCTCACGATAATATTGTGCAGAACAGGAGAAACCGGGTACAAGGGAGATGACAAGATCCTGTGAGAGTGCTGGAAGCAGACCGTATCCGCAAGGAGTTCGGCACGCTGGTGGCCGTGAACGATGTTACTCTGTCTCTTGACAAGGGACAGGTGCTGGGTTTGATCGGCCCGAACGGGGCGGGCAAGACCACCCTCTTGAGGATTCTGGCCACGCTCCTGTGACCGACGAGCGGCAGCGCCCGCTTGCTGGGACACGACCTGATGGGGGACTATCTCGCGATCCGGCGCTCCATCGGATTCCTGCCTGATTTCTTCAACCTCTACGGCGACCTTACCCTGCGCGAGTGCCTGCAGTTCTTTGCGGAGGCCTACGAGGTCCAGCCGGAGTTGATCCGGCCGCGGGTCCAAGAGATCCTGGCGTATATCGACCTGCAGGACAAACAGGACAGCCTCGTGCGTCACCTGTCGCGCGGGATGGTGCAGCGCGTGGGAGTGGGAATTTGCTTGGTGCACGATCCGGAGCTGTTCCTGCTCGACGAGCCCGCCTCCGGTCTGGACCCCAAGGCGCGAATTCAGTTGCGCGGCATTCTGAAACGACTGAGCGGGGAGGGCAAGACGATCATCATCTCGTCGCATATCCTCACGGAGCTGGCGGGTTTCTGTTCGCACATTGCGATCCTGGACCAGGGCCGCATCCAACTCTTCGACGCCGTGGAGGAAATCCAGCGGAGGATCATGGGCGCCAAAAGAGTCGAGGTATCCGTGCTTTCCGATTGCGGGCAGGTCGTGGAGCTGGCCGGCCGGTTTCCCGGGGCCACGGTGGCAAAGTGAGCGTCCGGCCAATCCCGTTCCTCCCTCGTGGGCTTTTGGCATCATGTTTGCAGAGGAAGCTTGGCTGATCGAAGGCAGAACGAGGGATTGCGGTGGGATCGGGAGAGCTTGGTCACTCGGCTCGACTCTCTGTCTTGGCTTTGAAGCTCGGCAGAGAAATCTTGGGCAAGAATAATTCCTTCCACCTGGGGGGTGTCAGCTCATCGATCCGGTTGGCCGGATGGGTGTTGATTCGCTCCAAGACGTCACGAAGATACAAGAAGGGGTCGATCTGGCAGAGCTTGCAGCTGGCAATCAGGCTGTAGAGGATGGCCGCCCGCTGGGCGCCTCCATCACTGCCACTGAACAGCCAGTTCTTGCGACCCAGGGCCACCAGCTTGATCACGCGCTCGGAGAGGCTGTTGTCGATGCAAAGGATGCCGTTTTCCCAAGAGCGGTTCAAGGCTTCCCATTGATTCAACGCATAGGTGACCGCCTTGCCGATCGGGCTCTTCGGGAGAACGTCGGGGCTCCAGCTCTCCAGCAAGGGCTGGATCTGGTCTTGTAGAATGGGTTTGCTGAACTTTTGCCGCAGGGCCTTGACCCCCTCGGCATCCAACTGCTCTTCTTGGGCCTTCTCTTCAATGATGTACAACTGCGCGATCAAGGCCAGGATCAGCCGTTTCATCGCCAGGACGATCGGCAACAATAAGTCGGCGCTATCGCGCACCCAGTCCCACTGCGTCGTCCGGGGGATATGCAAGCCATGGCGGGCAAAGATCTGCTCCAGCCGATACAAAGGCAGATGGTCGCAGTACTTACTCGTGATAATGTAGGCCAGGACCCCCGGACCGGGTCGTCCCTTCTCGATGGGTAAGGCCGGCAGAGGACCCATGACCACCGAACCGCAACCGCCGCGGGGGGCGTACTTGCGTCGGATGATCTGGCGGACATAGAAGCCCGCGGGGATGTATTCCAGGATCTCGGTAATGTCTTCCCCGAGGCAACGCATCTTCTCGATCAGCCGGGGGTCGGGATCGATATATTCGGGAACCCGAGGAAGATCCTCCGGCAAAGGCACACGGCCGTTGCGACGAGAGGGTCGATTCGCAGGGGTGACTTTCGGGGGAGAGGAAGACGAAGTCTCGGTGGCCTCGGGCACGGGTTGTTGCTCCAATTGCTGCTGGAGCTTCGCAAAGAGATCCTCAAACAACAACCGCTGGTTCGGATCCATCTTTTCGGATCGGCGGCCAAACAATTGACGCTGGAGCCAATCCAACTGACACTGCAGATCGAAGTTCTCCCGTGTCTTCTCCTTGATTTGCCCCAGCAGTTGCAGGACCATCTGTTGGAGGGTGATCACCTCCGACGGAAGCGCGGACGAAGGGGTTTCGGCCGTGATGCGGGGGGTTTTCGAAACGGGAGCTTGGGCCTCGGTCGGGGTCACCATGATAGGAGTCACTCTATCACACCGTCACGAAAGGTCAACCCCCAAACCCGGAAAAATACAAACATATTGTGTCTTTTTAACACTTTGTCGCCCCCGTGGGCCTCGGTCGTGAAAACCGTTCGTGACGATGACTTTCGGAAAGGTCGATCCCTTCGAGAATCAACGTCAACTGGGGCAGGTCCCATTCCACGCTGTCCTGGTCCTGGGCAGAACCAGACACCTGAAACGGCCCGGCTGCGAGACGTTTGTACCACAGGCAATACCCACTCGTATCCCAGTACAGAATCTTGACCCGATCCCGTCGTCGATTGAAGAAGACAAACAAGTGGCCGTTCAACGGGTCCTGGTGCGTTACCGTCTGGGCCGTAGCGGCCAACCCGTCAAAGCCGCGGCGCATATCCGTGGGTGGCACACAGACAAAGATCCGAACCGCGCGCCCCCAGGTCAGCATGGGGCCCCCAAAAGAGACACGAGAGTGGAGACGCCCTCTGCGTCGAAGTTCTTGCGGAGTCGCAATTGCGTTCGATTGGGTAGGATGATCTCATAGGAATAAGCCGCCGCCGCCTCGCCGCCCTGGGGCATCTGGATCTCGGTGAAGGTCGTTACGGGCTCGCGGGGTAACCCTTTCTGGGGATCCCGCACCTGCTGGCCAGGCCTCAGCTTCCGCCGCCACCAGCGAAACGCCGTGACCGACAAGTTGTGTTCCTTGCAGTACTGAATCTGCGTCGTATCCGATCTCTGCCATTGCTGAACATGCTTCCGCCACAATCGGCCACGTGGACTCAACGACTTCGATGTCTTCCGTGCCATAATGCACCTCCCTTATGGGAGGGTACAGTATCGCTGAACATCCACGGTGCAAAGATGGGTTCGCCGGACGCTCACGTGGCAAACATCCATGACAACACGTTGACGGTCGAGGTGCCGGATGATCCCAAGAAGATCGCCGGGCTGAATGCCTACCTGGTCGGCGCAGGTGTCGAGGTCATCGGTTTCGCGGAGCAGAAAACGGATCTGGAAGCATTGTTCATGAAAGTATCCGGCGGTACGGAATGAGACTACTCACCAGAGAAGGGAGTTCGTTGATCCTGTCGAATCCGTTGATCCGACGCTATCGCTGCAGCCTCTTTCGCCCGGCTAACTTCTGGATCTATATGACGATCTATGTCTCCGTCGTACTCCTGCTGCTTTTCATCAATAGCGTGGCCAGCCAGATAGCCGACACTCCCATCACACAGACCGAGTTTTACCGAGGGCTGTACGCCCAGTTTCTCCTGGTGGAGGTAGCGATTCTCTGGGTGTGGGCCACCAGCCCTTTCAAGGCGCTGATTTTCAAGCGAATCGCCTGAGATAGCCGAAATATTTGCCAAGTTATCAGACCATGTGTTTGGGCACGGTAGCTGCATGGAGGTAGCACGGATGCTTGGCAGGATTTTTGAGCGGTTTGTGGAGAAGAGCCCTGTG
>JAPLMX010000111.1 GCA_026386805.1 Phycisphaerae bacterium | reverse complement strand
GCCGTGGGCATCTCCTCCTGCCGTACCCACGCCAGGCCCTTCTTGGTCCACAGCCCCTTGGGGGCGACCTTGCCGTGCGAACGCAGCAAACTGCGGATCGCGTTCTTACAGGTGGTCTGCCGGTCCATCATGTGCCGGCGGTGTTCGATCAGCTCCCGCCAGCTCTGCACCTCCTCGCAGGGCACATACGCCTGGGGCACCTCGTCCAGATACAGCAGCTTGGCCAGCTTGCGGGCACCGACACGGTCGTTCTTGCGCTTGGCGCGGAAGATCAGCCGCAACTGGCCCGGATGCGCCACCACGACCCGTTGGGCCAAGCGGGACAACTCGCGATACAGATAGCCATACCCGCACGAGGCCTCGAAACAGATCGTCCACGGCCCCGCGACAGTCCGGAGCCGCTCCAGCAACTTCGGCCAATGCCCGCGAATCGTCTCACACTGCACTTCCCGCCCGTTCTCCTCCAAAACACAATAGGTCGAACTTCGATAAGGAACATCCAGTCCTACGTACCGCATAGCAAGTCTCCTTAATCTGTGGGGTTCCGAAATACCCACTCTTATCTCCCCCCGGCCGACGAACCGGAAGGAGGCTTGCTACATAGTTTCATCTTACTTATTTCGCCGCTATGGGGGTGTCTTCTTCCTATCATGCGATTGGCGCAAACTTGTCCCTGCGCAGAGCCTGCCCCGTTCGGCTGCCGCTCAGGGCGGGCTCTGAGCGAAGCCGAATGGGCAGGGAGCGGCAAATACCGGGGTCGGGGGCGGAAGCCCCTCAAGAACGTGCGGGCAGATGCAGAAGGTGTGCACGGCACACCCTACGAATGCCAACAGCATGTAACTCCTTTACGGGAAAGGGCTTGTCGACCGTCTGTCTTTGGGCCAATAAGTCCCTATCCAGCCAGGATTTCGCTTGACGGCGAATGCCAAGCTCTGTATGATATTTGTGCAATTGAATAGGAAATCGTAGATAGCGAACAGTAAATGCGGAGGGGCTGGTCATGGCCCGTGAAGCGCACGTCCTCGCCAACTGGTACAGCGCGGAGGATTCACCCCAGAGGCACAGCGATCACAGAGACGGTCCTCCATTCGTCAACGAAGCTGGTTCCGGTTTCCTTCTCCGTACTCCAAGGGCCCAACATCTTGCTTCTCCGGCAAGAAGACCGAAAGAAATCAGGAGAGCAGAGCCGAAAAAAACGAAAAAAGACGCAAAGGGAGAGAGAAGGCGAGCAATTCCTGCCTCCGCAGGAATGACGTCACTCCTGGCCCTGCCTTCGCGGGGCCAAGCTTGTCCCCGCGCAGACGGGGAAAGGCAGGGGGCCACTTTCCCCTTTTTCGCTTTCTTTCGTTTCTTTCGGCTGTGGTGGCTTTGGTTGCGGCCGGAGGCCGCGTTGTACCCCCTGTGTCTCTGTGGTAAAGAATCATCAAAACAAACCCAATCTCCTGGATCAGGCGCCCCCTTCCATGCTGACACGATCAGGGACAACCCGCCGTGCGAAACAAACCCAATTCCCAGGCGAGGGCAGACTTCCATGCCGACACGGCCCAGAGGCGGCCGAGCGTGCGAAACAAAGCCAATTCCCCGGATCAAGGCACCTTTCCATGGCGACAGGCCCCGGACGGCCGAGCGTGCGAAACAAAGCCAATTCCCTCGGGACGGGTGTGTGGTAGAGGTGGCGAGCGGGGACGGGTATCCCCCAACGCGATGAATCGCGTTGGGGAACCCACGCTCGCCCTACGGGCGGGCCGTAATCGGCTTGCGTGGGGCCGGCGGAACGCTATAATTTGTCCATTCCGGACAAAGTTGGATTCGAGGTCTGATCACAAGGAGTAACTTATGCTTCTTCCGCGATTCGTGAGTAAGCTATTGGCCGTGCTGCGGGGCAGCGTGGCCCCGCCGCTGATCTTCGTGTCGGTGCTGCTGGGCGTCTGGCTTGGCGTGATGCCCGGCTGGTCCGGCCTGCACACGGCGCTGGCCGTCATCGTGCTGGTGCTCAACGTCCACATCGGGCTGTTCATCCTCGCGCTGGGCTTCGGCAAGGCCGTGAGCCTGGCGGCGGCACCGGTGCTGTACCATACCGGCCTCTGGGTCCACGCGCATCTGGCCGGGCTGCTGTCGGGTCTGGCCGCGACCCCGGTGATAGGCATCACGGATTTCAATCGCCTGGCGGTGGCCGGAGGGCTGGTTCTGGGACCGATCATTGGGGCGGTCTGCGGCATCGTGCTGGCCCTCTTCGTCTTCTCTTTCCGCCGGACCATGCTCAAGATCCATGATAAGTCCGAGAAATTCCGGGCCTACTATTCCAAGCTGTGGGTGCGGGTGCTCGACCGGATCCTCATCGGAAAACGCACCAAGGACGTCCACGGCATGTTCGCCAAGGCCAAGTACATCCGCAAGGCGGGCGTGGTTTTGGCGATTCTGTTGGTCGCCGGCTTCCTCGCCGCCGCGCATTTCCTGCAGGGGACGGTGATCAAGACCTATACCGTTGGGGCGCTGACCAGCGTGAACAAGGCCGAGGCGGATATCGACACTTTGGGGATTTCCGTTCTGGGCGGCAACGTCGCGGTGTCCGGGGTGCAGCTCACCGATCCGAAGAATCCGCAGCAGAACCAGTTGGCCATCGGGAAGATGGAAGCGAAGGCGAGCGTCTACGACCTGTTGCTGGGCAAGGTGGTCGTCGACAAGATGGAGCTCTCGGAGGTGAGGTTCAACCAGGCGCGGAAGACACCGGGCACCGTGCTCCCGCAGACGACCAAGGAGAAGACTTTTGACCCCAACCAGTACAAGATCGACGTCAAGGACGTAGCCGCACTCGAGAAGTACGTCAAGGACGCCAAGCAGCTCAAGGAACAGTTGGCGAAGCTCCGCAACTGGCTGCCAAAGAAGCAGGCGGGCGACGCCAACCAGCCGGCCGCGAAGGCCCCTGAGAAGTACCTGGAGTATCTGACCGCCAAGCTGCCCACCCCGGCGACGGCGCGGGTGTGGGCCAAGCAGCTCCTGGCCGACAAGACCGAGATCCCCTCCCAGCTCTTTGGCAACAGCCGGGTGGACGTGAACAACCTCAGCGATGCCCCCCAAGCGAACAAGCTGCCGATCATGATGCAGATCAAGTCGTACGTGACGCCCGCCCTGCTGAAAGTCATCGCGGACTACTCCAAAGGGAGCACGCCGGAGATCTCCGGGACGTTCCAAGGCTTCGATCTGAGCAAGCTGCAGGAGCTTTCGCAGGAGGCGGGCCTCGCGTTCCAGTCGGGTTTGGCCTCCGGAACGTTCCAGGGCACGATGACCCAGGAGAAGGTGGACCTGACCATCAACCTGAGCCTCAAGGACCTTCAGGCCAAGGGGACCGGCAAGGGCGTTCTCGGCCTCGGCGTCGAGCAGACGACCCAGGTCATGCAGGTGCTGAAGGAGCTGAGTACCTCGATCCGCGTCGTCGGTTCTCCGACCGATCCTCGGCTGGTCTTCGACACGAAGGGGCTGACCAAGGAATTCCAACAGGCCCTCGTCGCGGCCGGCAAGGAGCGGCTGCTCCAGGAAGTGGATAAGCAGGTCCAGAAGCAACTTGGGGGTAAGCTCGGCGACAAGCTCCCCACCCAACTGAAGGACGCCATCAAAAAGCCCGACGCCAAGGGCCTGATGGACAGTGTCGGCGGCCTGCTCGGCGGCAAGAAGAAGCAAGAGAAACAAGAACAGAAGTGACCTGACAAAAAGCAAGGGCTGCGGTCTCGCCGGCCGCAGCCCTTGTTATTCTGAATCCAACACCCGATCAGTTGCCCGTCTTCGCCTTCCCGGCTTTCTTGGGAGTCTTGCCGGCGGCATCCTTCTGAGCGGCTTCGAGCTTCTTCAACTGCTGCTGCAACGGCTCGATTTTCTTCTGATGCTCCTGCTCGTGCTTGGCGATCAGCTTGCCGAGCGCCGCGGCCGTCTCGGTGGCCTTTTCCTTGTCGGCGAGCGTCTTGATTCCCTGCAGCTCGCCGATCGCGGCCTGATGCTCCTTCTGGAGCGCGGCGAGCTGCTCCGTGAGCACCTTCTGCTGCGCGGCGGGATCCATCCGCGCCTGCCCGCGTACTCTTGCCTTGCCCGTCGCGCCGCCGCTCTGGGAGTTGCTCGCGGACGTCTCCCCGGCAAAAGCCGCAAGGCACAGCGACAGGGACGCCGCCACCACCAACAATCCAATTTTCTTCATGTCTGTGTTCTCCAACACAACAAGGATGCCACAGGGGCAAAGCTCACAACAAGCTTCGGCGGCCCTGTGTGAAATTCCATCAGTAAGGACGGTCCGGCCCCGCGGCTCATTGCACAAATCAGCAGTGCGGTAAGCAACCCCCGAAGGCCGCCGGCCATTGAATGAGGACTGAGTATACCCCCGCTGAATCGCGTTTGGCAAGAGGTCTGATGCGAAAAAGAGTGAAAGCGATTCTCGTGTCGGTGGAAATCTCTCCGGGCCATCTGCGACTAACCGTATAGTCAGGGCTGTATGGCCCAATGAGAGAGGGCACGTGTGTCCGTTGCCGGACGAGGCACACGTGCCCTATTATTGCGACCGTACTTCTACAAAATGGACATTGGGCCTGTTTACAGGCTCCAGCCCCGCCGATAAGGCGGATTGAGGTGCTGGTTTGCTTCATCGGAGTTGGTGAAGCGCATGTTCGGCGCATCCCACTCCAATTTCGTGCCCGGCAGCTTGAGGGCGATGACGCCCAGCAGAGCGATTTCGGTTAGCGGGCCGCCGTAGGAAAAATCGGACCCGGCCTTCTTGCCCTCGCGAATCGCCTGGAGCCAGTCGGCATGATGCTCCTTGGCCCTGGGGATCTTCTGCTCGGGCCGCTTGTAGGCTTTCATTGCAGTCTCGGGGATGATGCGGACGTTGCCGGCGCCGTGCGAGCCGTACATGATGACACCCTTGTCGCCGAAAACGTAGGCCCCGGTATCGACGGGCTTGCGCTCCGGCTCCAACTCCTTCGGTCGCGGAATCTTCTCGGTGCCGCTGTGCCACAGGAGGGTGATCGGCCCGCGATTTCCCTTGGCGGGAAACTCGAACGTGATAATGTCGCCCATCGGGAAAGAGTCGCCCTGGGTCTTGGGATCGTAGTCCTTGACCTGGGCCTGGATCGTCTTGGGAGCGCCCAGGTCCAGGGCCCAGAAGACCGGGTCCACAACGTGGCAGGTCCAGTCGCCGATCGTGCCATTGCCGAACGGCACCCAGCTTCGCCACCGTCCCGGCAGATAGAACGAATGGTACGGCCGCTCCTGGGCCGGACCGAGCCACAGGTCCCAGTCCAAGCCGGCCGGGACTTCCTCCTTCTCGCTCAGCCGCGCCAACTGGCCGAGGGCGGAGTTGTTCGCCGAGCAGCCGCAGTGGATCGTATGGACGTTGCCGATGGCACCGTCCCAGACCCACTCACAGAACGTGCGGATCGTGTCGAAGGAGTGGCCCTGGTTGCCGAGCTGGGTCACCACTTTGTGCTCCTGAGCCGCCTTCATCAGGGCCCGGACCTCGGCGACGGAGTGGGCCATGGGCTTCTCGCAGTAGACGTGCTTACCCCGCTTGATGGCGGCCATCGCCGCCACGGCGTGGGTATGGTCGGGCGTGCCGACGATCACCGCGTCGATCTTCTTGTCCATCTCGTCGAACATCTTGCGGAAGTCCTGGTACACCTTGGCGTCGGGGAACCTCGGGATCGTCGTCTGCTCGCGATGCTTCGGCCGCAGATCGGCGTCACAAAGCGCAATGATGTTGGCGCCTTTGGCGATCTCGTTGATGTCAGCACCGCCCTGCCCGCCGGCGCCGATTCCGGCGACGTTCAATTTCTCACTGGGCGGCGTCTGCCCCTGGCCCCCCAGCACATGCCGCGGCACAATGGTAAAGGCCGCCACGGCCCCCGCCGATTTCAGAAGCTCACGTCGTGATGTTTGTCCGGCTCGTTCGCTCATGCTCACACCTCAAAAAATGATGTCCCCACTTCTCCACGTTCGTAGTGACCCCGCCGGCACGCAAAGTAGCACGGGCATCTTGCCCGTGATCCTGAATCCATGGGTGCTCGCGCCCATGCTACTGAGAAACGCCTGACGGCGTCACTACAAACCAGGCAAGAGTGTAGCACGACCCGGACAAGAACCCAAGATGAATTCTGTGGTGACAAGCGATTCAGCCAGACACTATAATGGACGGCTATGAATGAGACACGAACACGTCGAGCGTTCCTCCAAACGAGCGTCGCGATCGGTTTGGGCGCGGCTGGGTTCCCGTACTTGGTGCCGGCTCGCGTGCTGGGGGCCGGCGGGGCAGTGCCGCCCAGCGAGAAGATCGTGATGGGGTGTATCGGCATCGGCAGCATGGGCGGCGGGCATTTACGCGGCTTCTCGGGACAGAAAGATGTCCGCGTGGCGGCCGTGTGCGACCTGCGACGCGCGTTCCGGGAGAAGGCCAAGCAGGTCGTGGACACGCGGTACGGGGACACCGGTTGCACGATGTACCAGGATTATCGCGAGTTGCTGGCCCGGCCGGATATCGATGCCGTCTGTATCGCCACTCCGGACCACTGGCACGCGCTGGTCGCTATCGAGGCCGCCAGGAACCGCAAAGACATGTACATGGAAAAACCCGCCGACGTCCACGTCACGGCGGCCAAGGCGCTGCGGGCGGCCGTGAACCGTTATGGCGTGGTCTTTCAGTTCGGCACGCAGCAGCGGTCCAGCCAGGAATTCCGCCTTTGCTGTGAGCTGGTCCGCAATGGCCGCATCGGCAAGTTGCACACGATCGTCGTAGGATCGGTGCCGGGGGCCGAGCTGGCGAACCAGCCGCTTCAGCCGGAACCGGACCCCAAGGACTTCGACTACAATATGTGGCTCGGCCCCGCACCATGGTCGCCGTACACGTTCCAGCGGTCGGCTTCACGGAACGAGGGCACTCCCGGCTATTGGATGCACATCCACGACTATTGCCTCGGGTGCCTCAGCGGCGCGTGGGGCATCCACCATGTAGACATCGCCCAATGGGGCAACAACAGCGACGACACCGGCCCGCTCGAAATCGAAGGGACGGGCGTCATTCCCCGCGACGGCCTGTGCGACACGCCCGTGACCTGGCGGGTCGAGCACACCTACGCCAACGGCGTCAAGATGGTCCACATGGACTCCCGGCACACGGAGAAGGAATTCCCGCAATTCGTGACGCCGGTCCTGGAAAGCCGGGGCTGCGGCATCCTGTTCATCGGCAGTGACGGCTGGGTGATCGTCTCCCGCGGCGGGATCGACGCCAACCCCAAGTCGCTCCTGCAGACGACCTTCGGCTCCAGTGAGCCGCGACTACCCGTCAGCAACGACCACAAGCGCAACTTCCTCGAATGCGTCCGGTCGCGTCAAAAGACGATCTGTCCGATCGAGACCGCCGTGCGCTCCGACACGATCTGCCACCTCGACGATATTGCGATCCGTCTCGGCCGCAAGCTCCACTGGGACCCGAAAACAGAGCAATTCCTCAACGACGACCAAGCCAACCGCCTGCTCGCGCGCCCCCTGCGCAGCCCCTGGCGGTTGTAATCTGCGTCGAATCGGGTATCGTACCATTATGAAGACCCGTCGAATCAAGAAGATGCTTCGTGAGACTACAGCGGAGTAGCCGAATGGACAAGAAGACTGTCGAATGGCTCAAGCAGGCCGACTACGACATGGATACCGCAGAGTTCATGGCCAATGGCGGCAAGCATTTCTATGCCGTTTTCATGTGCCACCTGGCGATGGAAAAGGCGTTAAAGGGACTGTATCTGCACAACCTACAGGAAGCGCCTCCGAAGACACACAGTCTTGTCTTTCTGCTGAACAAGATCGGCTTGAGGCCGGATCCAGACAAGGGCAGAGTCGTCGCGATACTGAACGAAGCCAACATTGCCACACGCTACCCAGACGATATTGACAAGCTGCAAAGCAAATACACACAGGAAATCGCCTCCCGGATTCTGGCACAAACCAAGGAGATTTTAGAGTGGATAAAAGCACAGTTCTGAGGATCATCTCCGATTTTGGCAAGGCGCTGGAGGCCGAGAAGATCAAGCCCCAGAAGATCATTCTGTTTGGCTCGTACAGCACGGGCACGCAACGCGAGGGTAGCGATATCGATCTGGTGGTGATCTCTGAGGATTTTGCCGGCAAGGACTATTGGGAAAGAATCGACGTTCTCGCCGCTGCGATTGTGAGGGTTTTCGAGCCGATCGAGGCCATTGCCATGACTCCGCAGGAATGGCAAAGCGGCGATTCGTTGATCGTCGACTACGCCCGTAACGGGGAAGTGGTCTACGGCTGAGGCCCTGCACTGCAGAGGCGCAACATCCTGGCCGTCGGCGCGGAGCCGCCTCGTAGGACGAGCGTGCCCGCTCGCCCAAAAAGGTCCTGCCGGGACACATGACCTATTTCAATGGCACGGCCCGATCAGCAGAATCACAACACTTTGCGTCTGTGCAGCCACCCGACAAAGGTGCCACCGATGGCGCCGAGCAGGATCGCACCAGGAGCGGGGACTGGGGAGGTCACTAACAATGATATGCCCCCCGTGTTGTCACCTCGGTACTCATATCCATTTGGCCCATCCCAAATATAGAAGCTTACGTTGTCGGGTGAGGCGAGTGTGAATGACGTGGAAATTGCATTGGCCAATGCCACAGATGCCGTGCTGCAATAACCAGTATCAATATATATGCGCGGGAATTGGCTTGACTCAATGACATACTCGTGCCGCCACGAATTGGGCTGGGAATAGTGAAAACTGGTTGCGTTGTACGCCCCGCCATCAGCGACCCCTATTGGATCGACTTGGTATGTTCCCGCATCGAATGGGATCACCACGGGATTGTTCCGGCAATTGTTGACACCGTCGAGGTTGATAATCATCGATGTAGGCGATGCAAAGGCGGGTGCTGCCGCCAACAGGATAAAAGCTGTGAGTTGTCTCATCTTGTCCTCCTCTTTCATCAGGTAACGGAGTTGAATAATCTGTCCATTGATCTTGCTGGACTACGCTTTCCTGTTCTTATCTTGAAATGGCTGAATGGATGAACGCCAAGTCAAGAGATCAGGTGGCGGACGCCCAGAGAGAGAGAGAGAGAGAGAGAGAGAGTGTGTGTGTGTGTGTGTGTAAATGGCTTGTATGGCTTCAGGTCCGCAGCCTACATAATCCAGTTGTGGATGCGGAAAGACCCCAATAAGCCACGCATCACATCCGTGTGCCATTGAAAGACCCTCTCCGTTTTGTCCTAACGATGCGACCCATCGTCCCTGACGCAAGGTCAGACCTCCAAATCCGACCGACAACTGACGTTCAATCCTACCAGGTCTCGCGGCTCGTGTCAACCCGTATAAATACGTATTTTTCGAGTGCAGGTCCTCATTTTTCGACTCAGAACGAGCCCACGAGAAAGAATGCTGCAGAATCCTTGCCGAAAGGGAAGGCTGTGACACGTTCCGGCACCGCATTTGGCAAGTTCCACGACCATGGCAAATAGATTGCCGCGCTTCGCTCGCAATGACGTACAGGGCGATGCCACTGAACGACTTTACGTTCGCCCTGGTCACGCAGGCGTGCGAGGAATTGTGCCGGAGGCTTCCAAGCGATAAACTCCCTGCCGACGGCCCGCCGGCCGGTTCTGGAAAACCCCGGATTTGGCAGGAGTACAGGAGTAAAAGAGCAATGAACGCCATTCGAATCGCCATGTGCCAAGTCGTTTGTCTGGATGGGGACCGGCGGGGGAACCTTGCGCGGATTGAGAACGCGGTCGCGGAGGCCGCCGGGATGGGGGTCGAAATTGCCTGCCTTCCGGAGACGGCCATCTATGGGTGGGTGAACCCGGACGCCCATGATCGGGCGTATCCCATTCCGGGTGAAGACTCACAATGCCTCTGTGAGATGGCGAGAAGACATGGAATCTATCTCTGCGTCGGTCTGGACGAAAAAGAGGGAGCGGACCTCTATGACTCGGCCATCCTTATTGATGACACAGGCCAAATCCTTTTGAAGCACCGCAAGATCATCCTGCTCAGCGAACTGATGACGCCGCCCTACTCGCCCGGCGACGAGGTCAAGATCGCGCGGACGAAGTTCGGCAAAGTCGGCGTGCTGATCTGCGCGGACACTCACGAGCAGCCGATCCTCGCACGAATGGCGAGGCTCAAGCCCGATCTTCTCCTTGTGCCCTATGGCTATGCGGAGAAGGAAGAGGCGTGGCCCGGGCACGGCAAGCAGCTCGAACGCGTTGTTGTGAACGCGGCCAAGATGACCAATGCACCTGTCGTCGGCACCAACCTCGTCGGCCAGATCACGCACGGGCCGTGGACGGGTCGGACCTATGGCGGACACAGCGTTGCCGCGGATAGAGCCGGTGGAATCCTCGCCCTCGGCCGGGATTTCGATAGGGAAATCAAGGTGATTGAGGTCCCCCTGGGGGACGAATACAGGCTATGACAAATCCGTGTGCCGTGTTTGTCATCCTGAACGTAGCGCAGCGGAGTGAAGGATCTCGGCTGTGAATGAGAGAAACCTACAATTCGGTGGCCAGATCCTTCGGCTTCGCCTCAGGATGACAGAGCCTACACTACGGCGGAATTTCTCCAAATCCGTATGGGCGGCGTGAGGGTGTCAGTCTTCCACCAGTCTGCAAGGGAACGCCGACGGATGCTCCTGCCACTGGCGGGCGGTCCAAAGCACGATCAGTCCGGCCAAGGCCCATTTCTGCTGGCCCGGCTCCTTCCAGCCGGAGGCATCAACCCGCGCTCCATCCTGATAAAGACCGCCGGAGACTGCAACTATCCGCTGGACACTGTAGAACCTCTGTCGCAGCAGCGAGGTGAACGCCTGCGACTCGGCGGGTTCGAGCGGGCCGCCGGTCTGACGGTAAAGGTCCGTGTAGAGATCGAAAACCGTGCTGAGCCGCATCCGGCTGGGAGCGGCCCCATTCCACGGCAGAAAAGGCAGGCACGCAAAGTCCACCCAGAACGCTTCCTTCGGCGAGTATCCCAGCTTGCACAGGTCCTTCACATGCTCCTGATGCATCCACTGAACCGAGTTCAGGACCTCGTGTGACCAGTCCGGCCGCACTTCTTGAACCTTGGCCAAGCGCAAGCGCCGCCAAGCTTCACGAACGGATGAAATCATTGAGAGATCTTCCTTCCTCTATCACCCCAGACACCCTCGCGCGAAATCGACCATCCGTCGGCCTCGGGCGATCCAGTGATGGCACATTTTGAAAGCACCTTTTTCATACACCCTGCCCACTCCGCCGCACGTTCGTGGCACTCTGGCCCGTCCGTCGCGGTCAAAAAGCCCGTGTGAGCGACGTGAGTTCAGTGTTATACTCGTCTCGTATCCCAACGCCCCAAGGAATTTCCTTATATCGACCCTACGGAACCAAATCCTGTTCCCACTTCTCCACGAGGGCCGGCTCTTTTCCCTCGATCAGCTCCGCGAATGCGAGCAAGGCTTTGCGGGCATCGCCGAGCGGATAGTAGAACGCGTCCCAGTGGTCGCTGTCTTCGCCGTCATGGTTGGGAATGACGTAAGTGAATCGCCAGGCTTGTTTTAGCTCGCCGTAGGCGCCGGCGGCTCGAACCTCGATATTCTCCAGGTCTTCGCGGGAAAGAATACCCTTTTGCCTGGTGGTCCGCCGCAGAAGCTTGCGGCGCATCATGTCGGTCAGCAGCTCGGACAGCGAGATACTCCGGCCGGGGGTTTTGAACTCGAGGACTTCATCCTTCGACAACGGCGACAGAAAGACGCTTAGGTACTCCGTGCCGTGTCTCTCGATGAAATCGAGCAATCCCGAGGCGATGTAAGGATTGCCGTCGAAATAGACGTCCGAAGCCGCCAACTTCCTTTCGAGCTCGCGGGTATCCAGCGCCTGCAGATCTCCGCGCACCTCGAAAACGGTGAAGCCTTCTTTGCCGCGCAGGCCCTCGATGGACTCGCGGGTTCGAAAGTGGAAGTCCACGCCGTCCACTTCGCCCGGCCGGGCGGACCGGCTGTCGTAGAGCACGAGCTTCATAAGCCGAGCCGCCAACTGGGGATAGAACTTCTTCAGGGCCGCGTAGAGCGGACTCTTGCCCACACACGATGGACCGGAGAGAATGATGAGACGTCCCACGATTGATCCTTGCTACTGGTCCATGCAACTTGCTCTCACACAACGGTAGGATAGGCTGATTCGATCCAAGAATCAAGACCCCGGTGGCGGAGCATCGCGGAGCCAGGGGTGCGGGACAAACCCGAGGCCCTCTCAATAGGGCACCGCATGGAATCGCTCCTACCACTCACGGCCGACGAACACACCATCCATCAGCCCTTTGTGTCATACCTGTTGATTTCGCGCCCCGGCGGCGAGAGAATGGAGCACCAGACGGAAAAAGTGTCGCATCCGTTCCAATGAAAGGAAGAGAACATGACCAGACGCGTGCTGATGCTTCTCATTGCAGCCGCAGGTGCAGCCGGCTGCACACCCACCTATCGAGTCCACGTGAACACCTTTTCTCAGGCCAAGGAGCCCCTGAGCCAGGGGGCATCCATCAACGTGGCCTTCGACCCGAACTCACGGAATCCGATCCTCGCCGGGAAGATTGCCTCGAAAATAGGGACGATGTTGCAGGATCTCGGCTACCGTGCCGCCGAGAAATCCGAGGCCGCCCAGTACACGCTAACCTTCCGCGCGGGGATCGACGTCTCGGATCACCTGGACTACATGCCCATGTCCCGCCCGTTCGGCGGGTATTACGGCTTCTACGGCGGAGGCCGCCGAGGCTATGGATTCGGCTATACCACGTATTTGCCCTACGTTGAGACCGTCTACAGCCACTGGCTGGAGATGCGTCTGTACGGCCCAGGCGGCGCCACGAAAGGCAAGATACCGCTTTGGATCGGAGAAGCCGCCGTTGGCCTGGAGGATCCCGAAACCCGTCAGGCCGTCAACTACCTGCTGGTGGGACTCATGGAGTACTTCGGCGCCGATACCGACCAATGGGTGACCGTGACGCTCAAGAAAGATGACCCCCGCGTTCTCGCACTGGCCGAGATGCCGTAGCAGGCGTCCAACTCCCGGTCCGCCGCAACGAGCCGCGCCCATTTACTGTTTTCAATTCGCGGTTTACTATCTGCCAATATGAAGACAGGAATCTGTGTCATCGGAGCCGGGCCGGCGGGGCTGATGGCGGCCATCCACGCGGCGGCGGGCCAAACGCCGACGTGGGTGGTCGAGGCCAATGCCGCCGCCGGACGTAAGCTTCTGCTCACCGGCGGAGGCCGATGCAATTTCACCCACGCGGCCGATCCCCGGGAGCTTGCCAACGCGTTCGGCAAGGCGGGCCGATTCCTTCGTCACAGTCTCTACGAGTTCTCGCCCAACGAGGTCCGGAAGTTCTTCCGTTCGCGAGGTCTGGCCGACGCGGTCGAGCCGGACGGCTGCGTGTTCCCGGCTCATCGTGGCGCCGCCGACGTCCGGGACATCCTCGCGAACGAGGCCCAGAAGCTCGGGACTCACTTCCGGTACCGAGCGCGTGTGAGGACCATCGCCGCCGATGACGAAGGCTTTCGGATCGACACGGAAAGCCGGAAAGTCCTGGCGGAACGGGTGATTCTCGCCACCGGCGGCGTCTCCTGGCCGCAGACCGGCTCTCAAGGCGACGGGTACACCTTCGCCGCACAACTCGGACACACCGTGGTCCCGCCCAAACCGGCGCTGGTTCCGCTCGTGACACGGGAGACCTGGCCGCAAGAACTGGCCGGCATCTCCCTTTCCGGCGTGAGACTCTGGGCCACGGTCCACGGGCGAAAGCTCGCCACCGCCGGCAACATGCTCTTCACCTGCAACGGCATCGGAGGTCCGGCCGTGCTGGACCTGAGCCGGTTGCTCGCCGATGACTTGGGCGAGAAAGGCGCCGGCATCGACATCGGAATCGACGCGCTGCCCGCGCTGGACCCATCACAACTCGACCAGCGGCTGCAACAAGAAGGCCGGACCCATTCCAAGAAGGCGATCGCCAACATCCTGTCCGAGCTCGTGCCCCGGCAATTCGCTCGAATCGTGTGCCGCCTCGCCCAATGCGATGGCGATTCGCAGGCTGGGCAACTGTCCGCCGAGAAACGCCGGCAACTCGTTCGCGTGCTCAAGAGCCTGCCTCTGTGTGTGACAGGTACGGAGCCGATCGCCAAGGCCACAGTGACCCACGGCGGTGTCAGCCGGGAAGAGATCGACCCTCGGACGATGGAATCGAAGATCCGCCCGGGCCTCTTCTTCGCTGGCGAGGTCATCGACCTCGACGGTCCCTGCGGCGGCTACAACCTCCAAATGTGCTGGTCCACCGGCGCCTTGGCCGGCCGCTCGGCGGCCCGCACCCTGCTCAGCAAGGACGCATCTACTTGATCGCCGGTGGGTTCTGCGTCGGCGCTCCGGCCGGATGGTAGGATTCCATCGCCTCTGGGAGCAACTTATTGAGGTCGTCGATCCGCTTCTGATCCGCCGGGTGCGTGCTCAAGAACGCCGGCGGCTTGGACTGGCCCTTGCTGGACGCCGCCATCCGCTCCCAGAAGGCCACCGCCTCATGAGGATCATACCCGGCCATCGCCATGAAGACCAAGCCCAGATGGTCCGCCTCACTCTCATGCACCCGGCTGAACGGCAGCAGGAATCCAACCTGTGTGCCCAGGCCGTACGCGCCGATGAAAAGGCTCTTCGTCTGCTCCGGCTGCTTCTGCAACGCGGCGGACAGGCCCACCTCCCCCATCTGGGTGAGCAGCGACTGGCTGAGACGCTCCCCGCCGTGACCCGCGAACACGTGGGCGATCTCGTGGCCCAGCACGGTCGCCAGGCCCGTTTCGTTCTGCGTCACCGGCAGAATGCCCGTGTAGACGACCACCTTGCCGCCCGGCATGGCAAAGGCGTTGACATTCGGGTCCTCGATCAGGTTGAAATCCCACTTGTAGCCGGCAAAGGGGTCCTTGTCGCTATGCGTTTTCGAGTATTCTTCGACCGCCTGCACGATCTTCTCGCCGACCTTCTGGACCATCGCGGTCGCCTGGGCGTTCGTGCTCCGCTTGCTCTGGGCAATGAGCTGATCGTACTGCTGGAGGCTCATCGATGTGACGAGCGAGCTGGGAACGAAGTTCAGTTGCTTGCGCCCCGTGATCCCCACCTCCGAGCAGCCCGCCAGCACCACCAGCAAACCCGCCAACGCGACAATCCCCGATCCCGTTGTCTTTCTCATTGTGACACTCCTTAGCATCTGCCACGGCCTTTTCCGCCGGCAACCGGTGCCCGCACCGGTAGACCACATGCCTCATCCGTTCACACCGTCTACTATTAAGCCCGCACCAGGGTTTGGATGCAATGGTTTATTCCTCGGCATCCTCCTTTCTCAAGCGCATCCCGTCGCACATTGGGTTTGTTTCGCTGACTTCGCCCTGGGCCAGATCATTCATGACCTCTGCGCCGCAAGGAACCTGGCCGTCAGCGGCGCCGACGAAAAATGGGTACGTAAGGAATGGGGTCCTTCCTCGCCGCGGCGGACATTGGCTTTGTTTCGCACGATAAGTCCGCCACTTGCGGCATGTTCGTACCGACGCCGCAAGTCGACCCATCGCCAGGTGCGAGTGTGCCTTTCGGAGTTGCAGGCCCCGGGGACCCCGCTACGGGGCTTTGCTCACGTACCACTTCACACGTCAAACTTGAAACGCCTCCGCAAATTGGGTTTGTTTGACGCGATTCCTCCTGGGCTTCCCCCTCGTTCGGACTATCACCCACGTTCGATCCGGCGCCAATTGGGTTTGTTTGGCACGATTCGTTCGGAGTTCCACCTTCAGGCGGCCTCGTAGCATGGGCGTCCCGCCCATGAGTAGCACGGGCATCTTGCCCGTGGATGTCCTCGGCGGTCATGGGCGGGACACCCATACTACTCACGGGCAGGATGCCCGTCCTACGTGTCATTCCGGCTTCCGGCTTCATTCCCGCCGTCGGCTCCATCTCCCGCAGCAGCCGCTGCTTGCGAAACTCCCCCATCGTCCGGTACAGGCTGTGCTCGATCCGCCGCTCGTAGACCAGCAGTCGATCGAGAATCCTCTCCTGGGCGAAGTCCTGCACGGCCCGCCGGCCGGCCGCCGGACCCGCGGCCACGGGCTCCGGCGGCCGCACACCCGTCTCGGCCATCACGGCAAGGAGCCGCGACGCCTGCTCGGGGGACAGCACCCACTCCGGCGGCTTGCTCTGGTCCTCCAGCTTGTCGAACGCCACCGCCTGCAGCCGTTCGGCCCGGCGCAGCCGCCACGCGAGGCCGACGATCCGCTGGGCCAGCATCGACTCCATCTGGCCCGCCGGGGCCAGCTCCGCCAGCATCTGGTCCCGGTAGAACTCAAACTCCCCGGGATCTTCCCCCTTGACGACGACCTCCTGCGCCAGCAGACCATGCTTGACGGCATTCTGCGCCACCACGGCCTTGCCCTCGGCCGCGCGCGGACCGGTGGATTTCTGGGCGTTGGAACGATTGGCTTGCACTTGCGCTGCACTGGTCATGATAGACCCCTCCACATATATGATGTACTATTTACAACGTACTATTAAGTTTGTTGTATATAGTACACGTCGGCACATTTGCCGTCAAATGAAATCCCCGGCCCAGCCGCGACTTTTTCACACCGCCGCGGGAAACTCGTAACCCCTTGGCAGATATGCACCTATAGAAGAGCATCCGCAGATTTTCAGAGAAAAACCAAAAGGCAAAGGGGCAAAGGGGAAAGGAGAAGGCAACGGACAGGGTTGGGATTCCTGCCTTCTTGCTTACTCCGGTCTACCTCTTCCCTTCTTCTCTTCTTGAATCTGCGAAAATCTGCGTAATCTGCGGATACCCCGACTCATTTCCGTCCGGAGACTTACAGCACGTCCCCTCAGAACGCTTGTCAAGAAAACAAGATGTCGCGCCTTTGCAGTGCAGGGGAGATAGGTTACCTACGGCTTCGGCACAAGGCGGTCCGGTGCGCTCGGCATACCGTCTTGCTTACAAGCCCAAGAAAGATCGCCATGACAAGGATCACCTTCTAAATGCCGCGCGGACCTCGAAAAAGTACCTGACTTCCTCGGTTTCGCCCTCGCCGAAGATTCCATTTGCCAGTTCTTGCGTGCATGATGTCAAAAGAGGGCTGGCGGTCCATGGGGCCGCCGGCCCTTTCTGTTGGGAGTCGGCAAAGGAAAGAGAGAGCCCGCTGCTACGGGGCTTCGTTGAGACACTCGGCCAGCCAGCGGGCAGAAGGGAAGTCGATCCCCCTAGGCAGGGGGATCGCTTCATAGCTCATCCATCGTCCGTATCCCTGTCGGCGAATCGGTGGGCTCGGGGGATCTCCCCGGGGATGGATCGCGTGAGAGACCCCGACCTACCGTACGGACTACTTGCGTCAATCCGCCGCGCATTATATCCCCCTGACCAAACGAGTGCCATAGAGAGTTGCAGGAGAAGACGTAAGGACGCTGCGAAGCGTCCCGGGGGGAACACGAATCCGTGCCGGGGATTCGGTGGTTTCGGCGTGCCCAATGCGACGGAGGAACGGACCGACCAAGTCCCAGTGTCCAGTGTCCAGTGTCCAGTGTCTTGGTGGGACCAAAGGGCTTGCATTTTCCCCACTTCGCGCCCAAAATAGTTCTGTCTGGGACCCAAGACGGTGGGAAGTCGGCATGAGTGATGTCACACGCAACTTGAACGCCATCGAGAGGGGGGACGCCCAGGCTACAGACGAACTCTTGCCCGTGGTCTACGAGGAACTCCGCATTCTGGCCGCGCAGAAGCTATCGCATGAGGCTCCCGGCCAGACCCTCCAAGCAACCGCTCTGGTTCATGAAGCTTATCTCCGGCTGGTCGGGGACGAACCCCAGAGCTGGGAGAACCGGGGTCATTTCTTTGCGGCGGCGGCGGAGGCCATGCGACGAATTCTGATCGAGAATGCCCGCCGCAAGAAAAGGCAGAAACACAGCGATGATCGCGAGAAGGTGGACCTCACCGATGCCGACATCGCCCTCGACAGAGCGGTGGACGATCTGCTGGCGCTCGACGAGGCCCTGGCCAAACTGGCTCGGGAGGACCCGGCGAAAGCGCAGTTGGTGCAATTACGCTACTTCGCCGGGCTGACCCTGGAGCAAGCGGCTCAGGCGCTGAGTATCTCGCGGGCTACGGCCAGCCGGCATTGGTCCTACGTCCAGGCCTGGCTCTTCCACGAGATCAACGCTGGTGACTGACCCCGTCCCCAGAGGCAAAGGAATTGGAGCATCCGCAGATTACGCAGATTTTCGCAGAGTCGAGAAGAACCAAACTGGGACGGCCGGCAATCCCTTCTTAAAGATCTGCATTGCTAACTCGCAACAACTGAAGAATGTTTCCAGATAATCCTGAGGGGACAATGTAAGTCTCGATCACAACAAGGATTATATCTCGCGCAAAGACGCAAAGATCGCCAAGGGAAAGACGGGTGTCTGGCTCGATCTTCTTGGCGCTCTTGGCGTGCTTGGCGAGAGGTAATCTTGGTTCCGGCCGGACTTCGGCGTGCTCAGTCGAGCCGAGGCCGGGCTGGGCAAATCTGTGAAATCTGCGGATTGATTTGGCTTTTATCATTTCCCTTGAGGCGCGCTGTGTCTGAATGTCGCATTGTCCTACAGAGCGGGCTCCCAAACGCGATTAATCGCGTTTGGGGTCCCAGTGATATCGCAGGAATCCCATGATGTCTCCCGAACGGAACGATATCGAATCCATTTACAGCGAAGCCCAGAGCAGGACCGGTGAAGCGGAGCGATCCGCCTATCTCGAATCCGCCTGCGCCGGCCACCCGGCGTTGCGTGCGCGCGTGGAGGCGTTGCTCACGGCGCATGATCGAGCCGGTCAATTTCTGGAGACGCCGCCGCCGTTTGTCGAGGCACGGGTCTTGGATGAAGCCGTGATCGAACAGCCCGGCACGGTCATTGGGCGGTACAAGCTGCTGGAGAAGATCGGGGAAGGCGGCATGGCGGTTGTGTACATGGCCGAGCAGCAGGAGCCCATCCGCCGCAAAGTGGCCCTCAAGATTATCAAGCTGGGGATGGATACCCGGCAGGTCATTGCCCGCTTTGAGGCCGAGCGGCAGGCCCTGGCCCTGATGGACCACCCCAGTATCGCCAAGGTCCTCGACGCCGGGGCTACGGAGACCGGCTCATCGGGAGACCTCAGAGCGGGCCGACCGTACTTCGTCATGGAGCTGGTCACGGGTGTCTCCATCACGGAATACTGCGACAAGAACAATCTGAGCACCAAGGACCGGCTGGGCCTGTTTCTCCAAGTCTGCCACGCCGTGCAGCACGCCCACCAGAAGGGCATCATCCACCGGGACATCAAGCCCTCCAATGTCATGGTTACGCACCATGACGGGAAGCCCGTTCCCAAGGTCATCGACTTCGGGATTGCCAAGGCTACGAACCAGAAGCTGACCGAAAAGACGCTCTTTACGCGCTACGCCCACATCGTCGGCACCCCCGCCTACATGAGTCCGGAACAGGCGGAATTGAGTGATCTGGATATTGACACGCGATCGGACATCTACTCGCTGGGCGTGTTGCTGTATGAACTCCTCACCGGGACGACACCCTTCAGTGAAGAAGAGCTTCGCTAGGCCGGCTACATCGAGATGCAGAGAGTCATTCGGGAGCAGGAGCCGATCAAGCCCTCCACCAAGCTCAGCACCCTGGGCGATACTCTAACTGACATCGCCAAGCATCGTGGCTGTACTCCCGATCTGCTCCGCAAGGCGGTTCGGGGTGATCTGGACTGGATCGTGATGAAGTCGTTGGAAAAGGACCGCGCCCAGCGCTACGAGACGCCCAACGCCCTGGCCGAGGACCTCCGCCGGCATTTGGAGCACGAACCCATCCTCGCCCGAGGACCCAGTACCGTGTACCGCCTGGGAAAGTTCCTCCGCAGGCACCGCGCGCAGACCATCGCCGCACTGGTCACGATCGTTTTCGCTGGTGCGGCGGTGGTCGTGCTCTCCGGGTGGAGCCGGGACCGACTCCGGCTGGCCGAAGTGGCCGACAAGGAGATTCTGTCCCAAGCCCAGGGCCAATATGCCGGCGGCGAACGGGACGCCGCCTTAGAAACGATCCAGCCGATCCTCGACAGCCCCCACGTGGGCGGCAAAGCCCAGCTTCTGCGCGCCAGCATTCTCGTGGACAACCGCCGTTTCGACGAGGCCACGGCGATCTTGAAGACCCTGCTCGATGGGGGGTCGGAAATCGCCGGGACCGCCCATGTGCTCATGGTTCGTGTCCTCCGGGAAAATGGCGACCTGGATGCCCAGAAGCTCCAGGAGATTGAGGACCACCGCCGCCAGGCCGCGACCTTGTTGCCCAAGACCGCCGAGGCGTATTTCCTGCAAGCCATGACCGCCCTTACCGTAAAGGAGCAGCTTAGCGCTCTCGATGAGGCTTTGCGGCTCGACCCGAAGCATTATGAAGCGCGTCGCCTGCGCACCTTCACCTATTATGCCTCCCGCCAGTACGGCCCCATGAGCGACGATGCCTCCGTGATGGAGGCCCTGCGCGATCGTGACCCCCTCGGGTACTCCCTGCATGCCACGGCCCTGCGCGAGCTGGGGCGCTATAAGGAGGCCATTGCCAAGTATGACGCTGCGCTGGCGCACATGCCCAAGGAGGACCCGCAGCACCTCAATCTGGCCACGCAGCGTTTGCAGGCCCTTCTGCGCATGGGCGACTACGAGCGCGTTATTGCAGAAGCCGCAGAGTGCCTGAAGTCCTGGCCGGACCAGCCCATCTTTCACTACCACAAATTCTGTGCCTTGACAGCCCGGAGCGAGGACCAGAAAGCTGACGCCGTGTTTCGCGAGATCGTGCGGCGCACGCCTACCGCGCGCAATGAATTCTGGTTCTGGGCGACGAAATATGTCTTCGACACCGTGGAGGCGGGCCAGTCCTGGCATCCGCCCGGCCACGAGCCGACCGGGGCCGCCTTTCTGCCGCTGGTGGAGGCTGAAGAAACCTATCGCGGTCTATCCGCCAAGGCTCACCGCGTGGTCACGAATGGATTCAGCGCTCAATGGTCGCCGAAGGGCAAGAAACTGGCCTTCAGCCTGGGCGTGCAAGGCTATAGTGGCATCGCCCTTTATGATCCGGCCACCCAGGAAACCGAGTTGCTGATCGTTCCCGGCAAGGACCCGCGCTGGTCGCCTGATGGGAGGCATATTGCCTTCGTGCGCGATTGCCAAGCCCTGCGGCTGGAGGAGTTGACCGCCACGGAGCGCAAGGATCAGATGCGTCGGGCGAGAGACGAAGAAGTCTGGGTGATGAACGCCGATGGTACAGAACCCCGGCGGTTGGCCCGGGGCGGCTGGCCTTCCTGGAGCCAGGACTCCGCGCATATCTACTTCCACTCGCGTCTGGATGGGGCCCTCTGTTCCATCCCGATTGCAGGCCCGGATGTCAAGCCGGAACGGATTATGGCCTGCGCGAGCCTCTTCCCCTCAGTGTCACCGAACAATCAACGGGTGGCGTATCTGGAAAACGGATCGCTCAAAGTCAAGGATTTGGCCTCGCAAGCCGTAGTGGCCGAATGGCATGTGCCTTTCGACACCTGGGGCGGACCGGGGTGGTCCCCCACGGGCCAGGAACTGTGCCTGGGCGCCGGCAGCAGTGTGGGGGATCGGACCGGCTTGTGGATCTATCCTCTCGACAGCCACGAACCGGCCGAGGTTCTGACGAGTCAGGTCATGGCGGCGTCCTGGGCCCCGAACGGCACGAAGCTCGTCTTCGCCCTCCGTCCGCCGTACTTTGAGCTCTGGACCACCGATCTTGATCCTGCCCTCTCCACCGTGAAAGCCCTGGGTCCGGGGCAGACACTGGCCGAGCACTGGCAGGACATGCTGCGCCTCTACACGCGCCGAATCGAGACCGACCCGCAGGATGCCTATGCTTATTCCGACCGGGCACGATACTACGACTATCTACACAAGCACGCCAAGGTCGAGGCCGACATGAGGCGCTGGTCCGCCGTCATGAGTGGCCGGTCGCCCTTGGATTCGCGGGTCGGTACGCCGCCCGATTCTCGGCGTGTTTTCGACATGCCCTTCGATTGCGAACTCGTCTTTTCTGCAGAAAGACCCGTCAATAAGATTCCAGTACTGTCTATTGCCTTCGGGCAGAAGGGAAGGTGTGAGATGAAACTCTTTCAGATTCCGATGGTAGTAACGTCACTGCTGGGGCTTTGTTTTCTGTCCGGCTTTGACACGCCGGTCGCGCAGGCCGATTTCAACTTCGGCACTCCCGTTGCGACGCGGACGGGCTGGCTCGCACCGTGTATCTCGGCTGATGGCCTGGACATCTATTTCCACCTGGGCAATGACTCCGTGGCCAGAATATGGACGGCCCACCGGACGACCCCAGACGGAGAATGGGGTCCCCCTTCCGATCTGGGGCCAATTGTCAACGGCCCGACGTTCAATGGGACCCCATGGCTCTCCCCCAACAAGCTGGAACTGTACTTTAACTCTGATCGCCCCGCCGGAAGCTACGATCTATGGGTGACGACCCGCACGACGCTGGACGACAATTGGGGCACGCCGATCAATCTCGGGAAACCCATAAGTTCGGGTGACGATGGGTGGCCGAGCCTCTCCGCCGACGGACTGGAGTTGTACTTCATCTCCGGTCGGCCCGGCGGATATGGTGACTGGGACGTGTGGATGACAACGCGGGAAACAGTGACCGGCAACTGGGGTGTCCCGGTCAATCTCGGTCCAACAATCAACACTGCCTACCGGGAGAACGCCCCCTGCGTCTCGCCCGATGGCCTTTTGCTGCTCTTCGCCTCCGCGCGGCCGGGCGGGTACGGTGGCCATGACTTGTACATGGCACGGCGGACAACGACAAAGAATCCGTGGGGTACACCCGTAAACCTCGGTCCCATCGTCAACACTGGATCCCAAGAGAACGATCCGAGAGTCTTGGCCGACGGCTCGCTCTTCTACTTCATCTCCAACCGGCCCGGCGGTGTGGGCGGATTTGACTTCTGGCAGGCCCCAATCACTCGCACCATGGACTTCAGCGGTGACGGCAAAGTTGATGCAAAGGATATGGCCCTTCTCGAAGCCAATTGGGCGAAGAACCAGCCTTTGTGTGATATCGGGCCCTTCGCTTGGGGCGATGGCGTGGTGGACGAGAGAGATCTGAAGGTCCTCATGGAATCGCTGATGACCCCCGGTCCCAAAGCCTCGGATGTGCCTTGCGATGCGGTCCTAAGCTGGATCTCTCCCTCCTTCGCCCAAACCTGCGATGTCTACTTGGGGACCTCACAGGAGGCAGTTAACAGCGCCAGTCGGACCAATCCCCAAGGCCTGCTGGTCAGCCAGGGGCAACCGGCAACGACCTACGATGCTGCAGGGCTTCTGGAATACAGCCGAACCTACTATTGGCGCGTCGATTTCGTGCTCCCCGGTCCCACGCCCACCATCTACCAGGGGCCGGTCCTGGACTTCACAACCGAAGCTTTTGCACACCCGATCAAGAACATCACCGCCACGGCTTCCAGCTCACAACCCAGCATAGGGCCGGAGAAGACAGTGGATGGCTCGGGACTCGACAAGAACGATGGACATTCGACGAACGGGGCGGACATGTGGCTCAGTACCGGGGCACAGCCAAACTGGATTCAGTACCAGTTCGACAAGGTCTATGCTCTGTATGAGCTGTGGGTGTGGAATTCCAATCAAGTGATCGAGCCTTTCCTCGGCTTCGGGGCCAAGACCGTCAAGATCGAGTACTCCACCGATGGCACGACGTGGACGACCTTGAACGGCGTGCCGGAATTTGCCCGGGCGCCGGGCCAGAATAGCTATGTCCACAACACGACAGTCAGTTTCGGTGGGATCTCGGCCAAGTACGTCAAGCTGACGATCGAGAAAGGATGGGGTGCTACCCCCTCCACCGGCCTGAGCGAAGTGCGGTTCTTCTGCATCCCAGACAGATCTACAACCAAGCCGTAAAGCCGTAGGCCGCATGCATTTCCCACTTGGCAAACAGGGCTGGCGGTATCGGATGCCGCCAGCCCTTGCTGTTTTCTGGGCGGGAATTCCGGGGACGCCATGTTTGTTTCAGCCTGGAATTGAGTATGCTATCCGCAGCGTCCATTACTGTACGCTGGACCGGCCTTTCAGGTAGGCCTCGGTGCTGTTCGTTTTGGGCGTGGCGCCGGTGACCGAATTGACACTGGTCTGGGTGGGACTGACGATGGCTTGGACCAGAGCTTCGTTGTCTACCGTCACCGGCCCGGCAATCAGTTCCGGCACGCTGTACACGCAGTCGCAGGATTCATAGAAAGACGGGTGCCGTTGGGGCAACACGAAGGGTTTGTGCGTCACGCCGCCGGCGTCTACGTAACTGAGGTACGGCCGGGTAAACAGGCCCCCCTGCCTCTTGCTGCTAAAGACGATCCAGCGGCTGTTGCTCGACCAACTGTGCCAGGATTCGGCGTATTCGCTGTTGACGGAAGTCTTGCGGTACTGGCCGGTCGCCAGGTCCATCAGGTACAGGTCGCTGCTCGGCTGATAGACCGGGAAACAACTGTACTGGCACATACAGAACAGCAGGAACCTGCCGTCGGGCGAGAGGCGGGGCAGCAGAATGCTCAGGCCGGTCTGGGCGGCGCTGAGCACCGTCTCCAGTTGGCCCCAGGTATCCGTCTCGACGTCATAGCGGATGCGCATCAAGTCATATTGCACTTGGCTGTAGCGCTGGGGCGGCACCGTCTCCGAACTGCTCCACAGCAACGGCGCACTGCAGAAGTACAGGTATTTGCCGTCGGGCGACCAGGCGGGGTAGGTTTCCAGCCGTTTCTTGTCGGACAGGGCCGGGGCGGTTCTGGTCTCGTTCTTGGCGACATCGTGGTAAACGATGAGGGAGTCCAGATCGATCACATCGTGGATTTCCGGCCGGGCCGTGTGGAAGAACTGCCGGACGTCGTTGATGGAGTAAGCGGCGATTTTGCCGCTCGGATGCCAGGCGGTGTACCCGAACTTGGCGCCGATCTTCTCGATGCGTCCCTCATGGACGTACATAGTGGCACTGGGAAAGGCCGTGCTGCGAATCCCGAGGAGCATTGGGTCCGGGCGGTTGCCCACGAAACTGTGGCAGTTGGCGCAGCCGTTGCCGAAGGAGCGGGTGTCGAGCAGAGTCTGTTCCTCGAAGCTTTCCAGATCCCGCTGGCAGATCCGCATCGGCTTGGGAAAGTAGGACGAGGGCATCATGAACCGGTAGACGAGGTGGGAATCGATGGCCTCGGGGGCAATCGTATTCGTGATGGTCTCGTACTGGTTCCACTGGCCCCAGGCGGTTCTCACAAACACATCAACGTGCAGCTCCTTGCCGGCATTGGCGTTCAGCAGGCTCTGCCATCGGGCCGGAGGGATGAGAATCTCCCCCCTTCGACCGACGATTTCTATCGGGTCGCCCGAGGTCGAATGAATCCTGGCGAGGTATCGGTCGCCGGGCTCGTCGATCGCGAAATTCAACGGGGCGATGTTGGGCGGGATGACGATGCCGGCATAGTCCGGCGTGATCCGGGGCTGTCTGGCCACGGCCACCGGCGCTTGGGGTCTCTCGTCCCGGCAGGAGCCCACGAACCAAGCCATCACGATAGCCAACAGGACCAACGGCGCCGCCGGAAACCTACCCGATTTCATCGCAGAGTCCCCAGGTCCACCCATGGCCGAAGTCCTTTTGGGCCGCGCGTTTTCCGGTCCGGGTCTCACCGGGCCTGTCTGACCAGCGACAGGTTGTCGAGATACACATCCGCATCATCCAATCCCATGTTGATCTCGAGACATCCGTCCAGATCCGTCTGCGCGTCCATCACAAAGCGGTGCGTAAAGTGCTGCATGACCAGACCCCGTCGGGCCGCGGTCAGATACACAGGTCCCATCTTACTGTAGTCCCAATAGGAGCCAACGTTTTTCTCGTTGACTTTGACCTCGATCAGGCGCGCCGCCGTCGCCCCGGCGTCAAAGGCCAGGACATACGTTTCGCCTCGAACCAGCTTCAAGCCGCTCTGGATCAGCCGGAGGTTGTAGTTGTCCTGACCCCCGTCGCTGATTTTCACGTGGGCCCGTCCCTCTTCAACGGCCCATTGCGCGTCCGCCGAGTCGCCGCAGAGCAAGGTCCAGTCCGTCCGGTCTTGGGAGAAATCCCCGTTCTGAACCAGGTTGTCGCTCGGCTGGTTGGGATCATAGAAGTACACGACGGTGCTTTCTTCATTGGAAAAAGGACTCTCGTTGCCGTCCAGATCCACGGCCGTTACCCGGAAGTAATACCGACGGTCGTTTTCCAGGTCCTGCAAATCCAGGAGGGTCTTGTCGGAAATGGCGGTCACGGTCTGCGGCTGAGGATCGAGTCCGCCGTAGATACGATAATGGGCCGTAGTGGGATCGCCGAACTTGTTGAACAACAGCGTGACCCTGTCGAAATGGGACTCGACGACCAGATAGGGTTTCTCCACCAGGCCCGTCCAGGGGAAGCGGAATACCCGGTAGGCGAGCGCATCGTGATTGATGAAGTCCATCTCGAACTCGATTTCGCCGTCACGGCTGACCTCCGTCACCTTCGGGTATTCGGCCAGAACGAAGTTGATCAGGGTGTTGCCGTTGGGCAAACGCTGGGCATTCCCTTGATGGTAGGCGTAGCGGTCGGGAACCGCCCGATACTCCCAAACCAACGTGGCGGTCCTGGCGTTGGGATCGAGCTGGTATTCCACGGCTCGTGAGACCGGGGGATGGTGATCGTTGCCATTGTCAAAAACGGTGTAGCGGCGCTGGCCCACGACGCGGATATCGTGCTGGCACGAAAAACCATTTAACGGATCGTTCACAAAGGAAAAGTCGCTGTGCGGCCCGCCGAGCCGCCAGATGACCGCTCCCGTTTGACGGTTGATCTTGGTAACCTCGCTGAGGTGGCGACTCGACACCAGAAGATGCCCATCCTCGTCCACGTCGATGGCATTCATGTGCGAGACGCGCACGCTGGGACCGCGCACGTCCTCGACCTGGACAGGTCCGAGGGCGGCAACGTCGAAGTTCTCCCAGGCCCGCCATTGAAAGATCAACTCATCGGCAGCGGTGAATTCCTGGAGGCAGGTTTCCTGGATGGTGGCGTTGGGATAGCCCCCGTCGACGACCCGACTCATATCGACGTTGTGGAGGGTTCGCAGCCCGAGAATCAGATACCCTCCGTCTGCCAGGACCTGCAAGTCGTGACTGTCGGCCTCATACCCGTTGGCGGCGTGGAAATCCTTGACTCGGTTGAAGTTCTGGTCGTATCCCCGGTACTGGGTCTCGGTGATCATGCCATTCTTCTGGACCTTGAAATCCTCGGCGCCCGTTCCCCGTCGATACCAGGCCGGAGCCCCGGAATTGTCCAGAATCAGGGCATAGAGCACTTCCCCGCGGTACTCGGTGAAGATGTATCCGTCGGCGGGATGGCGGTTCTTGGTGATGGATACGTGAGGAAAGTCGCTGGGCACCGAGACTCCATTGCCCATGATTGTCGGCCGGCCCAGGACAGGCTCGGCCGCCGGGAGGACCTCGGGCGCCGTCGGGCTCTCCGCCGCCAGCACCTTCAGATCCGTCGTGCCGTTCGGCGGCAGTGGCGCTGCGGCCGGACGCAAGACGTAGAACCGATATTGAATCGGCGCAATCAGGTTGACCTGCGACTGATTCTCCAGGGGACTCAAAACAACGTCCACCGCTTCATTCGCCTGGAAAGGCGCCGAGGGCTCGAAGACGACGGTCCTGCCGTCCGTGGCAATTGTCGTCTTGCCTATATGAAGGCCACTCTTTTCGCCGACCACTTGGATGAAGCTCGACAGATTGACCAGATCGGCAGGGCAAGTCGCTTCGAACCGGATCAGAAGCCGGGTTTCCCCGGCCACATATTCCGATTCCGGCCGGGGATCGAGATACTGATAGCCCATTCCGAGCGTGGCTGCATAGTCCGTCACCGTGACTGCCTGCCCTACACCGCAGACGATCAGGACACTCATCCAGGCGATCTTCGCGCAAGGTTGATTCATTCCCACGCGCGGCCTATGTCTGTCATTCGATGGAGAAGGTTGCGTCGCTCTGGTCCCCAATCGTCCCATCGGTCACACTCTTGATTCTGACCGTGTAATCATTGCCCGGCTCGAGGTTCAAGCTGACCTCCCACTTATAGGCTCGGTCGCTCAGAACCGTCCCGACCGTCTCGACCAATGACGTCCCCTTGTACAGCTCGATCACAACGTTCTCACTGAGGTTGTCTTTCCACTGGACGAAATAGGATAGGCCCCTCTTCCAGACCTCGCCGCCCTTAGGCACAGTGACCTCGACCATCGGCGGCACCGTCCGGAAGGAGCCCGTGGACCAGTCGCTCAGGCCTCCTTCATTATGTGTCCTGACGCGGTAGTAGTAGGTCGTATCGGGGGCTGCTTCGTTCCAGACGTAGAAGGCGTCCGCCGGATCGGGGAGGTCGACCACCGCAACGGCGAAGTCCTGGGTCTGGGCAATCTGTAGCTCGTATCCGCGCGCCAGACCCGTCGGCGACCAGGACAAGGAGATGGGCAAGGCCTGATTGACGGTGTACTGCGTGTCCGGCTCGGCCATCAGCGGCGCCACGACCTCGACCTCCTGAACACCCCGGTAGTTCTCGGGTTCGTTCAGCACGGGGGGCAGCGCCACGTCCTGTAGGTCGGGAAAGCCGAAGATGAACTCTCCAAAGCGATTCATGGTGGCCTTCAACTGCTTCGTCACCGGGTTGTACATGGTTGGCAGCGGGAGGAACAGGCCGTGGCCGGCGAACGGGCGATAGTAAACCGTCAATTGGTTGGGGTCACGCAAGCCCACGCGATCCACGTCGAAGCGGAGATCGGCGGTCATGCTCACGATGGCAACCGGAGCCACCTGGACACGGACCGCGAGCACACGCGGGGCCTTACCCGGGAACTCGGGATACACCGGGCCGTAGGGCTCGCGCGTCACGGCCACTTCGTTGTAGCCCCCGCCGCCGCTGCGGACGGTGAGGGAGACCCCTGTCTCGCCGAAGTCATACGTGTTGCCGGTGGCCAGTTCGAACTCCCGGTCCTCGACGGCCTGCAACTGGGAAGGAAAGACAAACCGATACGCACGGTAGCTGTTCAATTCGGGTCTATCGAAGGACAACTCCCACACCTTCGTGCCGTCCCGGGTCACTTCCGTGGCGCCGGGGATCGCCGTGCCGGCGCGGGGCGTGCCCCAGCCGATCATCGTATTGCCGTTGGGCAGACGCTGGGCGTTGCCGCGGCCGGTGCCGGCTAGGTTCTTATCCGGGGTGTAGCTCCAGACGTACGTGGCCACTTTGTTCGCTTCATCGAGCCGATACTCGTACACGCGCGAGGGCCGCTTGCCCTGGGTGTCGCCATTGTCGTAGATCAGGACGTTGCCGTTCTCGAGGCGATGGAAGCCATGGCCGGTGAAGGACTCGATTCCCTCCGCCTGGGTGACGCCCACGAACGTGAACTCGTTCTCCTGGCCGCCCAGAGTCCACATCACCGCACCCGTCTGACGGTTGATCTTCCTGACCCACCCCGACTTCGGCAGTCTGGCCGCCGTCTGGGGCGTCGAGATAATGACATGGCCATCGTCGTCGAGCCAGACCGCATTGAGGTGGAAGGTATTGATCGCGGCATCCTTGGCCCTGGCATCGGTCGTCAACGGGCGGAAGAAGTCTTCGAGACCATAGTGATCCCAGGTCCGCCACTGGAAGACCACGTTACGCTGGTCATCCAGCTCCTGCACGACGCCACCGGATACGAGGGCATTGGGACTGGCCCCCGGCACGATCTTGCTCATGTCCACCGGGCTGAGGTAATAGCCGGTCAGCAGGACGTGTCCGTTGGGGAGAAGTTCGAAAGTGTGCGCCTCCGCCACGTACCCATTGCCGGGACGGACCTCCTCGACGATGTTGAAGTCCTCATCCAGGAGCGTGTGGAGGACGTCGCCCCCCCCGGCGTAGGAGTGCGCCGCGAGGAACGGGGCGTAGTGAAGCAGGCCGTTCGGCATCACGCCGAAGTTGTAGATCTCGTCGTGGCCCACCTTCCGGTACCAGACGGGCGTGCCGTCATTTTCCAGGATCATCAGGTAGTGGCCAACTCCCTCGACATTGAGGGCCACCGCCAGGAAGACATACCCCGGAGCGATGGCATTGGCGTCGTAGATGTGCGCGGTCATCACCGGGAAATCCGCCGGCAGCGGCTCGGGGTCACTGGCGGCCGCCGCGCCAAGCCCGCAGAACAGGGTCACCATGAATAATACCAGAATCTGTCTCATCATGTCATTCCTCACTTCCAAAACTGCCAGGTACTTCTGGCCTCTTCCACACCTCTACGCCCGGACTCCAAGGCCATCAGCGCGGTTTCCCCGTTCTGGGTGATGATAAACTCCGGGAAATCGCCGGGCACGGCATTCGGATCGCCGGCGGCTGCGGCAGGTGATACCGGGGCCGCCAACAGCCATGACAATGCGACCAAGAGCATGACGTTCTTCACGAACACTCCTCCTTCGCCCCCCCCTCAATCGAACAAGACGGCCAACAAGTATTATACCTCAAAACAGGGTCAGTTGGAAGACAAAAGCGCGATCACCCGTGGGCACGTGGGCACCCGGGGCTTCGTGCTGCAAAGGGGCGACGCTCGATGTCAACCGGGGAACCGTGAATTGTCCTGGACGGCAGCAATTGTGATGCACTATATTCGATACAGGTGTGCTAACCCGCACAATGCCCGAGAGATGAGGAACTCACAGGAAAAGGCGGGGATCCGGAAGACAAGGACCGCATGAGCATGGCCGCTGAGAGCCGAGTGGACCGCCGAAGACTGGAACTGTGGCTGCGGGCAGTCATTTTCCTGGGGCTTTTCATCTATGTCTGGAAAGGAATCCAGCCTCACCTGCTGTACTATGGATTCGGCGTGTTTACGGCCTATCCGGTCTTCTCCTGGGAGGGTTCGTTTCTCCGAGCCATATTCAGCACTCCCGGGGGGCCCCTCAGCGCGCTGGCCGCGTCGCTCGCGCAAACGTACCGCAGCCCATCGCTGGGGGCCCTGGTGATTGTCGCCGTGGTAGGCGTGCTCTTTATGGGAACACAGCGCCTACTGCACTCGGTTGGAGCCGGCAGGCTCCGAGATCTGGCCTGGGTCCCGCCGATCCTCGCCCTGATGATCTATAGCCGCTACGACAACCCTCTGGCGGTCCTGCTGGCGATAGGACTGTCGGTCTGGATGGCGATCCTCTACGGCTCAATTCCCATGAAGACCCTGCCGGCGCGGCTGGGCGTGTTCCTGGTTCTCTTTGCGCTGGCGTACTACCTGACCGGCGCGTCGGCCTTTGTCCTGGCCTGTCTGGTGTGTCTGACGGAGGCCCTGCGGCACCGCAGGATCGTCGCCGCGATTGTCCAGGCCGTGCTGGCCTGTGGCGGAGCTTTTGTCTTGGGCCGGTTTGTCTTTGGCCTCGAACCTCGGGCAACCTATACGGCCGGCACCCTCTGGGACGCGGCCGGTGGCCACGAGTTTTCCCCCCTGTCGAGTCTGCTGACGGCGGTTCTGTATGCCTTTGCTGCGGGCCTGATCCTGGTGGCATTTCTGGGCGGGGTCCTAACCACACGGGCGGAAAGGACGCGGCTGGGTCGCCGGGGCAAAAGCGATCGACCCGCGAAACCCGCCAGGCAGGCCGGCCGATGGAAAGCCGATGCTCGCCTGCGGATCGGCGTGCGTATGCTCCTGGTGACGGTAACGGCCGTGTTGTGCCTGGTGCTTTCGCGGAATCACATCCGTGACGAACGAGCGCTACACTACTATGCGAGCCAGAGGGACTGGGACTCCGTGATAGCCCTGGCCCATCGCATGCGCGGCAGGCACGCCTTCACGCGCTGCGGCGTCTTTGACATCAATCGCGCCCTGGCGCACCAGGGACGTCTGGGCGACGAGCTATGCGCCTATCCCCAGGACGACACCCGGACCTTGTTCTTGAATTTCGACGACCTGATGGGACGTCTCCAGCACGCCAAGCTGCTCGAGCTGTTCCTGGACCTGGGCTGCCCGAACGCCGCAGAGAAGAATGCCTATGAACTGCTGGACAACGAGGGACCTTCCCCCTATGTGCTGGAGGCGCTGGTCCGAATTCATCTGACCAAAGGGCAGTACGAATCCGCTCGGATCGCCTTCGGGGCCCTGCGGAAGTACGTGGGCGGCGGGCCGTACGTGCGCCAATGGCAAGATGTCATCGCCGATCCCGCGCGGGCCGAGAGCCATCCCCTCCTCCAGGTCTGGCGCCAGGTGCAGGGAACCGTAGACTATGCCGTCGGAGGGGTCTCCTTCGAACCGATGCTCAAGAGGCTGTTGCAGGACACACCGGGGCATCGGCTGGCCTTTGAGTACCTCATGGCGCACTATCTTCTGAAACACCAACGGGCCGACTTGGTGAGCTGCCTGCCGCTGCTGGGACCGTTGGGCTACCAGCGGCTTCCGCGCCAGTATGCCGAAGCCGTGCTGGTGCATGCCCTGGAGACCAGGACGCCCCCGGAGGCTCACGGATGGACGATTGAGCCGGACGTACAGAGTCAATTCCGCGAAATCTCCGGCGTCGTGAAGAACGCCCGCGGGAACAACCAGGCCGTGTTCGATGCGCTGGCGCCGAAGTACGGTGACACCTATACCTTTTATAGCATGTTCAACGTCTGTGGAGCCAAGTGAAGCTGGGCTCGGGTGCGCCAGGGTAAACCGTCAAAATGTCGTTGCGGTCGGCATTCCAATATGTTATGATCGGACGTATCGGCTGCGAAAGTTCCCACTGGCATGCCGGAGTGACGAAGACAACAAGGTCTCGTATCATCTAAGGCGTGACGCCACGCGGTTCGCGTACTGGCTGGAACGTGCGGCCGGGATGCGAGAATTGTCGTTGCGCACGCAGGAGTGGAAGGTGTGCAATCCACGTCGTGCCTCAGGCACGATTGAGGTCAACGAACACGCTCGATGGCTTCCTTTAAATAGAAAGGAGGTTTCTGCCGAATAGAAGAGACGGAACAACGCGGTAGGGGGAGAGTCTGCTTAAACTTTAACTTCTGTGTGGAGGACGCAAGAAATGAAAAGGTATCTTTGGACAACATTCTTTGTCGGTCTGATGCTGGCGACAACGGCCTCGGCCACCATGATGCGGCAGGAGTGGTGGACGGGCGTTGGTGCCAGCCGCCAGGCCATCATTGACTTCCTCGGGAACCTCGCCAATCCGACACCCAAGCCGGATGCGGAGGTCATTCAAAACACGTCAGATTACCCTGGTAATGTGAGGGACAACTACGTGGCCAAGTTCTATGGTTGGGTCACCGTCCCTGAGACCGGCACGTACCAGTTCCATTACGCCTGCGACGATTACGGCATGTTGTACGTCAGCCAGGATGAGGAAATGGCCAATGCCGTAGAGGTAGCCTACGTCGACGGCTGGTGCAGCATAGACCAATGGACGAAGTACGCCTCGCAGCACTCCGCGCCCATGGAATTGCAGAAGGGTCAGATCATGGCCGTCATGGCCTTCTTTCAAGAGGCCGGCGGCGGCGATAACATGGACCTCGGCTGGACGGGCCCGGGCATCAGCAGCGACATCGCCAATCCGACCTATCTGACCAATTACATCACCCACATCCCCCCCACCCCGGCCAAGGCCAAATCTCCGGGGCCGGAGACGGACGCTGTGGACGTGCCGCTCGACGCCGCGTTGAGCTGGGCGAACGGGAAGTTCGCCGCCTCGCACGATGTCTATCTCGGTACGGTCCTTGCCGACGTCAATAACGCCAGCCGAACCGATCCGCGGGGTGTGCTCATCAGTCAGGACCAGGCGGCCGCCACGTTTGATCTCAAGGGCGTGACCGAATATGGCAAGACCTACTACTGGCGGATCGACGAAGTCAATGCGCCCCCCAGCAGCACGACCTTCAAGGGAAAAGTCTGGACGTTCACGGCGGAGCCGTTTGCCTATCCGATCACGGGCATCACGGCCACGGCGTCGAGCAGTCAGCCCAGCATGGGGCCGGAAAACACGCTCAATGGCTCCGGCCTGACCGGGGACCTGCACGGCACCGAGACAACGACGATGTGGATGAGCAAAGGCGAGTTGCCGAATTGGGTCCAGTATGATTTCGACAAGGCCTACAAGCTGGATAAGCTGCTGGTGTGGAACTCCAACCAGATGATCGAGGCGTTCATCGGCTTCGGCGCCAAGGACGTCACGGTCGAGTACTCCGTAGACGGTGCGACTTGGACGGCTTTGGCCGACGTGCCTCCGTTTAGCCAGGGAACCGGTTTGCCGGATTATGCGGCCAACACCACCGTCAGCTTCGGCGGCGTCATGGCCAAGTCCGTCAAATTGACGATCAACCAGAACTGGGGCGGCATGGCAACGCAGACCGGCTTTAGCGAGGTGCGGTTCCTCTACGTCCCGGTGCAGGCCTTCGGGCCCCAGCCGACGGTCGCCGCGACGGGCGTCAGTATCAATACCGATCTGAACTGGCGGTCCGGCCGCGAGGCCGAATCGCATGTCGTGTACCTCGGCGCCGACCAGAACGCTTTGGCCCAGGTTGGCGCTCCGGCCGAGCACAGCCTTACGCCTGCCTCTCTGAACTTCGGGACCACCTACTACTGGAAGGTCAATGAAGTCGGCGGCGCCGGTCCCTATGAAGGCCAGGTCTGGAGCTTCGCGACGCAGGAATACCTGCCTGTGGATGACTTCGAGGCCTACAACGATGATGACAATCGCATCTATGATAGCTGGATCGACGGCCTGACCGACTCCGCCAAGGGCGGCTCGCAGGTCGGATACGATGTCTCGCCGTTCGCCGAGAAGACGATCGTCCACGGTGGCCTGCAGGCCATGCCGTTCGAGTACAACAACGTCAAGGCCCCGTATTACTCGGAAGCGGAGCGGACCTTCGCTTCGCCTCAGAACTGGACGGCCAACGGTGCCGACACCCTGTCGCTGTACTTCCGCGGCCGGGCCGTGGACTTTGCCGACAACGGCAACAACACCTTCACCATGAGCGCCAGCGGCACCGACATCTGGAACAGCGGCGACGAGTTCCGCTTCGCCTATAAGTCGCTCAACGGCAACGGCTCGATCACGGCTCTAGTGGACAGCATCGTCAACACGAATGTTTGGGCCAAGGCCTGCGTGATGATTCGAGAGACCCTCGACGCCGGCTCCAAACATGCCTCCACGGCTGCGACTGCGGCCAACAGTTGCTCGTTCCAGCACCGGGATACGACCAGTGCCGCCGCCGCCAGCACGGACTGGACCGGCACGGCGGTGACGACTCCGTACTGGGTCCGAATCACCCGCACGGGCAACGTCTTCAAGTGTGAGACTTCGCCGGATGGCAAGACCTGGACGCAGTTGGGCCCGGATACCACCATTACGATGGGGACGAGCGTCTACCTCGGTCTGGCGGTGACCAGCCACGACGCGGCCCTGACCACCGTGGCGGCGTTCTCGAACGTCTCCACCACGGGCGCAGTCACCGGCTCGTGGCAGGCGGTGGCCATCGGTGCAACGATGCCGACCAATGGTCCGGCGCCGTTGTACCTGACGGTCCAAGACAAGGCCGGCAAGACCAAGACCCTGGTCAACCCGAATCCGTCGGCCAGTGCCACAGGGGCCTGGACCGAATGGCGGATTCCGCTGAGCAGCCTGACGGGCGTCAGCCTGACGACCGTGCAGACGATCACGCTCGGCGTCGGCGATAAGACCAGCCCGAAGGCGGGCCCCGCCGGCATGCTGTACCTCGATGATATCGGTTTCGGCCATCCCGCCGCGCAATAACGGGATGTGCGTACATTAGGATCAAGGTCTTGACATGCCCGGGTGGCCGCACGTGCGATGCCACCCGGGCATTCATATTATCACCCAGAAATAATGAGGTGCACGTAGGACTGGAGATGAGCGATGGGAAGAAGAGCCTCGGGGATTGTGGGCACCGTACTATCGGTACTGGCACTGGTGCTTATGCCGGCGGGTTTGGCTGGTGCGCTGGGAGTCGATCCGAGCCTGGTCGGCCACTGGAAACTGGACGGCAACGCTCACGACAGTGCCGGCGGTCACCACGGCACGCTCGTCGGCCATGCGACCTGGGCGAACGATCCGCAACGCGGCTGGTGCCTGGACCTCGACGGCAGCGGCAGCTACCTGGACGTCGGGGAGGACCCCTCCCTGACGTTCTCCGACGAAATCACGGTCGCCTGCTGGATCAAGGTCCGCCGGCTCGACCGAAACTGGACCGCGCTCGTCACCAAGGGAGACGACTGGGTCCTGGCCCGCACGCGCGACGATAATCGCATCGCGTTTCTCTGCCTGGGCCTCACCGGCGGGGGCTGGCCGGAAGTCTACAGCGGCGACGTGAACGACGGGAACTGGCACCACATTGCCGGCGCCTACGATGGGGCGCAGCTCTCGATCTACCAGGACGGCAGTTGCGTCGAGTCCAAGGCGCTCCACGGCCGCATCAACAGCAATTGGAAGCGGGTCCTCATCGGCGAGAACGGACAGGCGTCCAACCGCTTCTGGAACGGCCTCATCAACGACGTACAGCTTTACCGCCGAGCCCTGGCGGCCGAGGAAATCGGCATTCTGGCGGAGGCAAAGCTCCCGACTCCGCCTCCCCCGCCGTCCGCTCCCCGGGACGTGACCGCCACCGGTCACGACCGCAGAATCGATCTCCGTTGGCCGTTCGATACGGACCCTAACCTGGAAGGCTACAACGTCTACCGCGCCGATTCGGCCCAAGGCCCCTTCACCAAACTCAATAACTCGGTGCACAAGGCTTCCGTCTATAGCGACTTCTTCGGCGTCAACGACCGAACGTACTACTATTGCGTCAAGGCGGTAGCCATCCGGAGCGGCGGGGAATCCGAGCCCTCCCAGGTCGTCTCGGCTGCCTCCGGCGCGATGACCGACGAGCAGCTTCTGACGTCCGTGCAGGAAGCGGTCTTTCGCTACTTCTGGGATTACGGCCACCCGGTCAGCGGACTGGCCCGCGAGGGATACGGATTCAGTCACAGCCCCGATACCTGCACCTCCGGCGGCACCGGCATGGGCTTGATGGCCCTGTGCATCGGCGCCGAGCGGCAATTCGTCACGCGGGCCGAGGCGGCCGGCCGCGTCCTGCGGATTCTGACCTTCCTGGACGAGAAGGCTTCCCGTTTCCACGGCGCCTGGTCCCACTGGATTCACGGCGGCACGGGGGCGACCCAGCCCTTCAGCCAGTACGATGACGGCGGCGACCTGGTCGAAACCGCCTACGTGGTCCAGGGCCTGCTCACGGTCCGCCAGTACTTCAACAACGCCGGCGACCCCGTGGAAACCGAGATCCGCCGCCGGGCCACGCGGATGTGGGAGCAGGTCGAATGGAGCTGGTACCGCCAGTCGGCGCGTAGTGAAGTGCTCTACTGGCACTGGTCTCCCAAGTACGACTGGAAGATCAATATGGCCATTCGCGGTTACAACGAGTGCATGATCGTCTATCTCCTGGCGATTGCCTCTCCGACGTACGCGATCCCGGCCTCGTGCTATGATCGTGGCTGGGCCAAAGCGGCCGACTACGTCAACGGCAATACCTACTACGGCTATCCGCAGTGGGTGGGCCCGGAGAAAGGCGGCCCGCTGTTCTTCACCCACTACAGCTTCCTGGGCTTTGACCCGCGCGACAAGAAGGACAGCTACTGCAATTACTTTGAGAATAGTCGGAATGTCTCCCTGATCAACCGTGCCTACTGCATGGACAATCCGCGCGGCTACGCCGGTTACAGCGGCCTGGTATGGGGCTTGACGGCCAGCTTCGATCCGTGGGGCTACAACGCCCACTGCCCTACGAACGATAACGGCACGATTGCTCCCACGGCGGCGCTCAGCGCTATGCCCTACGTCCCCAACGAGTCCCGGGCGACCCTCAAGCACCTCTACCACACCTACGGCCGCGACTTGTGGGGACCCTTCGGCTTCCTGGATGCCTTCCACCCCACGGAGAAGTGGTTTGCGCCCGGCTACGTGGCCATCGACCAGGGCCCGATTGTGGTCATGATGGAGAACTATCGCACACAACTGTGCTGGCGCTTGTTCATGGCCAATCCGGAGATCCAGCCCATGCTCAAGGCGATTGGTTGGACGAGTCCTTAACGCCTCCAACAAGACGGACACTGGTTCCGCCCTGTCGATTCGATTTGACACAAGGTTACGGAGAAACTACACTTGTCCGTATGACGAAGCAGGAAATCAAAGACAAAATGGGGGAAGCGATCCGACAGGTCCCTCACCCGGCCGATATCAGGTCAGTGGCCATCTTCGGGTCGTATGTCAATGGCGCACCCACGGAAGAGAGCGATGTGGACGTGCTCATCGACTTCGAGCCCAATGCCACGATAGGCTTTTTCGCGCTATCCGATATCAAGGACAGTCTTGAGGCCGTCCTCGGCAAGCCGGTTGATTTGCTGACCCCGCAGGCTATCAGCAAGTACTTCAGAAGCAAAGTCGTCGCTCAGGCCGAATATGTCTACACAAAGGGATGACAGATCAAGGACATGCGGAACCTCCTAATCCACGAGTACTTCGGCATCAACGTGAAAGTGGTTTGGGACACCTGCCGAGAAGACCTGCTGTTACTGAAGTCTTTTGTGGAGAGGGTGCTCGCCGAATAGCTGCCTACACCGGGTGTTAGCCGGCCTTTTCCCGTCGCCACCTTCAGCCCTCGGCCATCAGCCTTAAACGCTTCTCTTACGCGTCGCTTGCCACATATCACCTGCGACTTTTTCGCTTGCCTTTTCCGATTGCGCTCGGCACAATACCAGTCATGGAGATGAATGGGGTACGCTGGACCTGATGTCACCAAACGTCCCCGATTGTGATACGCCAAGCATGATGTAGGTGACGAGGAAGGAATCATGAATCCAAGGGTTGATGTGGTTGCGCGAGAATGTCAAAGAACAATGGAC
This sequence comes from Phycisphaerae bacterium, assembly GCA_026386805.1. Classification (GTDB taxonomy): domain Bacteria; phylum Planctomycetota; class Phycisphaerae; order Sedimentisphaerales; family Anaerobacaceae; genus PLanc-01. The sequence continues at coordinate 8,670 of JAPLMX010000111.1, read as the reverse complement.
GGACAACAGGGCGAGCCATAACTACGGCCGCTCACAGCGATATTATGCAAACGTTCGCAGAACCAGGCTGGTACCCGTGGAAGGAAGAAGATGGAAAAATACAGGACGGCTGACGTATTTGTTGCTGGTGGCATGCCGAAGCTAACATACGTGCCACGTGCCGAACGCAAGCTGGAGGAACGTCTACGGTCGGCAAAAGAAAACCTCTGCAAACTCGTCGCCGTAACGGGAGCAACCAAATCGGGCAAGACCGTCTTAGTCAGCACTGTGTTCCCAAGAACGGACGCGGTATGGGTTGACGGCGGCACGGTCAAAGCAGAAGATGATCTCTGGAATTGCATTCTTGAAGGACTCGATGGTTTTACCGAAATCGCTTCTTCTGAGAGGCAAGAAGAGAGCACGGGGTTTCAAGGAGAGTTGGAGGCAGAAATCAAACTCCCCCTGTGGGCGAGCGCAAAAGGAAATGTCAGCGGGAACCGTTCAACAAGTCGAGGTAGAGAGCAAAGCAGACGTCTATCCCTGAGCCCGCGAGCGGCCGCAATCTCACAGCTTCGTTTGTCAAAGCGACCTCTCATCATCGACGACTTCCACTACCTCGAACGCGACTTCCAAGGCAACATTATCCGTGCCTTGAAGCCGCTGATCTTTGAGGGACTTCCCGTCGTTCTTATCGCCATTCCCCATCGTCGGTACGACGCGGTAAAGGTAGAACGAGAGTTGACCGGGAGACTCGAGGCCATAAACATACCCGCTTGGGAAGTCAGCGAGTTGCTGGAGATCGCAACAGAAGGATTCCCGCTACTCCATGTTGAAGTACCTGCAAGTACCACAGAAAGGCTCGCACGAGAAGCGTACGGCAGTCCTCACCTGATGCAGGAGTTCTGTAGGGAGTTCGCCAAATGTAACGGAATAGACGAAACCACCATGAAAGAGTCTCAGGTAAGCGTCATCAATGATGATCTGTTCAGAAGTGTTGCCGAAGGAACAGGAAAAGTGATCTTCGATAAGCTCGCCAAAGGGCCACGACCGCGCGCTGACCGAATACAACGCAAGCTGAAGAACGGCGACAAGGGAGATATCTACAAGGTAATACTATACGCGCTCGCAAAGCTCGGGCCAGGTCTTGAGACAATCGAGTACGACAGACTTCGTTCTGCTATCCGCGAGATTCTAGCTGACAAACTGCCCCAAGCCAATGAAGTCAGCCGCGTTTTGGAGAAAATGGGAGAAATCGCACAAAACGATGAAGCATCGACTCCTGTTATCGATTGGGAGAAGCAAGAACAGAAATTGCACATCACTGATCCGTTTTTCGCCTTCTATCTCAAGTGGGGAATCCCAATAGCACAGCCAACGGCCCAACCTGGAGTCCCGAGGGTCAGCCGAGAGTCATAGCCGTCGACAGGCATTGCATCTTCCCTTCCATGAGGCCCAAGACAGGTCGGTTTCTTGCCAGCGCGGGCGCATTCTCGCAGGTACAGGTTGGTCAGGTTCTGGCACGGGATGCCGGTCTCTTCGGCTGGTTTCTTTTGACATACCCGATCACGCTCGTAACCAGATGCAGGGTAACCTGCGTTTTGAGGTTGGAGGTCTCGCGGCCACGACTTGATCTGCCGATTTGTTGCCTCGGCAATTCTGCCGGCAGCCCCAAATGATAGAAGCGCACTCTCCTACTTGGTCAAGATTCTCCTTGCCGCCTCCCACGAGCAGGAGGAAGATGGTGACATGTATGACATAGCGATCATCGGGGCGGGGCCGGCTGGGGCTATGCTGGCTCGACTCATCGGGCAGCGGTATCGGGTTCTGCTGGTCGAGAAGAGGCCGTTGGATGAGCCGGAGCGATTCTCGCTGGGCAAATGCTGTGGCGGGCTGCTGGCGCCCGATGCGCAGGGGACGCTGTCGAGGCTGGGACTGGGTTTGCCGAAGAGCGTCCTGCAGGACCCGCAGTTGTTCGTGGTCCGGGCCATCGACGTTCCGCATCGGCTCGAACGATACTACCAGCGTCACTATATCAACATGGACCGGCAACGATTCGACCGCTGGCTTCTGTCCATGGTCCCGCCGAGTGTTGACGTGAGACTCGGCTGCCGGCTCCAGGCGTATGCTCCACACGGCGAGGGCTTCGAACTGGTCCTCAACCAGGGCGGCAAGACGCACGGCGAGACAGCCAGGATCGTGGTCGGGGCCGATGGGGCGGCCTCCAGGGTCCGTGCCGGGCTCAAGCTGAACACCCCCGGCCCCAAGGAAGTACCTGGCGGTCCAGGAGTGGGTCGAAGCCGGCGAGAGCATGCCCTATTTCTCATCCATATTCGATCCCGAAATCACGGATTACTACTGCTGGACGATCCCCAAGGACGACCATCTGATCCTCGGGGCGGCCCTCAAGCCCAAGGACCAAACGACCGAACGATTCGCGATGCTCAAGGAAAAGCTCCGCGATTGGGGTTTTCGGTTCGGAAAGACCACGTGGCGGGAAGGAACGTTCCTGCTCCGGCCCGAGTCTGCTCGGCAGGTATCCACGGGCGCACCCGGAGTTGTCCTGCTCGGGGAGGCTGCCGGGTGGATCAGCCCAAGCTCGGCGGAGGGACTCAGCTACGCCTTTCGCAGCGCACAGAATCTGGCCGAGGTCCTGCACGCGGGCCTGCAAAACGTCGAGCGCCGTTACCACAGAGCGACCCTGCCCCTGCGAAGGAATATCCTCCTGAAGGGCCTCAAGTCCCGCGTCGTCTTCAACGCGAGTCTCAGGAGACTCGTCATGACGCTCGGGGTCCGGAGCATGGACGTCTACCGGCCACAAGAGTCTGCGCATCTCGCTGCAGCTCGGCAAGAGCCATAGCATAGCGCCGAAGATGGTTTCCAACTCATCAGGATGTGCGGTCTCGACGTGGCTGGCTAATGCTCCTCGGCCTTGAGGACTCTTCCTACCGCCTCGAGGCGAGCCGTCCCTTCCGTAAGGGTCGGGATGAGCCAGCCGCCTTCGTCGTTCTCATTCCAGGCGTAGATGATGATGGCGTGGGCCGGGTTGAGGTCGCGATTTGTCTGCGTCCATTCGATGGCGTCCTGGAGATGCTGGGCCAACTGCGCCGGCGTGGCAGTGACATTGTCGATCAGCGGTTTCTGCTCGCCGGCCGGGGTCGGATCGGGTTGGGCCTCAACACCCGGCATCCAACTGACCGGGTGTTCGAGACGCGGCCGTGTGTCCCATCCCGTCGTGACAAAGGTGATCGTGGGAATCCGGTGCTGGCGGCAGACCTCCCAGTAGCCGCTCCGCACGTGGTCGGTCAACTGCGTGTAAGACCACATGTCGCCCTGGTATTGCCCGCCGGCGGCGTAGGCGGAGACGGCATCGAAGCCGAGTGCCTGCATGTCCTTCGCGTCCTGCTGGGGATGGAAGCCCATGAGAACGAGATAGGGGCGTTTCCCTCCGGCCGCAACTGCGGCTTCGCCGAGTTCCTGAAATTCTCTCGTGCCGACCTTCTTCGGGCGACCAAAGACGAAGAGCAAGGGCCGTCCCTCCAGCACCGTCTGGTAATTGGGGTCTTGGAAGAAGGAGATCAGTCGGGGCCAGCCCGAGGAGCCATGTCCGTCAATCCGGCCGCCTTCCTCGATGAGACAAAAGCGCAGGCCGCGTTTGTCGCGGGCCGCCTGATAACGCCGCCGGGCGATCGTGAGGTCGCCTTCGTCGGCGTAGTCGACGAAGGCCCAGTAGTTCAGTCCGGCGTTCGCGGCGTAGGCGATCTCTTTTTCCATAACGCCCGGCGCAGCGCCGTCGATACGGACTTTGTCATCGGCAAACACGCGGGCAAAGAACGGCAGGCGAAAGTGGAACTTGCGCGGGCCGAGCGAGCGCTCGACCTCCGCCACGGGTCCGCCCTGACCATACCATGCGTCCCAGCGAATCGCCCCAACGATGGGCCGGCCGTCGGCCTGCGCCCCGGCGGGCCACCCCAGCGCCAGCGCAAACGCAATAGTCAAAACAGTCGCCATCGGCCCCTCGTTTCCGGAAATGCCTAACCTATCTCGGCTTAAAATTGGGCACATCATTCCCAGACCCGATCTCTGCTATGCTCGCGATCTGACTTGCCGGAAGAGCCCACGCGTTCACGCCGAGCGGATAGAATTCAGTACCTGGGTACACCACGAAGCTCCGTGCCGGCTGTAAGTCATCCAGCGCCGACCAGAAGCCCTTGGCCGGACGAGGATCCAGAGAGAACTTGGCTTCCACCGCGATCGGAGACTCGCCGCCGGGAGGTTGCAGAACGAGGTTGATCTCCGCTCCGGCCGAGGTCCGGTAGAAACAGGCGGCCGTGCTCGGCCTCACCACGGACAGGACCTGTTCCACACACCAGCCCTCCCAGGAGGCCCCGGCCGCCGGATGGCCCAGGAGCTGCTCGTTGGTCTGGATCTCGTACAGCGCGTGCAAGAGGCCGGTGTCTCTCAGGTAGATCTTGGGCGATTTCACCAGGCGCTTTTTGAGATTGATGTGGAGCGGCTGGAGTTGTCTGACCATGAAGGTATCCTCCAGTAGGTCCAAATACCTCCGCGCGGTCTTGGAGTCCACCCCGAGGCTGCCGGCAACCTTGCTGGCGTTCCACAACTGCCCCTGGCAATGGGCCAGCATCAGCCAGAACCGCCGCAACGTGACGGCCGGTATATGCAAACCAAGGTTGGGGATATCCCGCTCCAGGTAGGTCTGGATGAAAGCCTCCCGCCACTTCAGTGAGGCCGAATCCGACTCCGCGAGAAAGCTCTCCGGATAGCCGCCTCGATTCCAAAGCCGGCTCAGGTTCTCAGGCAAGGCCCCGACTTCCTGGAGATCGAAGGGCTTCAATTCATGGTACACGATGCGGCCGGCCAGACTCTCCGAGGATTGCTTCAACAGGGCCGGCGACGCAGAGCCCAGGATCAGGAACCGCCCCGGCCGCCGCTGCTCGTCGATCAGCGATCGCAGCACAGGAAACAGATCGGGCCGGCGCTGGATTTCGTCGATGACGACAAGGGAATCGGCCACAGACCGAAGGTAGAGCTCGGCATCGCCCAGCTTGGCCAAGTCAGACGGCCGCTCCAAATCAAGATATACAGCCTTCTCCGAGCGGCTCTCGGCAATCATCCTGGCCAACGTGGTTTTGCCCACCTGTCGAGATCCGATAATCCCGACCGCCGGGAACTGGCCAAGAGATGCGAGGATGTCATTCTCCAGACTTCTCTTAATCATCCTTGCATTTTAGGAATCCAATTCCGAATTTGCAAGGATTATCAAGCCCCGACCCCACTCTCGATGCGGTCCAGGGGGTCAATCTCAGCCACGGGACGGATTGACAGGCGAACCACTCGGACAGTCCCGATTGCCCCTCAACAAAGGTGGAAGCGGCAGAGTGTGAAATGTGCCGGTGTGTCCCCGGAATCCCAGCTATTCATAGAGTTGAGTTGCCTCCGTCTCTTCCACATTACGCCCCAACTCCCCCGTGGTCATCGTGGTCTTGAAACGTACATCCCCCGCCTTGAGGGCCTTCACGGTGACCTGCCACGTCGCCTTGGCTTTTGGCGCCAGGGTGGCCAGCGGCGCGGATCGGGCGGTCTTGCCTTCTACGGTGACAGGGGTCGGGCCACTGACGGCCACGATCTCTTCGGCATCCTCAACGGCCACGGTGATTTGCACATTAGTGCTGGGGCTGGAGCCCTGGTTGGTCGCGGTAATCAGGTACGTGGTCTGCCCGCCGATCTGGACCGGGTCGTCCGTATCGATCACTTCCAGCAGCATGGCGGCAATCCCGTACACTGTGGTCTGAGCCGTGGCGGTCACTGGATCCACGCAGACCGCGGAGGCCGTGGCGACCTGGGCCAGAGACCCTGCCCCCGTGGGAGTATAGGTGATACTGACCTTCTTGGCGGCATTGACGGCCAACGTACCCAACTGCCACACCACTTTCGAGCCGGAGACCGCGCCGGCCGGAGACGTTTGGACTCCCTGCACTCCTGGGGGGATCGTGTCCTCCACCAGGGTATTGGCCGCAGGCGCATCGCCCTTGTTCGTAATCGTGATCTCATAGGTGGTCGGCCGGCCGATGTATTGTCGGGCGGGCCCGGTCTTGGTAATCGCCAGGACCGGCTGGCGCACGATCATCGTGGCGGTGGCCTCGGCCTTCAACCCGCCCTCGGCACTGGCGACCGCCTTGGTGACGTACTGGCCGGTCTTGGCGGCCTTGAAAGAGCCGGCCAACTGGCGCGATTGCCCCGGGGCCAGGGTGCCGACGTTGAGCACTAATCCGATTTTGCCGTCCCCGGTCCGCAAGCCGGCGGGCAGCATATCCACGATCTTGACGCCCTGTGCGGTACCGGTTCCACTGTTGGTGACAACGAATTGCACTTCGATCGGATCACTGACCAGAACCTCTTGGGAGGCGGTCATTGTGAACGTCAGCTTCGGCTCCACGACCGCGATGCTGGCACAAACGGGGGGGACCAGGAAAGTCACCGTGGCACAAGTTTCGAGATTGTCCGCCGTCGTGGCGACGCCCGATACTTTGATTTCCCGGCTGGCCTTCGGGTCGAGCGCACCGAGAGTCCAGGAGAGGTCTGCGCCCTCCTTCTCGGGTTCCGGGTTGGCACTCTGCAGGTTGAAGTTCCTCGGGAGACTCTCCCGTACGACCACGTCCTGCACGGGCGTCTGGGTCACGTTCGTGACCTTGATCGTGTACTCAAAGGGCACGTTGAGCGGGACCTCGGCCGGCGTCAGCCTTTCCACGCGGATTCCGTTGTCCGCCGGATAGAGACGCGAGACGGACTTGCTGGGCGGCGCCACCGGCGTCGGCGGAACGGCACGGGGCGCCGGGACGACCTTCGGAGTCTGGAACTCGCCCGTCACCGGCAGGTTCAAGTCTCCGTCGATGGCGGAGAACACGGGGTTCTCGCCCGCTTTGTGCTGCTCGGCGCCGAACGCCAGGGTAATGCGGCTGGTGCTGCAATACCGCAGCAGCACCGCTCCGGAAGTGTCGGTTTCTCGGAAGTCTCTCCCAGGGCCGACGAAGTGCACGCCCGTGGCGGTCGGCGTGGCCGTCACCTTGGCGGCCGTGGTACCCGTCGCGTAGGAGTACAACCCGTCCGCATAAGAAGCATCGAACCACTCCGCCTGCGCCGGTTCGCCGTCGACGTCGTAGACGAGCAGTCGGAGGTCCGGGACCGCATACGCTTCGCGGAATGTGCCGCGGCGGTCCCCCGTGCCATCGAAGAAAGAGATAGTCAGGGTGATCCCCGAAGTACCTTCATCCACCCCCGCATAGAGGAAACCGAGGTCGCCGGTCGGCTGGCGGGGAGTCGTCGCTCTATAGTTCGGAATGTAGCCGCGCGCGGTCCCGTTGGTGGCGCCGGTCGCAAATTCCGTGTTAGGCCGCACGACGGCGGTGACGCGGGCATCGATCGTCTTGCCCTCGTGGGTCGCCACATGCAGGAAGTTCATGGTCAGGCCACCGGTATATCCCGGTCCCAACTCGTTGTTCACATTCGTGACGTTCGTGTCGGGGGTAAAGGTGTCGAAATGCAGTGGTACCGGCTCGGCGTGCCCAAGCTGCGGCGCCGCCAGCGCGGCCAGCAGGAACGTCACACGGACCCATCGCTGGATGAAACGGAAGCGGCCGGGATTCCCTGGCCGCCCGGTCAGCATCCTGATTACTCTTCTGTCTGGTGACATGACTCCTCCTCCTCGGTTTTCTGCCCCCCCTTCGCGACACTATCCAAATATACGAGATCCAGCATACCGAATGCGCGAGGCTTTGTCAAGCGAATCTGGTGCAAATGCGGCAACAAGGCCCTGGATAGCGCCATGCGGCTCGTGCCCCAGCACTCCGCGTGCCTTACCCCCATCCGCAGGAAACCTTAGTCACATTAGAGAGAATTTCTATCCCGCTTCGCGACGCTGGCGAGGCAGGGAAACGATGGTCTGGGAGCGGACAGATGCCTAATCTCGACGGAACGGGGACAGCCTCCGATCACTGGCGTGCACGACCCCTGAAATTGCGGCCCGTCCCTCGTTAGTCCGGAGAATGACGTCTCGCGCGGAGACGCGGAGGCGCAGAGAAAAGCAAGATAGAACGTATTTCAAACGCTGCGTCCCTGCGTCTCTGCGCGAGACAGGATTCCTTTTGCTTTGAAGACTTACACCATCTTCGAGGAAAATGCTTGCCAAGAAAACAAAATGCTGCGCCTTTGCCGTGCCGTAACAGGCGAGCCATTCGGACAGTCCCTATTGCCCCTCAACAGAGGTGGAAGCGGCAGAGCGTAAAATGTATCGGCGTGACCGTCTTGTCTCCCAGCCGCCCCCGACCGTGGACTCGGAGTGGCCACAGAGTACGGCGAGAACACCAAGGCAAGGAAACCGCAGATGAACGGGATGAACGCGGATATCGACCCAAAAGACCAGAACATCATCCACAGATTGCTCAGATTCGGACGGGGTAATCTGCGAAGATTGGCGAAATCTGCGGACACCTACTTCTTGAACCACGCAGGCCACAAACGACACGAATATTCGTGTTGTGTTGCCTCAGATGGAATTGGACATTCCCAGATCGAGTGTTAGTGAGTAGTTTGGTGTCTTTTTGAAAGGGGATGTCCATGACCGTACGACGGAAGTTTTCGGCCCAGGAGAAAGTACAGATTGTCCGGCTCCACCTG